>JAIQGE010000001.1:306542-613084 GCA_020072815.1 Terriglobia bacterium | reverse complement strand
CCATGACGGCAACGAACAAGTCGGCGATGCTGGGTGTGCGCACGTCGCCCAGCGCGGCGAGTTGCTGGCGATCAACATGATCGGACGCCAGATCAAACAGCAGAATGCTGCGACCAAAGACCTCGCGCTCGTGCATTGGCTTGAGCGCCCGCGCCGCCGCGATCTGCGCTGGATGCACCATCACTTCCAGATAGCGCGCCTCCAGTTCTTCCATGTTGCAATCGAATACGATGCGGCCGCGGTCGATAAACATGACATCGGTGAGGACATGCTGGATCTCGTCCACCTGATGTGTGGCTACGACGATGGTGCGGTTGCGATCGAAGTAGTCAGTCAGCAGGGAATCGTAGAACTGCTTCCGATACAGGATGTCCAGGCCCAGCGTCGGCTCGTCCAGCACCAGCAATTTCGCGTCAATGGCCATGATCAGGGCGAGATGCAGCTGGGTCACCATGCCCTTCGACAATTCCCTGATCTTGCTGCCGCGCTTGATGGTGGTCCTGGCAAGAAAGCCTTCCGCTTTGGCACGATCGAATCGCGGATGCACGCCGGCGACATAGTCCAGCGCCTGCCACACCCGCATCCAGCGCGGCAACACGGCCACATCGGCGATGAAGCAGACATCCCGCATGAGCTGGTCGCGCTCCGTCCAGGGATTGCGTCCCAGCACGTTCAATTCTCCCTGGTATGAGGTGAGGCCCAGAATCGCGTTGAGCGCAGTGGTCTTGCCGGCGCCGTTGGGACCGATGAGTCCCAGGATGCGGCCTTCTTCAACACGCAAGTTGATGCCGTCCAATGCGATGGTTGTGCCGAAGGCCTTGCGGAGGCCGCGGGCTTCTATGCATGCCATGGCTTCAGCGTTCCTCCTTGGGGGGATTCGACTCGGCGGTTTTCGGCGGTGCTGTGTCCGCGGACGGCCCGCGGTTTGCGGCGGCGCCGGCATCCTTGAGGAGCTCTTCCGCCTTCAGTCCGAGCCGCTGAATGGTCGCCTGGACCCTGGGCCATTCTTCGCCAAGAAACTTCTCTCGTTCGCCCTGCAGCAACAATCTGCGCGCGCCGGCATTGATGAACATGCCGCGGCCTCGCCTGGTTTCGACCAGCCCTTCGTCCACCAGTTGCTGGTAGCCTTTCAGGACCGTGAGCGGATTGACGCGATAATCGGCGGCGACTGTGCGCACGGAGGGCAACGGATCGCCTTCCTTGAGAACGCCGTCGAGTATCATCGCGACGACACGGTCGCGAAGCTGGCGGTAAATCGGCTGATTGTCATTCCACTCATGGTCCATCAGGTTTCAGGTTGCCTCTAACGGGCGGCGGCTGTTTGCTGATTTGCGCGCTGCAAGTCCAGGTGCGCGTGCATCAGCTTGTCGCCCTTCAACTCAAACGTCCAGTCCTCGGTGTGATGGTTCGCGTCGATAAAGGTGAACACTGCGTGCTGCATGTGGCCATACTTGGTGTTTCCGGCGACGTCGAGAAAATCAAATTCCACGGTCTTCCCGTCCGGCGACACCCTGGCGGCCATACGAGGCCGGTTTCCGGCATCACAATAATGCGTCAAGAGCAGCCGATCACCGTCCAGATAGAACATGGTAACCGGATGATCGTACTTCGTGGGATCGTCTTTTCCGGCCTCGCCCATCTCATGCACCAGAGCGTTGCCGCGGGAGGTCACGCGCAGCGTGACGTCCCCAATCGCGCCATTTCCCATCTCTTTCATCGGCGGGTCAGTGGTGATTGTGGCGTGCCAGGTACCAGCGAGAGCTTTGAGTTTGTCGAAAGACGTTTGCGCGTCGGACGGTGCGGCAGTCTTTTGCGCGTCCGGCGGTGCGGCAGACTTGTGCGCGTCGGACTGCGCGAAGGCGATGGTTGAGAACGACAGCAGAACAACAGGTAGCATACAACGAAGAGATTTCATGTTTGATTCTCCTTACGAATTCATTTCTTCTTGTGCGGCTCGGGTCGGGCTAATCGCTGAGGTATTTCAGTTGGGATTTTCGGAATCAGTGCGTAGCATTCCCAAGGCGAAGCACACTGTTATAGTTAACTACAACACTAATGAAATGTCAATTGCTTTTTGATTATCATCTATCCCCATACAAACAATGGAGTAAATTGGCAATCGCCGCTCTTGGACCCGAGGCATCCTAGCTTCGCCGAGTCGGTTATTCGGACCAAGCCCGTGTTCGCCAGACACTCCAAAAACTCTGGTTAATCCAGACCGGGATGTTCGTGACCAAGCAAGAAGGGCTGAGTGCTGAGGGGGACAAACGGCGCTGTGCGGTCACTCCTGTGCCTGAAGATCGTTTCGGCTCCACAGCGATAACGCCAAGCCGACGATCATCATTGCCAGGAGTCCAAGGTTCACGTAAAAGCCGGGTGGCGTTCCGGTCCTGACAATAGGTATGAACTGGAGAACCAATTTTCTGCTCAGGTGTTCTAGTAGAAGCAACGCAAACATGAAGGGAACCATGCTGCGATATCGAACCAAAACCAAGATACATAGCAGACAAAACATGAACTGGGCGAGTCCCCAGATCGCGAACATGGCAACCACCGTCTGTGCGGCGGCGGAGGGAAACGTGTCAAGGGGGATTCCGTCGGCGGAAGTCGCCACCGAGTAACCGTTGAAGATGGAGTTAAGGCTCATAGCGATCTTCATTAACATGAGCAGGGCAAAGAGCCAGAGCGCGAGCTTGTGACCGCGATAAGCATTGTCAACGCGCTGAGGAAGAAGCTGGCTGGAAATTCTGGTCTTGAGACGTGGTGCTGCTTCTGCAATCCGTTCCGTCATTTCAGGGCCTCCTGAGCGACAACGGAGCGGAACCGGGAGGAGACCATTCCACCCGAGCATAGGGCGCACTCCATCATGGAGACACATACGAGGACTGAAGGCCGAGAGTTCCACGTTTCCGCAGGGCAGTACGCTCCCACGGGTTGCGCTTTCGTTGCGGATTCGTGACGACACCGTAAGACGCAAAGCAAACAACAAAAAGCCGGGCTTCCCCGAAAGTGAGTATGGGAAGCCCGGACTGGATTACGGCAAGTGTTTTCGCTAACTTGGGAAGTTCACCACAGGTCCAGTGAGCTGACAGTCGATGATGTGTGAGGCTTCAAGAAGCCTGGGTTCTCCCAGCAACCCTGGTCTCAGGATCGCGGGTGCCAGAGTTGCCTGTGAGCTATAGGTTTCATTCTTGCATGGCTCACCTCTTCGCCCAAGCTTTTCTATCTCAAGTCTCTCTTGCAAGCCCGGAAAGGACTTGAGAATCTGCTTATTGAAAAACCTGATCGCGTGCTCCTTCCGTTCTTCTTCATCGTGGGGGCTTGCCAGCAGGCCAACCCCGAAAAAGAACGTCCATCCGGACTCCGGACAGGTGGACGCATACTCTTTGGGCACGTCCGAACATTCACCACGTTTGTGGTCCTCGCCGGTGCGGGAAGATCCCGGCCGTTCTTCGCCGTGCTTCCTGCATTCATCCTGATACCGCCTTATCAGCTCGGCGCAAGGCGTTGGTCCAATCAGATCTTCACCCAACATCATCCTCACCTTGGACTGGTCAGTCACGTCGTATTCAAGAACATGATTGACCGGCATGCAGCCATGGCGATCATGGTGCCTGAATTTCACCGGCGCTGGCGGTGGAGTGAACGTGATCCTCTTGGGAACGGGAAGATCTATGGTCACGAAATAGTCTTTCTGGCACCACTCGTCAGTGCGAACATTGAACGAGGCCAGTCCTGTGTCAATCTCCGGTTCGGTTTGGGTTCTCAGCCCTTCAGACGACAGTTCAAAGTTGTATACCCGGTTCGTCGGCTGGGGTCTGAGAGGGCCCTTGTGGTCGCGCCGTTTGGGGTCATCAAAGAAATAAAACTGATGCTTATCGTTCTCCTCTCTCGGCGTGAATATCCGGATGCGCGAACCACGGTCCTTCTGCACCACGATCGCAAATGCCCCGTCAACTACGACACTTAGCTTTCCTGACGCTGCGGGACGGGGCGGGTAGCTGCTGCCTTTGGCTTTATGCTGGCCGGCGCCCAACGTGCTGGCAATGGGCATTGCAAGCAGACCTCTGAGCAAATCACGTCTGTCCATGGGCTTTCTTCTCCTTAAAGCACTAAACGGAGCCCCGCAACTTTTCCCTAGCCAGGGCGCGCCCAATTATAGGAGGCTTGGGTCTAGTTTGCTCGTCCGGCCAGATCCAGGCCGGCCCAAAAGTAAGGATGACTGTGAGCGCGGAGGACGTTGTTCCTTGCATGAAACATGGCTTGTGCGGCGGTTTCGCCTTTGCCCAAATGTTGAAAGAAGACGGCCATAAATTCTGATGTGCTCTGGGAGTCCACATCCCAGCGGGTGGAAATGACATTCGGGACGCCCGCAGCCTGAAATGCGCGCACCAGATTTGCGGGGTCAGACGGACCATTCTCGTTGCTTGCTCCGCTGGAGCAAGCTTCCAGCACCGCTAATTTCAATCGCTTGAGGAGTGTTGGACGAATATCTTCAGCCCGGATTCGCTCATCTCCCAACACCAGGACCGTGCCGGAGGCGTCGTGAATGCCGTGGCTTATTACCAGGAGGATCTCACTGGCCGGCAACTTGAGATCCATCTCTGAGCGGGAAGCGTGCTTCGGCGTCAGTACCGTCGCATGGGAAAACTCCGCCACAATCTTGTCTACCAGTTCATCTTGACCAGGCAAGTTGCTCGAGCCTTGCACCACCAGCATAGGGGAACCGTTGGCCACAGGCACCGACCGGCGAAGATCGTTCTCGCGGTAAATTCCCGGAGACGCAGTTACAGCATAGTCTTGTCCAAAAAAGCGTCCATCAGAGCGCACAAGAGCAACCAGCGGAAGGCTAGACAACTTCTCGTCCATCTCAACGACCACTGGTTGGCCGGGCGAGATTTCGGCCAGGACAGGCTCCAGGAAAAGAGCGCCCAGTGCCTTGTCAGTCCTGAGGAGGTCGTCCTGGCTGGATTGTGGACCGGGGGGCGTGGCGCATTCGCGGGCAAAAGCACTTACCTTCTGTTCCAATTCGTATGGATTGATCTTTACCGCGTGTCCCTTGATGCCGTTTGCGCTGACCGACCAAATCTGCAAGCGGTCTTCAAAGACCGCGTAGATCAGGCGCGTTTCTGATAGAGAGACTTGAAGCGGGAAGATCTGCGTTTGCTGCTCCTTCCACGAGGTCTTCGCGGCATGGCTGTCCTGTTGCGTCCGGCTACCATACCATTCCCAAAGCTTCAGAGCGTCGACGTCTTTGCCTTGCTGCAAGAGAACCAAGGCAAGCCCGCGATACACTGGGTCTGCCCCTTCGACCCACTTAAGCCGTTTCGCTTCATCATTTAATGCAGGGAGAGCTTTTTCCGCAATAACGATTCCTGCTTCGTACTCCGCTGCTGCCTCGCCATACCTGGCGAGATGACGATAACTGTCTCCGGATACTGTGCGGAATGCCATGACCAGGAATTCGTCAGTAATCCTCGGTACACGTTCGGCGGCTGGCTCGAGTGTGTCTACCGCACCTTGCGGATCGCCCATCTTCAATTGGGTTTGCGCGAGACCGATTTTTACAAACAAGACGTACTTATCTGCCGACGGCTCATTAGGCGCCCGGCCCAGAAACAGGTTGGCTTTTCGCGTGGCTGTTCTTGCCAAGTCATCTTGTCCCAGGTTCACGGAAACCGCACTTAGCCTCCCATAAAGCGTCCCCTTGAGGATCACACCTTCATCTTCGGGGGGATACGCCTCCTGAATGCCGATGGCTTGTTCAAGCAAGGCTTGCTGTGCATAGAGCAGATGTTTCTTCTCGGCATACTGCTCCAGCACGATGCACAATTGATACAGGCGGTCGGCTGGATATTCTCCTTCCCCGTAAAGGCGAAGCCCGTCAACGCCTCTGCGCCAAGACTCTTCGTCACGGTGCTGGAGACGCTCAATTCCTGCGCTGATTCCCATGACGCGCAAGCGAAGCACGGGGAAACGGAATTTTCCCGCAATCTCCTGGCTGGCATTGAGCTCATTTTTGGAGGCTTCAAAATCTTCCTTTAGGTTCAGGCATGTTGCCCTCACCAGTGCCACCTGGCCCTGCAGCGAGCGGTAGGCGGTAAGGGCTAACTGTTTCTGCAGCACACCAGAACGTGCAACACACTCTCGGGCTTCCACTTCGCGCTGGTTGGCGTAGATGTCTTCATAGCGGGCCCTCAACTCTCCCGCAAGGTTGTGATGCTTCGCAAAGAGGCCCGCAGCGTGTTCGGCCCGGGCTGCAGCCGCCCCGTAGAGCCCCTGTTTGTTCTTTGCAAAAGCCTCAGCCAGTGCTTTGACTGCGTCTGCTTGATCAGGATGAATGGCGTTAAGAAAATCACGGAGCCATGGGTCGGAGTGTTGCTCTGCCAGCAGGTCGGCAAGCTTACGGGTATAGAGGGCGGCTTTGCTCTGAGGGTCGTTTACGGCGATGGGAAGCCAATATCGGATGGCGACGTCTTGATACTGCTCTACCTGGGCCTGGAGTAGGCCGTCGTCAGGGAATTCAGCCGGGCTGCGGCTCTGCTGCTTGGGTGCTTTTGATTTTGCTCTCTCCAGGCGCGTCCTGGCGTTCTTGGCCCACTCGCTCGATGAATCGGCCTTGAGATATTCGTTCCACCGTGCTACCGCCAGCTCCCAGGCATTAATATTTTCGTAGGCAACCGCCAAGTCGTACAACGCGGCCTTGCGGTCTTCATCGGGAAGCCTGGGCCGCTTGAGGACGCCCTCCAGCAGGTCAATGGTCTTCGGCAGATTCGGGTGGTCTGACGCGTAGTAGCTGATGGCCAGCTCAATTTCCAGGCTGGGATCGTCGCGGCCTTCTGCGCGGGCGCGCTCAAAATCGCTGGCGGCTCTGGCGGCGCCGCTTCCCGTGCCTTCAAGCAACGTTGTGAGTCCTTCCACCTCAAGCCATTGCGCGTCCATGCGGCCAGCGCTTTTCTGGGTCAACAGAATCTCTTCGGCCTTCACCAGCGACAGGCTTCTCTTCGGCTCAGATCCCGGCCCCATCTTGATCTCGTAAGGGGCGTAGGGAGCGCCGGGGATTCGCATCTCCAGCGTCTTTTGTTCTGGGTTGGCTGCAAGCGCCAGGGCTTTGGCCTTGGTTGGGGAGGGCTTGACGCCCGACACGATCAAGGTCGTAACCCCGGTCGTCGCCACCACGAGAAGCAGGGCGGCGACGGCCCCGGCAGCCCATCGCGGCGCCGGGAGCTTCGGAACCATGCTCCCCGCTACCTTTTTCAACCAGTCCGCAATGTTGAGTGGTTCACGCCCGGGGATATTTTCTGCGACAAATTTCTCTCGCCACGCCGCGGTGGCCGTGGACCGCTGGGCCAAGAAGGCGGCGGCTTCCTGTGGCATCTCTTCAGAAAATTCTTCCAGGTAGCTTTGCAGCAACGGCCCGCAAAAGTCGCAGTGGGCTGCGTGATGAATAGTGGCCGCCACCAGCTCTGCCGGGACGAGTCCGGCGGCCAGGTTGGCGATTGTTTGGTTGCTGGGACAGTCCTTGTGTCGCGCGCGCGCCACTCTGGTCTGTTCAAGACCGAGCTGAGCGCGTTGCAGTTGCAATGTGCGACTCAGGCACGTTCCGCACTCGGACAGGTGGGTATCAATCAGAGCATCGCGGGCGTCCGGTCTATCGCCGGGTCGCGACCGCAAGTACTCCTTGATCTCAATATCCGCTAGGTGGTTGGATTGCTGGCTCACAGTCCCCGCCTTTTTTTCTTTCTCAACATAGCTAACGTCCCAACCTGGGGAAACCCTAATCCTCTTTTTCCTCATCTTCCGCCGGCGGGTCCGTATCGGGGCCATTGAACCTGCCGCGCAATAATCGAGTGACGGTCCACAGAGCGTATTCAACTTGCTTTATTTTCATTCCGATACCGGGAATCTCCGCAATCTGCCGGGCGCTAAAACCTTGCTTGAAATACAGCCCAAAAATGCTGCACTCAATTTCAGACACCCGCGTCTTTAGGTAAGCGTCCATCTGGTCGAGCAGAGCGTCACGCTCCGCCCGGACCTGAAAATTTTGCGGGTCAGGCGGGTCAACGTACTCCTCCAGCGGCTCCTCATTTCTCCTGGCGATGCTGCGGTAGTAGTCTTTCGCGACGTTGGAGGCCACAGTCTTGGCAAACTTAAAAAGGTCCCCGTCGCCATTTTGGAATTCAAATTCGCGCAGAGCTTTGGCATTTTTATCCAGCAGCTTTTTGAGCGTATCTTGGGTCAGGTCCTCCACGCACTCCTGCGTTGGCCTGGTCCAGCCGGCAAGGTTCTTGTAGACCACCCCGGCGATGGTGGGTTCCAGTCTGAGGATCAACTCACTCCACGCAGCTTCATCTCGTTCCGGTTGGAGACAACGTTCCAGCAACCTCTGAATCGAAAGATCAGGGTAGTTATCCATGGGGCGGCTTGCGAAGTGAGATTGTAACGCAATCCCGCAGGGTCCTCAGCGACCCGTTTTTTGTGTCCCATCTTGGCGGTGACGGCAGTGTGTTCCAGGCATGGCCGGCCGGGTCACCCCAAAGTACACCGTGAAACCTTCCAGGTCAGTTCACCCGACCCACCAGAAACATTGTCCGCGCCAGATATTTTTTAGGGGATTTCGTCTCCCCGGCGTTAGATATGGCAGGCGACAAGTCTTTCTCGCCGGGTCAGCGTCAGGGCGCTTACCAGAGAAGTAAGGAGACGGATCAGTATGTCCACAGCGCAGTGTCTACCGCTCCACCAATTTGATGCCAGCTACATCAGCAAACTTGGGGCCCGGGACAGTGAGGTCGAGGCCCACTTTGCCTGGTACTTCAGCCATTTCATGACGGGCAGCCTGCGGCGTCGTGCCGCTTCCACGGAACGGATCAACGACATTCGCCAGGAAACCTTTGCCCGCGTCCTGGCGGCGGTCCACTCTGACCAGGGAATACGGCGCCCGGAATGCTTTGGGGCGTTTGTAGCTTCGGTTTGCCGCAATGTTCTCTACGAATCGTACCGTAGTGACCGCTTTGAGCCGCTGGACGACATGCCGCCTCAGCTGTCCGATCCGGTCGGCAGTCCGGAAGCGATGTACACCGCCTTTGAGGTCCGAAAACAGGTTCGCGGGGTGCTCCGGCAGATGCCGAACGACGAGGAAATGTTGCTGCGCGCAGTGTACCTGGAAGAGCGCGATCGCGATGAAGTCTGCCGCGAACTGGGGATCAGCCGGGGCTACTTGCGAGTGTTGCTGCATCGCGCCAAGCAGCAGTTCCGGGCACGCTTCACTAAAACGGCCAACACCAGACCGGAAGCTCAGCGGTCCAAAGCTAGGACGCGTCCCGTCCGCAGCAGCAAGCCGGGCATGAACGCAGCCTGCCAGAGGGTGGATCGCGGAACACGGGCCCAAGTCAAAACTCCGCTGATCGTAATCCAGGGCGGCCGCAGTCTGGCCGTCGCCGCTCACGCTTGATCTCCAACGCTCTCGGCTAGCCTGAAAAAATCTGAATGAGCTTGAGATGCCGCGTCTTCTCCACAGGGGCGCGGCATTTCGATTCTGGCCGCTCAAACCTTTGCGATAGAGTCGCTTACACGCTTGGTTGCACTTTAAATTGGGCCCTTATTTTAACCTGCTTTTAACATTCACTTCACATTCCAAGACCTTGGTTGTGGCTAGAATAGGCGGGAAGTTTCGCCCCGCCCTCCTTTTCGGCTGGCCCAGAAAGGTAGTGAGTATGAAGATTGTGCGTCACCCATATCACGCGAGTATCGCCCCCCAGGCAGCCACGCCGGAGTCTCTGTGGCACGTAGTAGTCAAGATTGACGGATCTTCAGAAGTGCTGGTCCAGCACGAGGCATCCAGCAAGGAGGACGCCTGCTGCACCGCCATGCTGGAATTGGTGCGCTTGCAGCGCAAAGTCGGACCCTCAAGCTCTCAGGTTCCAGAACTGCGCCGGGCCTGAGCAGCGGCGGCCTGCCGCTTACATCCGGGCCCGCCGCAAACCCCTGCATTAGATTGTTCCAATGATGGCCATTTGGCCCAGTCTGGCCATCGCTGTGACAACCGTCACCGCCTCCAAGTAGCAACCTCATGGACAATCATGGTTGGTGTTTGCTCTTTGCTGCGAGGAGGTAGACGTCATGATACTCACCTACAAACTGGTTCGCGCGATTGAATCGCACTCAGAAGAGTTGGCCGCCGGCCTGGTCGCCAAAGTCAAGGAGTGCCCGCTGCTGCCGGAGTACCACAAGGTCCCCCCGGAGGATTTGAAAGCCAAGGTCGGCGAAATCTACAGCCACCTGGGCGACTGGCTTTTGAGTCGCAGCGAGGGCGACATCGGACAACGCTATTTGGAGATCGGCAGGCAACGCGCCGCGCAAGGCGTGCCCCTGAGCCAGCTCAACTGGACCATTGTTCTTACCAAAGAAAACCTGTGGGAATTCCTGCGTCACGGCCCTGTTGCCGCCGACCTGGCGGAAGTGTGCGGCGAACTGGAAATGCTCCAACTGCTCGACCAGTTCTTTGACCGAGCGATTTACTACGCCGCCGTGGGCTATGAGCGCGCCCACGCTGAGGTCGCGGAAGCGGCGCTGGCGAAATAGAGCATTGCTACAAAAGGAGCGTCTCTGCCCCAGCCTGCGGCGCTTCTGCTATCTTTGCCTTTATGATCAGGCGCCTGGGAATCCTACTGTCGCTGTTTGCCCTCTTGCTTTCTTCGCACGCCGCTGAACGCTACTCCAAAGCTGGGCCAGTGTCCCTGGACAAAGAGGGCCGGCGCTGGGCGCAGCAGACGCTGAGGAAAATGTCGCTCCCGGAAAAAGTAGGGCAAATGCTCAGCGTCCGCTACTTCATGGACTTTGAAAACTTTGACAGCGACGCCTACAAGCAGTTCCGCGATCAGCTGCAGAAATACCACATCGGGTCCGTAGTCATTACCGTACACGTGGACGGAGCAACGCTGCTCAAGAGCCCGCCGCTGGAAGCTGCAATGATGACCAACCAACTGCAGCGTGAGTCCAAGTGGCCGCTGCTCATCGCCGCCGATTTTGAGCGTGGTCTGGCGCAGCGCATGGTTTCCGTTCCGCAATTTCCTGAAGCCATGGCATTCGGCGCCGCGGGAAATCCCGCTTACGTTGAGCGGTTCGGCGCGATTGTCGCGGAAGAGTCGCGCGCCGTGGGCATTCACTGGAATTTTTTCCCGGTAGCGGACGTCAACAGCAACCCCAGCAATCCCATCATCAATACACGCTCTTTCGGGGAAGACCCGATAGCGGTGGGCGACATGGTGGCGGCCTTCATTCGCGGCGCGCGCGCCCACGGGATGCTGACCACCGCCAAACACTTTCCCGGACATGGAGACACCGCAACGGATTCGCATCTGGGCGTGGCTCTGGTGCCCAGCGACGCCGCGCACATGGCCGGCGTGGAGCTGCCGCCCTTCAGGAAAGCTATTGCCGCCGGCGTGGATTCCGTGATGGTGGCTCACGTCACGGTGCCTGCCCTGGAGCCCGACCCAAACAAAGTCGCCACCATCTCTCCGGCGGTGATCAACGGAGTGTTGCGCAAACAACTTGGCTTCAAAAACCTGGTGGTGACCGACGCTTTGGAAATGCGCGGGCTGACCAGCCTGTATCCTCCGGGACAAGGCAATCCTGCGGGCCGGGCTGCGGTGGACTCGGTGAAAGCCGGCAACGACATGCTGCTGCTTCCCACCGATCTGGACGGAGCGTTTCAGGGCGTCATCAACGCCGTCCGTCGCGGCGAGATTTCAGTGGCACGCATTGACGAATCCGTGCTGCGAATCCTGGAAGCCAAGGCTTCGGTCGGTCTGCACAAAGCGCGCTACGTGGATCTGAACAAGGTCCCGTACCTGGTGAGCCGGCAGGAGGACATGCAATTCGCGCAGCAGGTGACCGACGACGCCGTGACGCTGGTCCGCGACAACGGCCAGGTGCTTCCGCTGACGCGGTTGCAGGCGCCGCCGACTGAAGGCGAAATCTACCGCCCACAAGTCAAGCAGGACCGGCAGGTGGTGACCATCGTGATCAGCGACTCGGTGCGCGGCGGCTGGGGACGCGGGTTTGAAAACGCTTTGAAGTCCCGCCGCGCCGACGCCACGGTCTTCTATGTGGACAACAATCTGGCCGCCGTGCTAACGCCGGAGATTCTGCAGGCAGTGAAAGAAGCGGGCAAAGTCGTGGTCGCGATCTATGTTTCGCCGTCCGCCGGCAAGCAGGTGATGGTGGACGGCAAACTCGTCAACAGCGTGGGACTGGAGCAGGCGTCCGGTGACGTGTTGCGCCAGGTGCTGGACGTGGCCGCCGCCAAAACCGCGGTGGTGGCCATGGGCAACCCCTACGTGGTGCTGGGGGCGGGCGGCGTCCAGACTTACCTTTGCACCTACTCCAGCATCTCCGGGGCAGAGTTGAGCGCGGTGAAAGTGTTGTTTGGAGAGCTTCAGCCGCGCGGCAAACTGCCGGTAACGCTGCCGGGAATCGCGCCAAGGGGATTTTCTCTGGAGAGAAGCGGCGCGCGCAAGGCGCAGTAAGCAAATCGCAAGAGATTGAGCCTGAGCTAACGGCCGGTGTAGACCTGCAGAGGCGCCCAGTAGTAGGGGGCGCTGTGGTAATCACCCGAGTGGACCAGTTTGAGTTTGGCGGCGCGCAGGGCTTGAGAAGCCGTTTCGTGTCTGTGCAAGCCAGCATACAGACGGTCCATCACACTTGGGTTGGACTCGTCGTCAATGTTCCACAGTGCGGCGATTACCTGGTGCGCTCCGGCGCGCAGAAACGCGCGCTGCAAGCCCAGCAGGCCTTCTGACGCTCCCAGGTCTGTTCCCGCGCCGTAGCAAGACGAGATGGTGACAAGATCAGCCTGCAACTTGAGATTGTCCTTCACAATGTCCCGTGCCAGGAGCTGGTGAGCGCCATGCGCGCCCCGGGAAAGGATGAGAGCTGAGTCCAGAGGCTCAGAAGGATCGGCGGTCCCGTGGGTGGCAAAGTCAATGTATTTGAATTGACCCGGATGGCCATCCAGATACGCTTCAGGAACCGCCGCCCCTCCAGAAAGCCTTCTGACCTCGGCGGCAGGGAAGTGCTTCTCTATGTTGCGCATCTCTTCCACAGCATGGGGAGGCCTGGGAAAGTGCGGATCAACTTCCTCCGGCGCCCCGATCAGCAGGAGCCCGCGTCCCTTGCGATGTATGCCTTGACCGGCCAGAAGCAAATCCAGCGAACTGGCGTTTTCGATTTCAACATCGTCAATCCAGTAATGAGGGCGGCCATCATCGGAGATCAAAGTCTCCAAGTTCATCCGATACAGGGCGCTGTCCGCAACCAGGACCACGTGGGCCCCGGGCGGGACGAAATCACGAACGGGCTTTACCAGAATCTGGTAGAGCTTCATTTGTGCCGGGCTGGCATCCAGGCCGGCCTGGTCTTTGATCTCCTTCGCGTACGATGCGGCCAACGTTTCCAGCTCATTCTGGTCCGTTGCCAGCCTCTTTACCTCCAGATGATTTGGCGTAATGGCCCACACAAAGGCCTCATTCTCGGCTTCGTAATAAGCCAGGACCACGGCCTTTTCGGCCCGCAGCATGGTTTGTATCCGTGCCACCCAAGCACGCGCATTTTCCCGGTGCGCTTTTACGCCGAGCTGTTCCGTCAAGGCGCGCGCGCGCGCGAGTTGGGCGACTTGCAGAGATCTTTCGGGATGATTTCGCCTCACCAGAAAGGCGACATAGTCGTTGAAGATTGGCCAGTTGCCGCCCATGGTTGCAATATCAATGTTCTTGATGCTGCGCTGGAACCACTCGTCGGCTTGAACAGGCTGGTCCTGGCGATCGTAGATCCGGGCCAGTTCAGCTTGAACGGCCCATTCGAGCCGGTGGTTATCGCGGACCTGGGGCAACAGCGCAAGGAGAAGCGAGGTGGCATGAGAATCGCGTTTTTTGGAGGCGATGAAGGCCTCATCAAGATTCCAGTCTCGGAGATCGAAGCCTTCGAGCTTGAGCTTTTTCGATTCCTGATGATACTGCTCGGCCTGCTGGATGTTTCCGTACCCTCGTTCGATTCCCACAAGATTGTGCAAGCATTTTGCCTGGATACTTTGGTCGCCAAGTGCCCGAGCTGCCTCGAGCGCTTTCTTGTAGTACTCCCGCGCCATACCCGACTGCTCCATGTTTTCGTAGGCGCGTCCAATATCCAGCTGCCACTTTTCCTGGTCTTCGACCTGATGAAGTGTGACGGCGAGTTTTTCAGCGGCCTTGGACTGCTCCAGTGCTTTGTCGAAGAGCCCCAACTCCGTATAGGCGTACCCAAGCCTTCCCAGAGCGCGTTCTTCGAAATAGCCGGCTTGCAAGGCGCGGCTGGATTGCAGCGCCTGTACCAACCAGTCCTTACCTTTCTCGTTCTGGTGTTTGCGCAGCGCGCATACCCCCAACCAGTAGAAGGCCTCCACTCTGGTGAAATCGTTAGCATGCTTGGACTGGATTGTCTGCTGAAAGAGTTTCTCGGCGTCATCCTCCCGCCGCCTGGCAAGTTGGCACTGGCCCTGGTACATGGCCAGTTCGGCTCGCATGGCCTGGTCAGCGCCCGCAAGCCGCACGGCTTCCACGAAACTCTGGTCGGCTTCCGGATCTTTGCGCAGCGTGCAGTATGCCGAGCCGAGGGCCAGCGTCCGGGGCCATACTGCTTGCGGCGGTATCGCGGAAACTGGTTCAGCATGCAGGAGTTGAAGAACGTCGTAGGCTTTATCGTGGCGCAAAAGAACATGGGCCAACAGAATACGGAAATCCCAGTTGAGCTCAGGATACTTGGCGGACCGGGCTATACCGTCTTGCGCAGATTTATGCGCTTGATCGTCATAGCCACGCTGAAACTGCTGGCGGGCCTCCAGGGCCTGCTTTTCCAGGGAGGCTCGCCTATTGCAGCCGGTAATGAGCAGGCAGGCGATAACAAAAAGCGCGCAGCTTAACCGGGCCCGCTGCCTGACGAGGTAGGTCCCGTGCCGCCTCCGTAGCCGGATGAGCACATTTGCACACGAAACATGGTTAGAGTACGGGAATGACGGGTCACGGTCATCTCCGCCAGTCGGATCACGCCAAACTTGGGGATGCAGATGATTGACCCGTAGCCTTCGAGCTCGGTGGTCTTGTTGAGGTCGGCCAGGTCGAGATGGTTGGCCGCGGAGAGCCTGTAGCGCCCCAGGTCGGCCGGTCTCTTTCCAGGTTTCTTCCATTCCTGCACCATCTTGGTCATGCCGCGCAGGGCATGGTATTCGTCTTCAATCCTCTTCCGCTCGGCAGGGCTCTCGTCGCACAGGCAGCTACCCAAGAGCCATTGATCTTTCTTCCCGCCCTGGTGCGACTTGATAAGTTTTGAGTAAGTATCGTTATCGTGAAACAGTTTTGTGTCCAATTCTACATCGATCTGGTGCCCGGCGATGCGCAGGTTCTCAAAGTAGCTGCCGGTGATGTCGAAGCTGGCCTCGCCGCTATCGTCGGCTGGACAATATACCGCCATGCGGGAGACCACACGGTCCGCGGTAAGCATGTCCGCGACATTTACGCCTTCCAGGACCGACCAGGCGTGAGTGGTATGAATATTGTGGCAGTCATCGTAGCTTCCGCCTACTTCAGAGTAAGCTCTCTCGAAAGAAACTAATCCATCTACTTTCAAGCCAGGATGGTTGTTGGATCCGTGTCCTCCGTGGCCGGCGAGGACGGTGGAAGCTTGCGGCGGCAGGCTATGTTGCTTGGGCCTTTCAAATTCTGCGGCCAAAGCGAATGCCGAAGCATGGTATACATATTGTGAATGGTGGCGCGAGCAAGTCATAGTTTGTTCTCCAATGAGCTGGGGCAATAAAGAACACCCATCGGGACACCGATATGGTGCAAGGCTAAAGCCAGCCAACTGCTTCAGCCAACTGAATGAAACCGATTGTACTACCTTCATCGTGGCACGAGATAGCGCCTGGGGGAGACAAGTTGCGGGCGGATGCGGCGGAGGGGACAGAGTAAGGTGCAGTTAGTTCATGAACCGCAATTCGAAATCGCTCCCGCCTACCTCTTTCACGGCGCCGTCACTGGTGCGTCCGGTAACAACCATAGAATAACGGCCCTCGCCTAACGATTCAGCCAGCACTGCGATGGTAACCATATCGCCCGTTTGGCTTGCTGGCAAAGGCACCACGTACCGCACCTTGCCTGAGACTGCACTGATCCGCGCTTGGTAGGAGACATACTCTCCTTTCGGCTGGTATCTCACTGCCAAGCTCAAGATGCTGTTCTTCGGCGCAAGTATCAGGTTGGGATCGCCGGCTCCATGAACACTCCCTACCAGTGTAGAACGCAATTCGAGCTTGGGTTCCTTCAGCTGCGTGATCATAGTTCTCTGATATGAGCTCCAGCTCCCGGTGAGCAGCAGCAAGGCGAACGCGCTGGCGAAGGCCGGCTGGCGGAAGCTGGCCATGATGCGGGCCAGCAAGCCAGGGCGCGGCAAGGGCACGACTGCGGTCATGGCCGATTCGCGGATAGCAGCGGCGACGTCAAAGCCAAATTTCACCTCATCAGAGCATTCCCGGCAGCCGATATAGTGCTCCTCAAAAGCGCTGCACTCTTCGTCGCGCATTTCCTTCAGCAAATAGCGCACAGATGCTTGCGTTTTAATTGCGTGATTATGGTTCATTGCGTTGGTTTCCATACAGATCCTCGTTCCAATCTATTCATCGTCGTGGTCATCCGCCGGTTTTGCATTACCATCAACCAAGTACTTCCGCGCTTTCTGCTTGGCCCGGCGGACCAGGCCGCGTAAATAGTCCCTGTCCACCCCGAACTCTTCGCAGATCGTGTCTTTGTCCTTCTCGTCCAGAAAAAGCCCGCGCAGGATGCCCCGGTCGCGAGGCGAAAGCTTTTCCAGCATTTCATGCACTGCCGTCTTGGTTTCTTTTTGCAGCAAGAGCCCTTCCGGTCCAAGATACTTTGCGGGAATCTCGATCCCGTCCACATCCTCATGCAGATGCCGCAGGGCATCACGCCGGTACTCGTGATAGACGTTGTCGCCGATCTTGCTGACAAAGCCGCCGAGCGCCTCCGGATGACGGACCCCCGTTCCCCCGCGAATGTTCGCAATGGCACGCTTCAGCGTCTCCTGCACCAAGTCGCCAATCTGGTCGGCCTGAACTCCGCGACTGCCAAACTTCGGCCGCAATAATCTGCTCGTAAAGTAGGCGACGAAGTGATTTTCCGTGGCCGGGTCCTGGGCCTCAAGCCGCCGGAGGTAGTCCGCGTCAAAGGTGAAGAATTCCACTGGTCTTGTACTTGTAGGCGACCAGTATACTTCACGCTTCGAGCGTACATGTTTACGTTCCGGCCCGCTGGGCAAGACACAAGGAACCTTTGGCTGGAGCAGCTTTTGCCGGCCCTGCCGCGATTCTTTCGTTCCTGCCAGTGCGCCTATCAAAATCACCTCACAACTCTTAGCTACCTATCGCTCAAAACAGCCTCCGGGGACGTGGCAGATCCGAGCCGAAAAACAGCCCAGGCTGGCCTTCACCCAGCATCAGTGCGGAAACCGCCGTCGCTGTTGCCAGCAGACCAGACTGGTCCACTACCGCTTGATGGGCGGACCGGACTCCGTGCAAAGCCGGTCCTAAAACTGGAGTGCCGGGCCAGGATCCGTCCTGGCGTTGCCGGGCAAGCAAGCTGTCGGCAACGGACCGCGCCCTGCGCATGCGGAGCCGCGACAAGCAGCGGAGCAGCAGAGCAACATCGAACGAAGTTTCCGGGTTCTCCAGCGCCGTCAGCTGGCAAACTCTATTCAGCCGCGACCACGGCGCCAGCGCCGCATCACAATCCAGGATTTCCGAACAGATATAAAAACGGTCAGAACTGTTGCCCGCCTGCGCCGTGGCGGGCATGGTCAAATGCGAAGCCAGATAGTCTTCGGTTGAGGAGTCAAGGTCCCCGAGCGCTTTGACGGCCAGCGCGGTGGTTGCCGGACGAGTCGCGCAGTCACAGCCTTCCACGTCCGAACTTTCCAGCTCTGTTCTAGGACGGACGGCGAACCCGCCACCCGCGCAACGGCAGCGCTGCAGCCAGTCCAGGACCGAGCGGGACACGGTGCGACCATGCTGGCGCAAAGAGATGACGGCCCACGCTGTGGATTCCGCGTCAGCGGGTGCGCCAGCGGCGCTGCTCCAGACGCCTTCGCTTCGCGCTTGCAGAATCCATTCCAGCGCCAAGACAATCTGCTGTTGCTGAGACGAGCGGAAACAGCTCGCCGGCAAATCTCCCAGGCGGGCCAACACGTAAGCGGTTACCCAGCGATCGGGAACTCCGTTCCGCCCCTGCAACTCCATCCAACGATGTTCTTGCTGCTGGGCCAGGATGAATTGCACGCCCAAAGCGATCGCCTCCGCAGTCCGCCTGTCTGTCCCAGCCCTGGTCTGCTCGGGGATGGCCTTCCTCGACATGCCGGATCGTGCGCTCAGTTTTGGCTGTCTGTCGGTCAAGGCTCTCTCCATCCCGGCGTGCCGCCTTTCATGTTTCTTCTGCTGAAATAGTGACCAGTTCGGAGAAAACGGTGCGGAGGTGGCGGTAATTAATTTGAAGATGGAGTTAACTGCAAGATAATAAATAACTTAACAAAATATTGCTTGGCGTCCCGGCGAGATCCGGGTCTCTTCGTAACTATTAAGAACGTTGAGAACGCAGGCTTTATTAGATTGATGTCACGAATATGCACGTCCTGAAGTAACTTAAAGCGCGTCGGCAATTGCTGTCTTCAGAATGTAACTGTTTCTTGCAGCTGGCATTAGCTTTGGCAAGACCTGCCAATATTAGGTACCAAAGAAACATTAAATTTTCTAATTTTATGGATTTACCTCTGTTTTTTCGGCTACTTTGTATTCGCGTTAGCGGCCTCTTCCGGAACCACTTAGGCCGTCAATGACAAGCAAGCGCGACCTCCGAGCGCTGACAAAGCAGACGACGGATCCATCCACAAGCGGACAACCGCCCATGCCTTGTCGCGCCTGAAGTGTCCCCTCTCAGGAGCTCTCACAAACATGAAAAAGAGTCGACGCGATATCCTCAAACTTGGGGCGATGGCGGGCGCAGGTCTGGTACTGCCCAAAGTTGCATCAGCCCAAACTCCCAACACGCGGGTCCCCGTGCCCGGCGGAGTGACTTTCCATGGTCACGTTTCCCATCCGCTGGGACAGCTGAAAACTGCTGCCGGCACCCTTGCGCAGTTTGTTGACCAACTGCCGATCATGCCGGTGATTCATCCTTCGGCAACCGGCGTGACGCACATTCGAATGTTGCCTGCTTTGCAAAAAATCCACCGCGATCTTCCCGCCACGCCGATCTGGGGCTACAACGGCATCTGGCCTGGACCGACGATGGAAGTACGCCGGGGCACGCCGGTAAAGATCAAGTATCACAATGATGCTTTGCCGACCACGCATCCGTTACCGGTGGATTTTACACTTCACGGTTCGGAAGCGGACAAGCCGCAGGTGCGCAACGTTGTCCACCTGCACGGCGCCAAGATCCTTCCTGAGAGCGACGGCTATCCCGAAGCTTGGATTTCACCGGACGGAGTGACTGGCCCAGTCCTGTTCAACCCGGACGCCTTCGTTTACCCCAACGACCAGCAATCTACCCTGCTCTGGTATCACGATCACACCCTGGGCATCACCCGATTGAACATGATCATGGGACTGGCCGGCGCTTACATCATTCGCGACGCGGTGGAAGACTCGCTCAATCTGCCCAAAGGCCAGTTTGAAATTCCACTGATCATGCAAGACCGCTTGTTCAACCCGGATGGAACTCTCCTCTATCCCGTCGCCCTTGACGGCACGCACCAGTTCTGGATCCCCGAATTCTTCGGCGACACCATGTGCGTGAACGGCAAGGCATGGCCGGTACTGGACGTGGAGCCGCGGCGTTATCGTTTCCGCATGCTCAACGGTAGCAACGCGCGCTTCCTGAACATGCGCATTGTAAAGACCGACGCACACGGCACTGCGCACGGCATGGCGGGCCCGAAGTTCAACGTAATCGGCACGGACGGCGGTCTCTTGCCGGCTCCCGTTTCCCTGACCACGCTGTTGCACGCCCCGGCTGAGCGCTTTGACGTGATCATTGACTTCACCGGCAAAGGTGGACAGTTCTTTGTTCTCAAGAACGACGGCCCAGCCCCGTTCCCGGGCGGCGGTGAAGTGGTGCCCACGGAGATCATGATGTTCCGTGTTTCCAAGCCGCTGTCGTCGCGCGACACGTCAACCATTCCGTTCGTGTTGAATCCCGACCCGATGGACATCAACCCGAATTCGGCCACGCGCACCCGCGACGTGGTCCTGACCGAGTTGGACCGCGCATCGGACGGCTTCCCCATCATCGGCCTGCTGGACAACAAGAACTGGGACGATCCGGTCACGGAAGATCCGAAAGCCGGATCCACCGAGATCTGGAACATGATCAATGACACCGGTGACGGACACCCGAAACACATTCACCTGGTGCAGTTCCGGATTCTCAGCCGCCAGCCGTTCGACCAAACGACTTACGACAACACTGGGCAAATCGTATTCACCGGTCCGCCGCAGGCGCCGGCTCCTGAAGAGCAGTTCGCTGCGAAAGACGTGGTGAAGGCCTTTCCGGGCGACGTCACCAAGCTCGTCATGAAGTTTGACCTGCCTACGGGAACGCACGTGGTCCCCGGGCAGAGATACAAATTCGTGTGGCATTGCCATATCCTGGAGCATGAAGACAACGAAATGATGCGCCCGATGGATGTGGTGGGGTAGCCCTAGCCCCCAAGGATGTGGCTGGCTGATCTTTCATGGGGCTCAGCCAGCCGCTACTTGAGGCGAGTTTAAGTTCCGCGCATGACGGCACGGCGGCTTGCAGTCGTCGCCGGGCGGTTGGCGCGGGAAAGTAGCGGGCAAGCCATCGGCCGCGGTTTGAACGACCCGCCAGCCGTGAGCCGGTGGCGAGCATTACATACTCGGATGAGCCCGCTATTGCCAGCGGCCCCAGATTTGTTGTTCTGGGGCCGCTTGTTTTTGCGCGCCCACGCGAGCGTGAAGAATTGGTTTAAGGGTTTAGATCAATGCTGCTGCTGGGCCAGCTTGGTCTTGGTGCTTTCCAGCTTTTTCTGGACGCGCGCCACATCCTGTTGATCAACGTCAGCGGGGACGGAGCGGCCCCATTCGGCCAGTGCGCGCTCCCAGTGCATGACGGCCATCTTGAGCTTGCCGGTCTTGGCATACAACTCGCCCAGGTGATCATGCATGGTGGCGTCATTGGGATTTTTTTCCATGGCGCGGCGCAGGTTCTGTTCGGCGAGTTCGTAGTTGTTCAGCTTGAAGTAGGCCCAGCCCAGCGAGTCCAGATAAGCGCCGTTCTCCGGCTCCAGTTCCACGGCCCGTTTGATCAGGCCCAGCGCTTCTTCCAGATGCATGTTGTGATCGGCCATCATGTAGCCGAGATAGTTCAGCGTACCGGCGCTGCCGGGGTCCTGCTGCAAGACCTTGCGGAATTCCTGTTCGGCCAGATCGAATTTCTTTTCCCGCTCGTAGGTTGCGCCCAGGATAAAGCGAATGCCCTGCCGTTCTTCCGGACGCGTGGCCTGCTTGTCCATTCCCAGCAGAATGTCTTCGGCTTCCTGGAAGCGCTTGAGGCGCACGTAAACCTGAGAGAGCGAGATCAGTGCGTCGCGGTCGTCAGGCAAGCTCTGCACCACGGCCTTGGCCAGATTGATGCTTTCTTCCGCTTTGCCCTCGTCGGCAAGCTGCTGGGCCAGCGCCAGCTTCATGTTCTTGTCTTCGGGCAGTTTCTTTACCGCTTCTTGCGCGGTTCGGGTGGCGTCCGCCCAGAGTTTCTGGTCGCGATAGTTGTCAATGAGTCCGGAATAGCCGCGCGCGGACTCTTCGCCGCCCATGTCCACGATGCGGCGGTAGGTTTCCTGCGCCAGCGGATACTTGCCGGACTGGCGATAGATGTTCCCCAGGCGGTCCAGGAAGAGCGCCAGATTGTGACGGTCAGTCGGCGCGGTGGAGCGGGCGATCAGCTTTTGCAGGGCGGCCGCGGCTTCGTCCAGTTTGCCCTGGGCTTCCAGGATGTTGGCTTCACTGTACGCGACTTCCAGCGAGTCCTGCTGCAGCGCCTCGGCTTTCTTCAGGCTCTCCAGGGCCAGATCGAACTTGCCCATGCGGCGGTAAAGATCGGACACGCGCAGCGCAGCTTGCGGGTCCTGGGGATCAGCTTCCTGCAGCATGCGGTACTGTTCCAGCGCGGCCGTGGTCTGGTTATCGTTGGCCAGGTTCTGGGCCAAACCGCGCAGCGCGTCCAGATTGTCTTTGTCCAGGATCAGTGCGTGCTGGTAAGAAGCGATGGCAGACTTGTAGTCCTTCTGCTGCTCAAAAGTGTAGCCCATCATGGCGTAGATCTTGCTGGTGCGGCGGGCTTCAGGGACCGCGTTCAGCGTTTCCAAGGCGTGTTTGTTGTCGCCCTGCTCGTTGTACAGAAAGGCCAGGCGGGCGACCGCTTCTTCCGAACCAGGATCAATTTCCAACGCCGCTTTCAGCTGGACTTCCGCCTTGGGCAGGTCTTTGCTCAAAAAGTACAAGTGCCCGAGAAGAAGATGATTGTCAATGTTCTTGGGTTCGATGCGGGCGATGGCTTCATACTGCTCAACCGCGAGTTTGAGGAGTTCCGGCGAAGGCGCGCCGTTTTGTCCGTCGCCCATGGAGCGAAGGTAGATGCGGCCCAGCAGCTTGCGGGCATGCAGATTGTTGGGGTCGCGCTTGATGATTTCCTGGGCTTCCAGAACGGCGTCACGGATGCGGCCCGTGCGCGAGTACAACTCGGCCAGCCCGGCGTTCAAGAACTCTGAAGAGGGATCGTTCTCAATGGCCAGCTTGTATTCTTCAATGGCCTTGGTCGCGTACTCTGACCGGCTGTACATGGCCATCATCTCTTCGTACATATGAGCCAGAGAGTAGTGGTAGTACGAAGCTGCGTGGTCCACCTTCTTGGCGGCTTCCGGCATTCCGGGAGCGCCCGGCTGCGCGGGCTGTTGTGACGTGACGGACGGCTTGCCGGCCGGGGCTTTTTCCTGCGGATGCGTTTTCTGCGCGACTGCGGAGAGTGAGAGAAGCAGGACTAGAGAACTAAGCAACGAGCGTTTGCTGAAATTCATAAGAATAATGAGGACCGAAAATACAATCCCTTCATTTGGATGCTGCGGGCGCTGCCGGGAGTCAACCCTTCTGTCATAATTCTAGCCCGGCTGGGCCTAAACCGCGCAGTAGATAACACTTCCTACTTAGTGACGGAAGTGACGGACGCCGGTAAGCACCATGGCCAGCCCCAGGCGGTTGGCGGCGTCAATGACCTCCTGGTCGCGTACCGACCCTCCCGGCTGGATGATGGCCGTAGCGCCTGCCCGCGCGATCTCTTCCACGCCGTCCGGGAAAGGGAAAAACGCGTCTGAAGCGGCCACCGTGCCCGGCAAAGGTAAGATCGCTTTCATGGCCCCGATCTTGCAGGAATCCACGCGGGACATCTGCCCTGCGCCAATGCCCACGCTTTGGCCGTCGCGCGCATAAACAATGGCATTGGACTTCACATGTTTGCACACTTTCCATGCAAACAGCAGGGCGCGGAGTTCTTCGGCGGTAGGCTGGCGCTGGGTGACAACCTTCAGATCAGACGGCGCCAGCGGGCGCATGTCAACGTCCTGCACTAACATTCCGCCGGAAACGTGCTTCATCACGAATTTGGCCGGCCCCGGCTTTACTTCCACCAGGCGCAGGTTCTTCTTTGCAGCGAATTTGGCCTTGGCTTCGGGGTCAAAGCCGGGAGCAGCGATGGCTTCCACAAACAGCTTGGCCATTTCTTCCGCGGCGGCGCCGTCAATCACCCGGTTCACGCCGATGACTCCACCGAAAGCCGACACGGGGTCAGCTTCCAGCGCGCGCAGGTAGGCTTCATGCAGAGTGTGCCCGGTGGCCGTGCCGCACGGGTTCGTATGCTTGATGATGGTGCAAACGGTCTGGTCGAATTCCTGCGCCAGGTCCCAGGCAGCCTGCAGGTCAACAATGTTGTTGAAAGAGAGTTCTTTCCCCTGCAACTGGCGGCAGTTGGCCACGCCGGTGGCGGAACCGTCAGAGTACATGGCGGCGCGCTGGTGCGGGTTTTCGCCGTAGCGCAGGTCCATAACTTTGCTCAGGGAAAAACGTAGCGCCGCGGGGAAGTCAGCTTGCGGCGGAGCTGCTTGTGATGAAGAAAGCCGGAACTGGCCGGCGTCGGCTTCATTCAGCGTGATGCCCGCCAGGGTGGCCGCGATGGCGCTGTCATAAGCGGCGGTGGTGGCGAAGGCCCGTTGCGCCAGACGCCAGCGCGTGGCCAACGAGACATCGCCGCCGGAAGCCGACATCTCCGCGGCGATGGCCGAATAGTCATCCGGCGAAGTCACAATGGCCACGTCGCGAAAGTTTTTGGCCGCGGACCGCACCATGGACGGCCCTCCGATATCAATGTTCTCGATCACCTCGTCAAAGTGCACGCCCGGTTTGGATGCCGTCTTTTCAAACGCGTAAAGGTTGACCACGACCATGTCAATGGGCTGGATGCCGTGCTCGCGTGCCGACGCCACGTGGCTGGGATTGTCGCGCACGTGCAGGATCCCGCCGTGGACCTTGGGATGAAGCGTCTTGACGCGACCGTCCATCATTTCGGGAAAGCCGGTGAGCTCGGAAATATCTTTCACCGCCACGCCGGATTCGCGCAACAGCTTGGCAGTTCCGCCGGTGGAAATGAGTTCAACTTTCAGGGCGGAGAGTTTTTTGCCGAAGTCTACGAGGCCGGTCTTATCGGTGACGCTGAGTATGGCACGCTGAATTTTGGGCACGGCGTTTCCTCGGAAGGGGGAAGGGTTAAGGAATAAGGTAACAGTGAGGGCCGACGACGTGCAAACAGAGGAAGAGGAATTGGTAATTGAATGATTTTGTAATTTCGTAATTTGAAAACGCAAATCGGCAAATTATCCGATTACCAAATTACACAATCCCCAATTTCCCTTACGCTTTGGGTTTGGCTTTGAGTTTGACCTGGCCGTTTTTGATCTCCACCGAGTATTCCACGGATTTGGAGCCGTACTCTTTGCGGAGTTGCGAGGTCTTTTGCTGGACGAATTTCTTGAAGGAGTCCAGATTGGCCGAGCTTTTTTCGCCGGTATGCTTGCGCGCGTCAGAGAGGGCGTGGAACAGGGCCTCGACCTGCTTCTGGTCGGACTTGGAGTCAGAGAAAGCCACGCTAAAGGGCTTAGCGTCAACCACTGAGCCGTGCAGCTTAAGCTCCTGCTCGGCGGCATGCTGCTGGTCAGGACGCAGGCCCTGGATTCCCAGAACGGCGTCCTGGGGACGGCGGTACCCTTCTTCCTTGATCTGCAGTTTCTGCTGCCACAGAGCGTTGTACAGCGCGAACTTCTGCTGCGCGGTGTTATAACGGAAGCGCTGGCCGTAATTCATGCGGCTGCCGTCAGAATATTTTTTCAGCAGGTTTTTGACTTTCCATTCGATGTCTTGGGGCGGTTTTTTGGAACCGCCGCCGAAATAGATGTCGTACTCCACCTTGAGGCGGCGCAGATGATCTTCGAGCATCGAGAGTTCTTCGTCGATCGTCAAGGGAGCAAAACTCCGTCTTCCGCGGTCACGATTGCGGCTGAGCGGACTATATCATAAGAAAAATTACCGAAATTTACCCCAAAGTCCAGGCAGTTCATTGTGCTTTGGATTGCATCCAATGTCAGATATGAATGGTGTAAATATGTCCCCCAAACGGATTCGTCTTATTATCGCCTACGATCATAAAGTGCTGCGCGAGTCGCTGGCGTCATTACTGACTTCGCAGGAAGACTTCGAGGTGGCGGGTTGCGCCATCACCGGCCCGGAGGCCTTAACCATGGTGCAGGAGCTGCAGCCGGACGTGCTGATCCTGGACCAGTTCCTTCCTCCCGGCGATGGCTTTGAAGTGTTGCGCGCGCTGGATCGCGCGGGCAACCGCGCCGGCGCAGTGGTGCTAACGTCATCCGAGAATGAAGCCGACTACGCGCAAGCCGTGAAACTCGGCGCGCGCGGGCTGGTCCTCAAGAACGATGGCTCGGAAACCTTGTTCGCGGCCATCCGCACCGTGGCCCGGGGCGAACTCGCGTTCTCCGATGAGCGGGCGCAGCAGGTGCTGGCCAGCATGAGCGCGGAATCGCATAAATCCAACCACGCCCTGGGCAGGCTTTCTGATCGCGAACGGCAGATCGCTAATTACGTGGCCCGCGGCTTGAAGAACAAAGACATTGGTCAGGCCTTGTCCATCAGCGAGAACACGGTGAAAAGGCATTTGCAGAGCATTTTCACCAAAACCGGCGTTCGCGACCGGTTGGAGCTGGCCGTCATGACGCTGGGTGAGGCCAACGCGGCGTAGTTTTTCTGTCGCTGCGCTCCAAACCGCTTGCGAGTGTAGCTTCGGGCTCAGTTTGCTTGTGCGCCTGCTGCAGGCCGCTCGGCGCGCAAGTCGGCCTCGCGGCCCAATATTCCTGTCACTTCGCTCCGGACCGCCGGCGAGTCTGCTTTTCGCCGAGGCCAACCTGCTCCTCTGCGGGCCGCTCGGCGCGCAAGTCGGCCTCGCGGCCAATTTCTGTCTAGGGGCTGAATGCTGACTTATTTGCCTGAGCTGGATGCCATCTTCTTGACCATCGCCAGCACCAGTTTGCGGTCGCTGTCATTCAAGTTGGTGGCGTAGCGGCGGATCTGGCTGAGAAAGCGGACTTCTTCTTCGCTCAGTGGCGGCAGGCTCTTGGAGTTGCCGTTGGAGTGGTGGTCGGCGAAGAACTGCCCCAGAGGCAGGTCCATAGCGCCGGCGATCTTGGCAAGAGTATCCAGTGACGGAATGGTATGCCCGTTTTCTACCCGCGAAAGGTAGCAGCGCAACAGTCCTGTACGCTTCTCAATGTCCCCTTGGGACATACCTTTCTGCATCCGGTAATTCCTGATTGTTTCTCCAATATTCATTTGGGAACCAGCACAACAGGGCTCGCATCAGCGATCGGGGTTGCGTGAATAGTAATCACGCGCCAAGCTTTCTGCAAGCACAATTTTTGTCAGCCAAGCGTGCAAAACCTGCGAGGAACTCGGCGTCAGCCACAATTCTGTTGCACACATCCCAATGACTGTTGACGCGCGCACTAAGCAAAATCATGTAGTTACCAAATAAGCATCTTGTAGACTGCCCCGGCTGAACGCGATAAGAGAATAGAGTTGACGAGTTGCTTTCAGCTTGCCGCAGCATCCGCATGATTCTATGCAGACCGGCGCGGAGACGACTTTAGACTGAGCTCCATAAAGACGGTTTTATCCACAGGCGTGTTGTAGTAAGGAGCCACTTCTTTGAATCCCAGTTCGCGGTAAAGGCTGATCGCGCGGTCCATTTTTCCCGGAATGGTGTCCAGGCGCATGGCCGAGTATCCGCAGGCCAGCGCCGCGGCGATGAGCTCTTCGGCCAGCGCGCGGCCAATGGCGTGTCCGCGAAATCGGGAACGCACGTAGAGCCGTTTCATCTCGCAGACGCCGGGAATGTCTTGCGGCAACGGCCGCAGCGCGCCCACTCCAGCGGGCTGGCCATTCCAGAGAGCTAGAAAAAGGCGTCCGCCGGGCGGGGCGTACTTGCCAGGCAGCGTACGCATTTCGTCTTCAAAACCCTGGAAACACAGGTTGTATTCCAGCCAGGTGGCGTACTCCACCATCAACTCGCGCGCCGTGGCGATGTGCTCCGGGGTCTCGGCTTGGATGATGGTCAGCACTTCTGTGCTCCCGCTCAGGCCTGCGCCCCACTCGTCTTTCGCGACAGCAGATCTTCAAGCCGGGCGATCAGGCGATCATGCCATCGCGAAAAAAACATCAGCGCAACCAGCGCGCCGACTAAGGCAGTGGCCATATCTTCCTGCGTGTCCCAGGGATCGCCTTGCGTCCCCAGGAACGACTCCGCGGCCGTGCCGGTGGCAACGGAAATCCGCCACTCGAAAAGTTCATACGCGGCGCTGATGGCCAGGCAGATACTCAATACGATGTAAAAAAGCCAGCCGCGTCGCAAAACAACTTTGCGGCGCAACAACACTTCGCGCGCAATCAGCGCAGGGACAAAGCCCTGGGCAAAATGGCCTACGCGGTCGTAATCATTGCGCAGCAGATGGAAGTGGTCGCGTACCCAGTCACCCAGCGGGACCAGCGCGTAGGTGTAATGTCCGCCGACAAACAGGATGCAGGCGTGGATGGTTATCAATACGTAAACAAAAGTCGTAAACGGGAACCTGCGGTAAGTAAAAGCCAGCACGCCCAGGGCGATCAGCGCTGGGAAGACTTCAAGACTCCAGGTGAAGTAGTCGTGAGGATGGATGGCGGACCACGCCAGCACCAGGGTGAACACGGTCAGCAGGACCAGCAACGCGGGTTTTTGCTCAGGCAACATGGCGCACAATCCTTTTCGCGGACGTTACCCCATCAGCATGCCGCCATTGACTTTGAGAACGTGGCCGGTGATGTAGCCGGCCTCTTCCGAAGCCAGGAAACGCACCGCATGCGCGACTTCCATATCAGTGCCGGGGCGGCCGAGGGGGATCATCTCGCTAACTTTTGCCTTCAAGTCCTCAGAGAGCCCTTCCGTCATGGCCGTGGTGATGTAGCCCGGCGCGACGGCGTTCACGGTAATGCTGCGCGAGGCCACTTCGCGGGCCATGGCCATGGTAAATCCGATCAGCCCGGCTTTGGCGGCGGCGTAATTCGACTGTCCGGCTTGTCCCGTCTGGCCGAAGACGCTGGTGATGTTGATGATGCGTCCCCAGCGCTGCTTCAGCATGCCGCCGATCACCGCCTGTGTGCAGAAGAATGCGCCGCTGAGGTTGGTCTGGAGCACGGCGTCCCAGTCAGCGCGTTTCATGCGCAAAAGCAGCATGTCCCGCGTGATGCCGGCGTTGTTAACCAGGATGTCAATCTTGCCGAAGCGGTCTTGGGCCGCCTTCACCGCGGCTTTGACTTCGTCTTCATTGGCCACGTCCATGCGAAAGGCCGCCGCCTGGCCGCCTAGCGACTCGATTTCTTTGACCACGTCCGCCAGTTTGGCCTCATTGCGTGCAGCCAGTGCGACGGAGGCTCCGCTTTCCGCCAGCTTGAGCGCGCAAGCGCGGCCGATTCCCTGCGAAGCGCCAGTCACCAGGGCCACGTGGCTCGTTGCTTCCGGCATGTTGGCTGATGGCCTCCTTCCGGGGAAAGTAACTGCGCATTATATAAGGAGCCAAGCTGAAAGCGCGGCAACTGGGGGCTTCGCGTGCAATTTCGGAGCCATACCCACATTACCCTGGGCGAAAAGAGTCAAGGTTTTACCCCATACAAAATGCCAAGGTTGCCTGATTGAAGGTGCAGATTCAGTCAGGCATGCTTCTGGGTACCATTGAGGCTGTCTTCCGGGCCGCTCGAGTAGCTGTATTGCCTGAGCGGTAAGTGGCAGCCTCAAGACGTAAGACGGATGACCTCGCAGAGCTCGACGGTTTCACCGCGACGGAACGCGAGTGAGGCCGGCAATGAGTGAACATGCGCATCGGTGCCTCATCACACCGCGAAACAGCGCAGCTATGCCGCAGTGGCCCGTTCCACGGTGGCAAACGCTTCCGGCGTTTTGCGCCAATCAAACGCAGGAAGCAACGAATCGCCCGGGCTTAACCGCCCGGGCTTTCGCTTTCCGGGCCTCTTCCCCGGCGTCCGCTGTTACGCCATCTGAAGCAAGATTGAAAAATTAATGTTGCCGGACTGTTCCACGCGGAACGCCTTCCTGTCTTACCCAGCAGAGAGAATTTCACAAAAGCTCTTGTTGGTAGCGAGCCGCAAAGGACGACGGAACTCCGAAGCAGCTCAGATAACAGCAACTCTCCAAAAACAACTTAAGGACGGATACTCCCATGACTTGTGCGCCACGTCGTACTTTGCAGGCTTCGTCAGCTTCCAGGAAAATTTCCGGATTTGTGCTGATGCTGCTTTTAACCATCGTCTTTGCAACCACTTCCACGCAGGCCCAGCTAAAGCGGGTGGGGCCTGTAAGTGCATCCAACGGATTCCCGCAGTGGTACCAGGACAACAGCGGTCTAACCATGGAATTCTGCCAGAACCTTAGCCAGGCAGAGCTAAACGGCGGGTGGTGCCGGTTGCTGCCGCCGGTTCCGCCGACGGCGCCGGAAGTTTTTCCCACCAACTTCGCCGACGAGCACTTCTACTGGGGACTGAACGCCGGGGCCCTCAGGGCGCCCATCGCCGGCTCAACCCAGACGGTCGTGGTTTCTCTGGTCGCTGGACTGGAAGGCGCATTCGCCACCGGTCCAGTGATCAGCGGGAACCAGATCGTCTTCGCCCGCGTGCGGATCAAGATCAAACCCATCCCTTATGACGGCACCTACACGGTGTACACGCCGTTCGGAAAATTTGTGTTCGAAAACCAATTGGCCAGCGACCCGCGCGGGCTGTTCTTCACCGAAGACGTGGGTCTGACGCCGGGCGACTTCACCTTGGCGCTGAATGGCCGCATTGGACCGTTCCTGCTGCCCTCCGCCAATCCCGGCGGCGCGGAAATGCCAGCGCTGACGGCTGCTAACCCGACTCCGGACAGCGATCCGGCCCACTTTGGCGGCGCATTTGTTCCCACGCCTTATCCGGGAACCGGGAAAAGCTACATCGCCGATCCCAAGCGGCTGGGGCCGATCACCGGCAGCCCGATTGCCAATTACCTGCTGCCCGACGGCACCACGCGCAACGCCAACATCTTCCGCATCGAAGGCCCCAACGGTTTCGTATATGAGACAACCGACTTCAGCCTCTCGGGACGGGTCTTTGAAGGCGCCATCGCCGGACGGATGCAGGTTGACCGGGCAAGCTACGCGCGCTCGGCTTCCGGCAACAAGGTAGACGTTTACGCTACAGCGTTCCCCAACGTCCAAGGACGGCTGCCCGCGGGCCAACAGCCGGCGCCGATTACCACGCATCTTTCCTTCTTTGACGTGCCGTGCTCCGCAACTCTGGATGCGGCGGGCAATCCCGGGCCGCCGTTTAGCGCGCCCGCCGGAGCCACCCCGACGCAGATGCTGGCCAATGGCAGCAACTACTACGGCCAGAGCCAGCCGGCCGCCATCGCGCAGGAAGTCTGCGTGCAGGCCAATGCCGTTGACGCCGGGGGCCAGACGGTCTCCACGTTCATTCCGACTCTGCTGGGCGACCAGGTCTTCATCACCGAAGCGCTGTATGATCCCGCGAGCCAGAGCCTCTCGGTCAAAGCCAACTCCAGCGACCAGGTGATTGCGCAGACCCTGGTAGTTGAAGGTCTGGGCAACATTGATTCCGCGTCCGGACAACTGCTGGTCAGCCCGCTTCTGGCGCCTCCCGCCAAAATCAGGGTGATTTCGTCAGGCAGCGGCTTGAATGAATTCCAGGTGAACACCGGCGCGGTCGCCGGCGGCGGGCCCATCCTGCCCATCGCCGTCAATGACGGTGCAGCTACCAGCGAAGACACGGCTGTCACCATCAACGTTTTGGGCAATGACACCAATGCAGCGGGCGGGACCGTGAGCCTGGTCAGCCTGCCAGCGCTGGGCACCGCCGTGGTCAACCCCGACGGCAGCATTCTGTACACGCCCAACTTGAACGCCAATGGGACGGACAGCTTCAGCTACCACGTAATCGTGGGCGCGCAGGTTTCCAACGAAGCCAGCGTCACCATCACCATTGCTCCGGTAAACGATCCGCCGGTGGCCGTGAATGACGCGGGCTCTGCGCTGCGTGGAGTCCCCAACAGCATCAACGTGCTGGCCAATGACACCGATCCAGACGGCTTCGCTGACCTGGCCCGCGCGGTGATCGTGACCGGCAACGCCAACCTGGGCATCACCGCTGGAACGTCCTTCGCTGGCGGCGTGGTGACCTTCACTCCTCCCGCAACCGCTGTGGGCGGCGTGTACACCTTCACCTACAACGCGGTGGACCAGTCAGGTGTGGCCTCGGCCACGCCGGCCACGGTCACCATAACGCTGACCTCGGCGGAGAGCATTACTCCTGCGAAGGGCATCTACACGACGAAAACCGGTCGCTGGACGGTAAGCGGCACGGCATCGCCCAGCGCCGGCCAGACCATGCGAATCGCCTACGATCCTGGCACCGTTGCTACCTACAAAGTCAACGGCGCTTGCACCGGCAACGCGGCAGGCGCCGTCCTGGCCAACGTAACCGTGGATGCAACCGGGACCTGGACGTATGACCAGATCCTGGCCAGCACCGCAGGCGTTCTCAATCCCAGCAACACGTCGGGCAATTCCGCCGGCTTCTGGTGCGTGGCGCCCAAGACGCTCCGCATCACCTCGGCCCTGAGCGGCGCCAGCGCCACCATCGCCATCAGCTTGAAGTAGCTGGTTCATAACCCCGCGCTGCGGTCAGCGACATTCGCCGGAGCGCGGGCCACAAATAACAACGCAAAATCATGGGGAGTTTCAAGTTCGATTCCCTTCGCTTGCCGGAAGCTGGCGGTGGGAATTGAAAATGACGGCTCGGGTCCCAACCCGGGCCGTTGTTTTTTTCGGCAGAGTGGGTTCGCGGGCGGGCGACGCACCAATGGGACTAAGGCCCACGCCCCTTCGGACTTTCGTTCTCGACCGCCTGGGTATAGCATCAAGTCTGCTGCTGCCGGGCTACTGGAACTTGGCAGCTAGGAAAACCCGATTTTCAGTCCTGCGCTTCGTCACCCGATGAACAGCTGCTCTCCAACGGCGGCTGGTAAGAGGTAAGACATGACCAAGTCATTGACTCTCTCGAAAATTCTGTTTGCCCTGATATTTGCCTGCGTCACAGTTGCGGGCATCGCAAGCTGCGGCGGCGGCATGATGGACACATCACGGCAGTTGCAAAGCATCACGGTCACCCCGGCCATGGCCACCGCATCCAGCACTTCCGGAGGCGTGCAGTTCACGGCCACGGGAATGTACAACATGAACCCCATGTCGGTGATGTCGCCGCCCGTTGAGTGGTCCCTCATGCCTTTCGGTTCGGCGCAGCCGCAGCCCGCCGGCGTGAGCCTGGACGCCAACGGGATGGCCCATTGCTCGGGATTTGTAGGGACCGTTCCGATTGTCGCCACCGCGCCCATGGACCCGAACATGTCGCTCTCCATGATGAACATGATGACGCGAAACGTGAGCGGCATGGCACAGCTTACGTGCCAGTAAAACCGCGCTCACCGATGTGGCGGCCGCCCGCGCGAAGCGTTCGTTGCGTCGCGATAAGTCCTAGCGACACTTCGTTCTATTGGCGATACGTCGTTCTATTAGCGGTACGTCGTTCGATTAGCGATAAATCGCTTCCTTAGCGGTAAGTCAGTGGTATCCACTCTGCGCCGCGCTTGATCGCCAACTGAATTGGACGCGGCGGACCTTTGCGCGGGACCGTGACTTCAGCCCACAGCTCGTCACCCGTTGCGCGATTCATGCGCGGCATTTCCGCGTGCTCCGGCACGAAGAACGCCACGTTCGGCGACAAAAGATAAACATCGTTGCCGGGCTGGTTGGGTTGCCGGCTCCAGGTGAAGACGCTCATCCCTGTGGGCGTCTCCGCTTTGTGGGCCACCAGCTGGCCGTTCTCCACGGAAACACGCACGTACTGTGAGTTGTACTGGTACGCGTACTTGGGGTCCGGCGTGGGATTGGTCTCGTGTTCCGGCGCGTGGATTTGCAAACTCAAGTTGATGTAACGCCCGCGGATGGGCATGTCCGGGTCCACTTGCGCGGTGCGGACCCAAATACGCGGACGCGTTTTGCGGTCATACAGCAGCTTGCCGCTCAGACTCAGCACGATCAAGATGTGAATCAGCGCGACGGCCACGCCCTTACCCAAAGCATTCATTGTGTTCCTCCCGACGACGCGGCGCGCGCGATCAAGTCAGCGCGCAAGCGGTTCAGCACCCAGCCTCCAGCCAGGAAAATTACGCCCAGCAGGATCAGCCCCATGGACCGGCCCAGCTTGTCCAGAACGTCAGAGAAGTAGAAGGTGATCACGTCCAGGGCGAAGATCGCGGTGCCGAAGTTGATGAACAGCCTGCGATTTTCGCGCACGCCCCACCAGCAAAGTCCGCAGGCCCCGAGCGCCACCCAAAGATAAAGCCACGGGTTATGTGATGGGGTGTGCAGACGGCTCAGCATGGCCAGCACAAATACCCACACCGCGGAGGCGAACATCGGCACAGAATCTTTTCTCCTGATCAGCGCGGCAATGCCCAGCGCGGGGACATAAGCCGCAACGTAGCCCAACACCATCAAGTGCGCGGGAAGTCCAGGGTGACGCAGCGTCGAGCCGTAATAGTCATAGGTTTCGCCCGACCACATCACATCGCCGATGAACGGTATGAGAGCGAATGCGCCAACCCATACCATACCCAGGCGCAAAGCGCGATTGGGTTCGCGCGGCGTGGCCGAGAAGTAGAGAATCGCCAGCAACAAAAACCCCTGCGCGGCAATGTTCCATGCGCCACGATAGCTCTCCGTCGCCAGGCTCCATTCGCCGCCAAGCCACCAGGGAATCAGCACCGCTGCCAGCAGCGCCTGCGGCCATTGGCGCAGAATCAGCCATGCCACCACCGCGCCCGCCGACCACAGCATCAGTCCGCCGGGCCAATGTTCTTCCAGGTTGAAAATCTGCCCGGCCAGATAAATGCCCGCGCCCAGTGACACCGTCCCAGCCACGTGCAGGGCCACGCCGATGGCCGGCACCTTGGGCCCCAGCAGGCTGGCGACCAGGTGGAACACCGCCACCATGCCCAGCACCAGCGCGAAGCGCTGCATGGGCGATAGGTCGTCCCAGTGCGAGGCTACAAACAGCAGGATGCCGGCGCACAGCATGAGCGCCCCAAACCCGACGGCCAGCATCGCCGGCCAGCGCATGCGTCCTTTGCCCGCGGCCTGCTCGAACTCGCGTACGCGCCCGGCGGTGGCTGCGTCAATCAGGTTGGCATCAACCCAGCGTTGCAGATCTTTTTCCCAGCTCATGGGTGGTTGCTCCGTGGGGATTATCCATCATCTGGAATGCGCGACAACAGGATTCTTGCCGGGCTTCTGTGTCTCGCGACGGTTGCGGTTGAATGGTATTACACAAGTCTTACAAAAAGACGGTGCCGGATTACCGATGCACATCTCGAGTGTGACGTGGCGAGAGTTTTGTCATTCCGGCGGTCGCAATGATTTTGTCATTCCGATCCGGAGCTTGCCGAAGGGGAGGAACCTGTTTTGCTTTCCGATCACGGCGACGTGTCGGGTGATGTCGACGATCTTCAGCTTTTCGCTTAGACCTCCGATTCCTGGCATCGGCAGGTGAACTTTCAGAACTGCGCTCAACGACTATATTCCGAGAGCGTTTGCTTCGCGATGAGCGAAAACGAACACTTCCACGAAGCCGCCTTGTCAATGGTGTACTACTTCGCACTTGATTCGCTATTTGAAATGCGATATTATAAGCTGCGCCTCAGGGCGTGAAAGAACCGAGATCATTGAAAATAAAGCAATTAGCAACTGGCGGCTAGCGGCTAGCCAAAGCTGGCGCCTCTCAGCTGATTGATTGGGACCCGATTGGGATCGCCGTCGGCTAAGTCCTTTGTTTATTGGGACCATTGGGATGAATAGGGGAGGGGTGTGGGGATCCCAATCGGAAGATCGGGTGATCGGGGCATCGGGTGATCGGAAAAAGGTATCGCCGGGGATGAGTTGGGCTAAGTCTATATTTTCCGGGGATGAAGCGGGAGGGGCTGGGGATCGCCGGGATCGCGCGTGATCGCCGACATCGCCGTGATCGGAAAGGCAAACCTTACCGCTGATCCACGCTGATGACACTGATTTAGGAACGAGGGGAGCAAGAGATAATTGAGTAGAGATTGCCGAAATCCACGGCTTCGCCGGGACAGGTCGCCGGAATCCACGGCTAGCCGGGACAGGTTGCCAAAATTGATGGTTAAAAGGCAAACGGCCTGGCACATCGCCGAGATCGCACGTGATCGCCGACATCGCCGACATCGGAAAACCCTCAACCACGGAGGACACAGAGAGAAGCGCGGAGGCCACCGATTTTCTTCCCCCGTTTCCCACAACCTTCTTGAACTAGAATCTCTCTGCCATGAGCACGCCTGAAACCACCACCGCCGCCAAATCTCCGGTCGCCGAAAAAAACGGCTCTCCCGGCCCCCAGGTCAACGTCTTTGCCGTGCACGGCGTGGACCCCGAGGTCCAGGCCTACGCCATGGCCAAGTATTCGCGGTCGGCCTTGTCCATGAAGGAGTCGCTCAAGGAGATCAGCGACCAGAAGGCCGAGCAGTTCCTGAACACGTTTTATTTCCAGTACGGCCACCGCTCCATTGCTGACCTGGCGCACATCGCCATGGCGGTGGAGAAGCTGTCCATCCTGGCGGCGATTGTGCTGGTGGACGAGCAGCGCTGGGACGGCCAGGAGCGCTCCACGCGCTACCAGAATTTCAAGAAGAGCGGATATTTCGTCCCCGACTTTGGCGGCGACCAGGCTTCCGAGCAGAACTACCGCGCCACCGTGGATTTTCTCTTCGCCGAATATGACGCCTTCACCCAGGAGATGCTGGGCTATTACAAGTCGCGGGTCGCGCAGCCGGTGGACATGCCGGAGGACGCCTACACGCGCACCCTGCGCGCGCGGGCTTTCGACAATTCGCGTTACCTGCTGCCGCTGGCCACCAACACGTCGCTGGGGCAGATCGTGAACGCGCGCACGCTGGAAACGCAGATCGCGCGGCTGCTGGGGAGTCCGTACAGTGAAGTCCGGCATTTGGGCGAGTTGCTCAAGCAAGCTGCGAAAGAGCCGGCGTTCAACGCGCAGGCCGAATGGCTGCGCGGGCTGGTGGAAGAAATCAAAGCCGCCGACCCGGCGCTGGGCGCGCGCGCAGAAGAGCAGTTGATGCGTCCGGTGAAAGTGGCGCCCACGCTGGTGAAGTACGCCAACGCCAGCGACTACGAAATCAAAACGCACCACGACCTGGTCTTCGCCGCCGCGGAGTTGATGGAAGGCGTGCCGGTGCAGCCCGCGCCGCTGGTGGACCTCGTCGAAGAAGGGCCGCTTGAATTGGCGTTGGCGACCACGTTGCTCTATTCCGGTTGCCATTATCCTTACCGCCAGGTGCGGGAACGGGTGCAGGCCATGAGCGGCGCGCAACGCCAGGAGATCATCGCGCTCGGCATGCGGCATCGTGGCGCTCATGATGAGTTGCTGCGGTCGTTTCACGCCGGACACCAGTTCTGCTTTGACATCCTGATGGACATTGGCGGCTTTCGCGACATGCATCGCCACCGTCGCTGCACGCAGATCGAGCAGGGATTCACGCGTCATCACGGCTATGACACGCCTGATGACATCGTGGCCGCCGGGTTGGGTGACCGCTACAAAGCCGCCATGCAGCGCGTCGCGCATGCCAGCAGTGAGATGAATGCGTCCGCTCCCACACACGCCGACCTCTATCTGCTGCCCATGGCCTTCCGCAAACGCACCCTGTTCAAAATGGATTTTGCTGAAGCTTTGTACATTGCCGAGTTGCGTAGCGCTCCGGCGGGGCATTTTTCTTATCGCAACGTGGCCTACGCCATGTATCAGGAGGTGGCACGGAAACATCCTTCGCTGGCCCAGTACTTCCGCGTGACCGACGCGCGCCAGCCGGTGGATTTGCTGAAGCGCTAGATTTTCGCGAACGTGAGCGCGGACGAGGTAGCCCAGGCTTTCGCCGGCTTTCCACCGCGCCGCGCCAACATCGGGCGCGCTGGGGGCCCCGGGTTTGGCGAAGCCTGGGGATACAAAGCTCAAAAGCAAGCCTGGCTGACCGTCGTCGCACTGGCTGAAGTGCAGTCAGGTAAAGACATTACCCCTTCGTCATGAGGTTAAAACACTAGGGCGGGGACCCGGCGCCACGAAAGGCCTTTCTGAAAGTCTTAATCGGCGGTAAAATTTCAATTAATTAAGCCAGGTATGTGCTCTCACCCCCTACGGCAAAGCTGCGCGGACACCTTCTGCCGGGAAGCGCATGGTTGTTTTCCGAAATAGGAGAACTAGATTCGTTTGCTCGAGTCCATGCAAAAGATCGCCATTTTGTACGACGCCAGCCAGGCGGTCCTTTCCACGTTTGACCTGGACGAAGTACTCAACCAGATTCTCACCATCATCCGCGATTATTTCCAGCTGCAAAACGGCGCGGTATTGTTGCTGGATAAGACCCGGGAAGAGCTTTTTGTCCGCGCGCAAATTGGCCGCAGCGCCGAGGACATTGGTTTCCGTGTGCCCATGGGCCAGGGGCTCACCGGCGCAGCCGCGCGCTTGAAGCGGCCCATCTACGCGGCCGACGTGTCGCAAGATCCCCGGTACTTGATGAAAGTGCCGGAAACGCGGTCGGAAGTGGCCATCCCGCTGATGGTGCGCGACGAAGTCGTGGGCGTGCTGGACTTTCAGAGCGAGCAAGCCGACTTTTTTGACGCCGGCATGATTGACTTGCTCACGCTGTTTTCCACGCAGGCGTCCATGGCGCTGGAAAATGCGCGGCTGTATTCCCTGGAGCGCCGCCGCGCCGAACAACTGGAAGCCATCAACGCCGTGGCCCGCCAGACCACGGCCCTGCTGGAGCTTGACCAGTTGCTCACCGTGGTGTGCCGCCTGCTGCTGGAATGGTTCCACGGCATTGATCACGTGGCGGTGCTGATTGCAGAAGGCGATTCACTGCGGGTGCGCGCTTATGAAGGGCGCTTGACGCCCTCGGTCGCCATGGGAGCGCAATTGGCTCCGGGCGCCGGCCTGGCCGCGCGCGCGCTGGCCACCGGCCGCAGCGTGATTGAAAACGACGTCAGCAAAGTGGAAGGCTACATCGCCGGCTTTGTGGAAACGCAATCGGAAATGTGCGTGCCTCTGATTTTCTTTGGCGAGAAACTGGGCGTGCTGGCCCTGGACAGCGCCCGCAAGAACGCGTTTGACAAGGAAGACCAGCAGCCGCTGGAATCGGTGGCCGATATCTGCGCCGCGGCCATGCAGAACGCCAGCTATTTTGACCGCATGAAGCAACTGGCCTACGTGGACGGGCTCACCGGAATCCACAATCGCCGCTTCTTTGAAATGCGGATTGTGGAAGAACTCGAGCGCGCCGCGCGCTTCCAGGGCCGCATGTCCGTGATCATGGCGGACATTGATAATTTCAAGCGTTTGAACGATGAATTCGGCCATCTGCTGGGCGACGAAGTGCTGCGCTCCGTCTCCATGCTGCTGAAGCAGCAACTGCGCAAGGTGGACCTGGTGTGCCGCTACGGCGGAGAAGAGTTCGCCATCATTGTGCCGGAGACCACCGGAGAAAACGCCATGCGCGTGGCGGACAAGCTGCGCCGCCAGATCGCCAACCATCATTTTCCCGGGGTGCCGCGGCCGGTGACCATCAGCTGCGGCGTTGCCGATTACCCGACCCACGGTATTACCCGCGACGAAGTGGTGGCCGCCGCTGACGCTGCCATGTACGTGGCCAAACAGGAGGGCCGCAACCGGATTGCCGCCGCCTCCACCAAGAAGGAATTGTCCGCATCCAGGTAGAACAGGTATAGGGTCCCATGAGCAGCGCCACACCGATCCCCGGGAAGATTATCGCCCGCGCCGCCAGCGTCCATATTGACAACGTCTGCAACGCTTTCCTGCACGATTGTTTCCGCCAGTTCGGAATTCAAATTGTCGCCGTGCCCGGAGACGCCGCGGAAATGTTTGGCCACCAGAAGTTTGAAGCCTGCGTGCTGCGGCTTTACGATCCCGAAGCCGAGCGCATCCTCAGTGCCGCGCGCAACTCCACCTCCAACCGCCGCATGGTGATTTACGGCATCGCGCGCAGCGCCCATGAAGCGCTGCTGCATTCCAACTTCGGCGTGAATGCCATCCTGGACGAGCCTCTGGACCGGCAGAGCGTGTTGAAAGTTGTCCGCTCCACGCACCTGCTGGTGCTGCACGAGTTGCGCCGTTACGTGCGCGTCCCGGTAATTTCTGAGACGGTGATTGAAGGCGGCTCTGGCAGCGCGGCTGCCGTGACCATGGACATCAGTTCCGGCGGGCTGTCCGTGCGCTGCCCGGCGAATCTCTCGTCCACCGACCCGGTCAAAGTCACCCTGACCCTGCCCGGGCTTCCCCGGCTGGTGCTGCGGGCTTTCATCTGCTGGAAGCGCGAGAACGAAAAAACCTACGGCCTGCGCTTTGATCCTTCCGACGAGCGCCGCTTCCGCGTTCGCGGCTGGATAGATCATTATCTGGAAATCATGTAACCTGAACGCCACGTCCTGCGTATCGTTTCAGGAGCCAATTCTTTCCTCATGAACACCATTGAACTCAGCCAGGTCCGCAAGACCTACGACCAGTTTGTGGCCGTGGACAACCTTTCGTTCAGTATTGGCGAAGGCGCCGTATTTGGGCTGCTGGGCCCCAACGGCGCGGGTAAGACCAGCACCATCCGCATGATGATCGGCATCACCGCGCCGGACAGCGGCAGCATAAGCGTTTTCGGCAAGCCGTTTGAGCGCACCAGCCTGCACAACATCGGCTATCTTCCCGAAGAGCGCGGGCTCTATAAGAAGATGAAGATCGTGGACCAGTTGGTGTTTCTGGGCGAACTGCACGGCATGAACGCTGCCGTCGCCCGGAAGAAGGCCATCGCATGGTGCGAGCGGCTGGAGATTGCGGAGAAACTGCAAAGCAAGGTGGAAGAGCTTTCCAAGGGAATGCAGCAGAAGATCCAGTTCATCGCCGCCCTGTTGCACGAACCGGACTTCGTCATCATGGACGAGCCGTTTTACGGGCTCGATCCAGTCAATGCCGGCTTGCTCAAAGATGTGCTGATGGACCTGAAGAAGAGCGGCAAGACCATTCTGTTTTCCACCCACCGCATGGACCAGGTGGAACGGCTCTGTGACAGCATTTGCCTCATCGATAAAGGCCGGCCGGTTCTGCAAGGGGAGCTGAAGGAAGTGAAGTCGCGCTACGGCAAGCGCAACGTCCAGATCCAGTACGAAGGCGGCGGGGGCTTTCTGCAAAACAAAGCGCTCGTCGCCTCTTGCGACGACTACGGTAACTACGTGGAAGTGAAGCTGGCGCCTGGGGCTGATCCCCAGGACCTGTTGCGGCTGGCCTTGGAGCGCGTGCGCGTCAACCGCTTTGAGCTGATGGAACCGTCCATGGAAGAAATCTTCAAAGAAGTGGTGGGGAAGACCGATGCGTAATGTTTGGATTATCGCCAAGCGCGAATACCTGGAGCGGGTCCGCGCCAAGTCGTTCCTGATCATGACCATCCTGATCCCCGCGCTGATGATTGGCGTTTCGGTTGTGCCGTCTCTGATCGCCACCCGGTCCTCGGGCGGAACCAAGAAGATTGTTCTGGTAACCGCCGACCCGCAGACCGGCGCGATCCTGCGCGAGGAACTCCTGGACCTCAACAAGCCGAAAAAAGAGGCGGATATGCCAGGTGGCCAGCGCGGTCCGTTGACCACCACGCACTACGACGTTACGGTAGAGACGGACGTCTCCGACGCGTCCCGCCGCGCCTTCACAGAGAAAGTGAAGGCCAAGCAACTGGATGGCGTTATCTGGGCCAGCGATGAAGCGCTGGCTTCCCGGAAGTTTGACTACATTACGCTGAACGTTTCCAGCTTCATTGATACTTCCATCCTGGAGCGGGCCATCAGCGTCGGCGTGCGCCGGCAAATGCTCAAGGGCAAAGGCCTCACGGACGCTGACATCCAGAATGCCCTGAAGCCGGTGGACCTTGCGGCCATTAGTCCTGAAGGCAAAGACAAACCCGATCCGCAGAAGCTGTTCCTGACCGTGCTGGCCCTGGTGATGGTGCTGTATATGACCATCCTGCTGTATGGCGTCAACGTGATGCGCGCTATCTTGGAAGAAAAAACGTCCCGCGTGATGGAAGTCATGCTTTCCACCGCCACGTCGCAGCAGATGATGACCGGCAAGATCCTGGGCGTCAGCGCCGTGGGGCTTACCCAAGTCGGCATTTGGTCCGTGGTAGCGGGCGCGTTGCCGCTGCTGGTTGCCAGTTCAGCTGGCACGTTCAGCGGTGTGCTCAGTACCAAGCTGCTCGTTTATTTTGCCGTGTATTTCCTTCTTGGCTTTGCCCTCTATAGCACCTTGTGCGCGGCCATTGGCGCCATGGTGAATTCCGAACAGGAAGCCCAGCAACTGCAGATTGTGGTGATGATGCCGTTGATCCTTGCCGTCATCATCATGGTCAACATCATCCAGTACCCGTCCAGCCCGCTGGCGTTTTGGGCGTCGCTGTTTCCCTTTACTTCTCCCCTGATCATGCTGACGCGGCTTGCTCTGCAGCCGCCGCATACGTGGGAGATTGCCCTGTCCATTGCGCTGCTGGTGGCCGCGGTATTCGGATGCGCCTGGCTCTGCGGACGCATCTACCGCGTCGGCATCCTCATGTACGGCAAGAAGCCCACGCTGCCGGAAATCTTGAAGTGGATCAAATACGCGTAGCCGGGAATTGCCGCAGGTAAAATCACTTCTGATGGAACCTGTGGCCCAGACCGCTGAACAAGAAATCAGGAGCGAGAATGCTACTCGCTCTTTTTCTTGGCGCGAACGCCTGTCCCTGTTTCTGATCACCTGGGTGGGCTACCTGCTGATCCGGCTGGTTGGACCTACACTGCGCTACACGTTCATTCCCGAGCCAGGCTGTCTGGCGAACGACCACGGGCCAACAGCGCTCTCCATCTGGAGCTTCTGGCATCGCTGCGTGATTCCGGCGGCGTATCGTTTCCGCAACCAGAAGATCGCGGTGATGACCAGCCGCAGCTATGACGGCGAATACATCGCCCGCATCATCCACAAGCTGGGATTCAGAGCGGTGCGGGGATCCAGCTCGCGGGGCGCGGTGGGCGCGCTGATGGGGATGCGCCGCCAATTGGAGCAGGGACATACGGTGGCCTTTACCATTGATGGTCCGCGCGGGCCAAGATACGTGGCCAAGCCCGGCCCGGTGTTGCTGGCCAAAAAAACCGGCACGCCGATCGGGTGTTTTTATATTGCCCTGGAGCGTGCGTGGATCTTGAAATCCTGGGACCGGATGATGATTCCCAAACCGTTCTCGCGGGCGATGTTTTTTGCCAGCAGCCCGATCATTGTTCCGCCCGACGCTAGCGACGAGCAGATGGCCGCATTTCACCAGCAGATGCAGGAGACGCTGGAGCGTTGCCGGTTGAAGGCGGAAGAAGCAGTCAGCAATCAGCAATCAGCAGTCAGCGGTTAGCAATTAGCAGCAATACAACAAAGCCTTTAGGTCAGGGCGCTCCTTTTGCGGAGCGCCCCAGTTTAGCAGTGCTGCTTCAAGAAAACATCAGCATGCTGGCGTCTTTAGTGAATGCAGGTTTCATTGGCCGTGCCAAAGGTGTTGTGCTTCCACGTGTTGCTGTCGCAATTGGCGTTGGTGTCTGCCAGGTCAAAATTCCCATTGTTCAGTGCCGTGTTTAAGAAAATGCTGTTGTTGGTGCTGTTCTCGATGAAGCCGATGCCGATTCCCACGTCGAAGTTGTTGTTGGCGGTGTTGAACCGCACATCATTGCTCGTGCCGCCGATCAGGATGCCGTCAAGATTGTTGCTGGCGGTGTTGTCGCGGAACGTGTTGCCATTGCCAACTGCCAGGAACCCGGCAAAATAGCCGCTGGCATTGTTTCCCTCAAAATGATTAAAGGATGGACAGGTCGTCGGGTCACTACAGTTCGCATTCGAGCCGCCGATGGTCACAATCCCAAAGGACAAGAATTCCTCGGCGCCAGCGCCTATGAGAGTCACATCCTTGACTGAGGAATGGGAGGTCAGGTTAAACGCCACGCCCAAGAAGAAGCCGGTAATCGTTCCCGGCCCATTAATGGCTACGTGGGAGTTCCCTTGATCGCCTAAGAAGACCCCAACGGAGATGCCGATGGCAGTGTTATTGCCATCGCCGGAAATCGTGTGGCCGTTGAGCAACAGCGTCACATGGTCGGCAACGATGTCAATACCGTCTACCGTAGCAGGAGGATTTGCCGTGGGCGCCGTCCTGCCAAACAAAGTGCTGGGGACCTGCGACAACACGGTGCTTAGAGCACTTGGCCCGTTTGTCGTGGGGGCCACAGGGGCGCCGCAATTCAGGTCGTTGGCCAGAATGTATAGTCCTGGCTGGGTGATCACCGTGCCGCAGTCGATAATGGGTGTGGGCACTACATCCTGCGCGAAGGCCGCGCTGGAAATGAAGGCTGCTGCAAGCAGGCTGAAAAACACAAGGCGCAGGCTGCCGGAAATGATCCGGCCTATGAGAGACTTTTTGGATGTGAACAGCATGGTATTCCTTTCTTTGCTCGAGGATCTCGAGCTCTAGTTTCGCAACCGGCTGGCCTTGCCTGAACAGAAGGACCAAGGCTTCTCGCTGAATGTCTTCTCCCTGCCTGCGCAAAAAATGAGTCCCAAATTTAGAACCGAATTCTTGCTGGTTCTTTGGGCCATCTTCAGGCTCGCGGGCCAGACGGCTGTCATGATCGTTGTCAAACCGCGTCGAACTGAGGGCCAATCTGAATGGAGACGGCGTCATCACTTACAACGAGGGGTGAAAGATTACTTGTCGAACTTGCGCGGGAAATTCTTCTTCACGCGCACCGTGTTGAGCTACACACTAACTAGCGAGGTGTAACTACACTGTGATGATAGTCACCTATTGGTGTGAGAAGTTATGAAATCTATGTTGAGCTAGTTCCAAAATAGGATGAGATTAGTCTTATCTAAACGGCAAGAGTAGTTCATAAGAGAAGTCTTATGGTTGATGTGAAAAATGATTTACATAGCAAACTATCATCAGTTAGCATTTGGCCCATTGAATGGATAGAGTGCTTAGAGAAGTCTTATCGTCGGCGTGAAATAGTAGCATTGCATTTCATCAAGCGCATGGAGAGCGATCCTAAGAGAAGCCTAATCGCTGGAGTGAGAGCTTCAGCACATTCGCAATCAGCGCTTCAAATCTGCAGGCGGTGACACAAATGCATCCGCAACCCGCCCCTGCATCATAAGAAGATGAGCTTTGACGACAAGTTCCTGGCCAGATCACCCCGCATCTGCCAAACTCCAACGCCCCGTATAATCCCATCATGCCTTCTCCCGGACGCATCCTGGCCATTGATTTCGGCTTGCGCCGCATGGGGCTGGCGGTGTCTGATCTGCTGGGGATTACCGCGCAGGGAATTGACACGCTCGAGCGCAAGAACAAGCGCAGCGACTTTGCCCGCCTGGAGCGCGTGCTGCGTGAATACCAGGTGCAGGAGATCGTGCTGGGCAATCCGCTGCGCATGAGCGGCGAAGAAGGCCGCCAGTCGCAAAAGGTGGCGGAGTTTGCCGAAGAGCTGCGGAAGAAGTTCCAGCTTCCCGTCCACCTCTTCGACGAGCGGCTTACTTCCGCGGAAGCCAACCGCCTTCTGCGCGAAGCCGACCTGAGTATCGAAAAGCGCGCTAAAGCCGTAGACCGCATGGCCGCCGTCCTGATCCTTCAGGCGTTCTTGCAGTCGCGAGCCTCAGCTGAATAAGCCGCCGCATGCGCGCATAACTCGCAGGCGCAGTTCCGCTTGTGCATGCTCATCAGTAAGCACCAAGCATGTTGGCAATCACCGTATCACCGCAGGTGCTTTGCCGCCTGCCGCGCTCGCGGGGTAAACTGATCTTCGGTTCACCACATGCCTCGGAGGGGCGGGCAAAATGAACATGGGCAAAATGAATTCTTGGCAACGCAACACTCTTCAATACATCGTCGGGCTGGCGCTGGCGTGCGCGCTGCTCACGGCTTTGGCAGTCGGGCAAGGGCCGGGAGGCTGTTCGCCAATGTCTGCGGGCACGCAGTTTGCTGACGTCACCGGCAGCGGCAGGGCTGACCTCATCACCGTGTACAAGAACGGAATCTCCGTCCGCCCGTCTGACGGCTCGCGTTTCTTGCGTCCTAACACCTGGTCCCCGCGCGGGTTCTTCGGCAGCGACGAATCCGGCACCGCTAACATCTACTTTGCCGACGTCACGGGTGACGGCCGCGCCGACGCCATTGTCTCCAACCTCAACGGCCTTGACGTCCGCGTCTCTGACGGCCGCGGGTTCCTGGGCAACGAGGCTTGGACCAACGGCCCGTTCTTCGGCAGCCTGTACGGGCGCCACAACCTCTACTTTGCCGACGTTACAGGCGGCCGCGCCCGCCGCCGCGCCGATGCCATCGTCGTCAACCCTGACGGCATTGTGGTGCGGCGTTCCGATGGCCGGCAGTTCCTTCCCAATGAAGCCTGGACCAACGAGCCTTTTTACGGAGAGCTGGGCACTTACTTTGCCGATGTGGATGGCGACGGCCGCGCCGATGCCATCGCCGTGAACCGCAACGGGATCACCGTCCGCCGCTCCGATGGCCGGAGGTTTATGGGCAATGAACTTTGGATGGAAGGCCTGTTCCAGGGAGGCCGAAACCGTTGGGGCGACCGGGACCGCGGCCGCGACCGCGACCGCAGCCGCGATTGGGACCGCCCCAGAGGCAAAGTGCTTGCTTACTACTTCGCTGACGTGAACGGTGATGGCAAAGCCGACGCCATCATGGTGACCACCGAAGGCGTCCTGGTGGGCCTCTCGGATGGCCAACGGTTTCTGCCGCCTTATTTGTGGATCGTCGGGCCGTTCTACGGCGGAGTTGGGACCTATTTTGTAGACGTCACCGGCGACGGCATGGCCGATGCTGTTGCCGTCAATACCAACCGCATTGACGTTCGCCGCTCTGATGGCACGCAGTTCCTGCCTAACGAGGCTTGGACGCGCGGCGCCGCTTATGGCGACATCGTGCCCCTGTGCAGCATTCGCTAGAGACGAGGGTCAAGCGCCGAAGGCGCGAAACAGCCTAGCCCACCCGGGGTCCCCGGCGCACGCTTCGTGCGCTGGGGTGGCGTCCTGAGGCGAGCGCAAGCGAAGCCGGAAGGGTGGGTTGGCGTCGAGACGAAGTCGAGCCCCGGAGGGGCGACACAGAGCGGAACGCGTTTTGAAGTGGCCTTCAGATCACCACGCCGTCCATCCGGAACACTCTTTTCTTCGGCTTGAAGGGCGGAATGGGCTTGGGCTCCACCAGCGGCGCGTTGTCCCGCCAGAAGCTCTTGAAGTCGTGGTGCTTGGCGCCGCTGCGGTAGAAGTCCAGCAGGTAGGCCTGGTCGCTGGCCGTATAGTTGGAGAACCACTGGTGCACGTCCGCGCTGGTAACGCCGGATTCGCGCAGCAAGGTCAGCCCGTAGCGGCCGGCTTCGCCTTCGTAGGCCAGGATCGCGGGAAACAGTTTTTCGTCCACCGGAGGCTGCACCTGCTTGCCTAGCTCAAACGAGCCGGGGTCGGTGTCCCACTGCACGGTGTGGCCGAAAAGGTGGCCCAGCAGGAACAGACGCTGCTCCGGTGTGGTGAGATAGTCAATGTCAATCTCCGCGCCGTCCAGGTCGCCGGTGAGCGGGTCGGGAATGTCCCGGGTGATCACCGGGATTCCGTAGACTTTCTCCAGACGTTCCTGCACGAGCGCCGCGTAGTCGCTAAACGGGATGGCCATGCGTCCATTCTAGCTGCCACGGAGACCTTCTGGAACTACCCACAGCTTCCGAATTTCGGCCAGCACAGGGCTGACCACAGCAACTCTCGCCGCCGGGCCGGGTTGAAGCTTGCTAGAAAAGTTGCCGTATTTCGCGCCGCAAGATGGTAGAGTAACCCTGTTCCGCGTTCGAAGGGGCGAAGCGGGAAAATCCAAGGAGAAGAATCATGCGCAAACATTGGGTCGCGTTGCTGTCCATGCTGGGATTGGCCGGAGGCGGCATGCGGATGGAGTCGCAGGTGCTGAAGGGCAGCAAGCCCCCGGCGGCGACGAGCAAGCCCAACACCGCCAAGACCGCTGGTCAAGCGCCTGCCGCCAACAACGGCAAGCTTCAGGTCAAACAGCAGACCCTGCGTCAGCAGAACCAGAGCGGCGTCGCCGCGAAAAGCGGCCAGCCGCAAAAAGCCGTTGGTCAAAACACCGGTACCTGCCGATACTCGGAAGGCTGCCAAACTCAGAACAAGCAACTGACTAAGGGCAACCAGCAGATAACCAAGGGCAATCAGCAGATCACCAAAGGCAACCAGCAGATTACCAAGGGAAACAACGCCAACAAGCAGCTCACGCCGCCGCCGCCCGGCCAAGCTCGTTCCAATCAGCAGCTGACCAAAGGCAATCAGCAGCTGACCAAAGGAAACCAGCAGATTACCAAAGGAAATCAGCAGATAACCAAGGGGAATCAGCAGATCACCAAGGGGAATCAGCAGATAACCAAGGGCAATCAGCAGGTGACTAAAGGCGCCGCCGTCCCCAAATAAGCTTGTTGGCCGGGGCAAGCAAGCAGACCTCGCGGAAGAGAAGAATTCGTTGCTAAGCGATGAATACGCCAGCTCAGGATTTTTTGTCCTGCGCACGCCGCTGCTTCCTATTGAGGAATATCTGAAGCTCTCTTCGCTGGCGGCGGATTCTCCGCCCGGCCAGTCCGCGGCGGTCGATGACCGTGCAGCGGCCCGCACCCATCTCCGCCGCTGGGTCGAACGTCCGGAGGTGCGCGAAGCCCTGTGGATCGCCTCCCCGGAATTTTCGCAATCGCTTACCACCTGGCGGGATGATCCGGGAGGCGCAAAGGGCAGGAAGATAGAGCAGGCCTTGTATCGTTACCTGGCTCGCATGACGGCGCGGGCAACTCCCTTCGGCGCCTTCGCCGGCTGCAGCACCGGCGAGATCACGGACGTAACCCGCCTGGAGCTTGGCCCCAGCAGCCAATACCGCCGCAGCACTCGCCTGGACATGGAATACCTCTGCGGTCTGGCTGACCACCTGATGGCTGATCCGGCGTTGCGCGGCAATCTCCGGTTTCGTTGCAACACCACGCTGCATCTGGCTGCCGGCAAGTACCACCATGTGCGGGGCGACTGGCAGCAGGGCGACCACGTCTTTCAACTGGTTGCCACCGATCCCACACCCGCTCTGGATGCAACGTTGTCGCGGGCCGCTTCCGGCGCTACGGCGGGCGAACTGGGCTTCGCTCTGGCAGCAAGGGACCCTGAGATCAAGCCCGAGGAAGCAGACGAATTCGTTGGCCGGCTCATTGAATCACAACTCCTGGTCGCCGACCTGGTGCCTCCGGTCACCGGCGCCGAAGCCATTCTGCACATGATTGAGCAGATCGAGCAGGCGCAAGCCCCAAGCCTCGCCGCCCAACTGCGCGCGCTTGCCGAAGATCTGCGTGCCCTGGACCGCAGCGGCCTGGGCGCCGACCCTGCCGCCTATGACCGGATCGTGAACGCCGTCTCCAGCCTGGGCGGTGAATTCCGGCCGGGACGGCTGGTCCAGGTGGATGTCATCAAGCCGGCCGCAGCGGCTTCGTTGGACAGGCAGGTGGTGAACGACGTTCTGGCCGCGATTCAAACGCTCCATTCCATCTTCGACGTTGCCAGCCCTTCAGCCTTCCAGCAATTCAAGGAGGAATTTCAAGATCGCTATCGCGACCAGGAGATTTCACTCCTGGAGGCGCTCGATGACGAAGTCGGCATTGGTTTTGAGAATGAAGACAACCCTACCGCCGAGCCGCTGCTCGACGGCATTGATTTTCGTCCGGTCGAAGAAGCGCCGCCCGACGAAGCCCAACCGCGCCGGCTCGTTCTGGAGCGCCGCCTGGAAGAGCTACGCGCGAAGAACGAAATTGTCCTCGATCTGGACCCCGAGATACTGGACCAATTGAAAGCCGCCAATCCGCTCCCTCTGCCGGACGCCTTCTCCGTCATGGGCGCTTCGCTTCGCTCGCCCGGTGGCCAGCCAAGCTTTTACGCGCATACCATCTTTGGTCCTTCGGGCGTCAACCTCCTGGCCCGTTTCCGCCATGCCGACGAGCGACTCGCGGAGTTTGTGCAAGCGCACATCAACGCTGAAGAAGCCATCCATGCGAGCGGCGTTGTATTCGCTGAGATTGTCCATCTCCCCGAGGGCCGCGTGGGCAACGTGCTTTGCCGGCCCGTACTGCGGCAGTACGAAATTCCTCTGCTGGCTACGCCCGGAGTGCCGGCGGAGAGGCAGATCGCGCTCTCTGATTTGACGGTATCGCTGCGCGATGGCCGCATCGTTCTTCGCTCGCGACGCCTGGGCGCTGAGGTGTTGCCCCGGCTGACCTCGGCGCACAACTTTGGCAGTCCCCGCAGCTTGAAGCTCTACAAATTTCTTTGCCTGTTGCAGAGTCAGGGAACTCTCTCTGACTTGTTTTGGGACTGGGGAGCCGCGGGAAAAGCCGCGTTCTTGCCGCGCGTCACGCTGGGCAACATCGTTTTTTCGCTGGCTTGCTGGCGCATCAACCAGGAAACGGCGCTCGATCTCGCTCAGGGTCGCACTTCTGTTCCGCAATGGCGCCAAGCAAACCTGGTCCCACGCTTTGCCTATATCGCCGAGTTCGACAACCAACTCCTTATTGATTTTGAAAACCCGCTGGCCGTGGAAACGTTCCTTGAACACATCAGAAAGCAGACGGAGACGGTGCTGGTGGAAATGTTCCCACCGCCGGACGCATTGTCGGTCCGCGGGCCGGAAGGCAGCTTTGTCCATGAAATTATTCTGCCGATGGTGCGCACGCGGCCGGCAGTCCCTGCACCGGCAACCGAGGCGCCTGCTGTCGGCAAGCCGCTGGAAGCGTCGCCGGCACAGGACAGCCAGCCCGCTTCCGCCGCGCTCCCAGCCAGAGCGGCGTCGCCTGGTTCACCATTGGAGATGGGATCAGACTGGCTGTTCGCCAAGCTCTACTGCAGCCCATCGCACGCGGACCGGCTCCTGCTCGAGCTGGTCCAGCCGCTGGTGGCGGAAGTGATGTCCGCGGGTCTGGCTGATCGCTGGTTCTTCCTCCGCTATGGCGATCCTAACTGGCACTTGCGGCTCCGCTTTCACGGCAACCCCGCGCTGCTCAACCTTCATGTGCTGCCGCGGCTCCGACAGTTGGCGGAAGACCACCAGCGCCAGGGGACTTTGTGGCGGCTGCAATTTGACGCTTACGAGCCTGAGGCTGAGCGCTATGGCGGCCCAGCCGGCGTCGGGATTGCCGAGCATCTCTTTGAAGTGGACAGCGAACTGTGCCTTGACTTGCTCCAGCTCATCTCCGATCTTGGCGACGCTGACTTGCGCTGGCAACTGGCCTGTTGCGGCGTGGACCGCTTGCTCTCCACGCTCGGCCTGGCTCTCGAGGAAAAGGAATCTTTGGCCCGAAACATGGCGCGGGCCCGCGAACAGCAATTTGTGATTGATCAGGATTACAAGCAGCAAATGGCACAAACCTTTCGCACCCAGCGGCAAACTTTGTCCGCCTTGATCGCGGAATTCGAGACAGGAAAGACGGTGGGCCAGGCTGCCGAAGCCGACAAGGCAGCAATCATTCCGGAGAAAGCCGTCGCAGCGCTGGAGCGCTACTCCGCCCGGTTGCAAACCATCCGCGAGCAACTGGAAAATCTGCAAAAAGCCAAGGAACTTGGTCAACCGATTCCAGATTTGGCCGCCAACTTCGCGCACATGCATTTGAACCGCATGTTCCGTTCGCGGCACCATGAGCAGGAAGCTGTGGTGTGTGATCTGCTCAGCCGGACGTACGCTTCCATGCTCGCCCGGCGAGCCGGCGCTGCGCCTATTCCGCAGTAATCGCGATCCCCGCCTGGTCGGCGGTGGTGGTGATTTTGTCGCCGTCGAGAAACAAACATTTTCCGGCGTCCACGGCCAGGCAGGTCGCGCCGGCCTGCTGCATGGTCGCAATGGTCTTCACGCCAACCACCGGCACGTCAAAGCGCATGTCCTGGTTCGGCTTGGCAACCTTTACCACGGTGAGAGCGCGGCTTAGTGCCGCCGGACCGGCATCGGCCGCGTGAGCGTCATTCCCCAGGCTCTTCATGATCTCGCCCGCGCGCGCAATGGTCGCATCGGTTCCTTCCATGGCTTCCACCGCAACGCACGCCGCTTCCGCAATGACCACCGTCTGGCCGATATCGAATTGCGCAAGATGCCGCGCTACCTGGCGTCCGTAAGCGACATTCTTCTGCTCGGCCTCACTCGGCGCGCGCCTGGTGAGCACGCCCGGCTTGGCCAGCAAGGGCTCCAGATAAGAAGTGGAACTGATCAGATGGATGCCTTCCTCTTCCAGGACCTTGGCCACCGCGCCAATCAACGAATCGGTGTTGCGCGTGCCCAGGGAGAACAACACCTTGGCCAGCCGCCAATCGGGCCGGATGCTGGAAAAAATCTGCTTGTGCTTGACCTGCCCGGCCATCACGGCGGTGGTCACGCCTTCGCGCTTGAAAGTGTCAATCAGCTTGCCCAGTTCACCCAGGGACATCCAGTGCACCGCCGCAGCGCCGCGTTGCTCAATCAGGGGCGATGTTTCTTCCTTGATCGCCGCCACGATAACCTCTGCGCCTTGCGCCCGCGCAGCGTCGAGCAGCAACAGGGGAAAGCTGCCGTTGCCGGCGATGAGTCCTAGTTTTTTGTCAGAGGGCACGGTCACAGTGTATCAAGTGTCCGAAAGGCATCAGCGTGCGAGATTTTGCGTTTGATCTGCGTGTATCAGCGTTCATCAGCGGTAAGGTTTTGCCGCGGTCATTTGATCACGCCGCGCTCAGACTTCTCAATGAACGCAATCAGCATGGCCACGTCTTCACCCTGGTCGCCTGAGGCCTTTAGTTCTTCCAGCGCCTGGGTGGTGTTGAGTTTGGAATTGAGCAGGATTCGGAACGCCTTCTGGATTTTCTGTATGCGCTCTTTGCTGAAGCCGCGGCGTTCCAGGCCGATGGAGTTCACTCCGTAGGCTTTGGCGTCGCGTGGCGCCACGGTCTTGGAAAAAGGCAGAACGTCGCGCGTGACAATCGTCCCGCCGCCGATGTAGGCGTGCGCGCCCACCACGTCAAACTGGTGGACCGCGGAAAACGCTCCTACTGACGCCCACTCTTGAATCGTGACGTGTCCGGCGAGTGTGGCGGCGTTGGCCATGATCACGTGGTCGCCCACCACGCAATCGTGGGCGATGTGGGCGTACGCCATGATCAGCGTGTGGCTGCCCACGCGCGTCAGCCCGCCGCCTTTCACCGTGCCGCGGTTTACGGTGACGAACTCGCGAAACAGGTTGTCGTCGCCGATTTCCAGGCGGGTCGGCTCGCCTTTGTAGGTCAGGTCCTGGGGCTCGCCGCCAATCGCGCAGAAGGGGAAGAAGCGGTTGCGCGCGCCAATCTTCGCCGGGCCGTGAATCGTCACGTGGGAGATGAGCTCGCAGCTCTCGCCCAGTTCAACGTGCGCGCCAATCGTACAATGCGGCCCAACCATGCAGGACGCCGGGACCTTGGCGCTGGGATCAATGACTGCCGTGGGATGGATCATGCGTTTGGGTTGGACGCCGAACCGGAATCCTGGCGTCCGCGTTCGCGGCTGACCAGTTGCGCGCTCACCGTGCCTTCACACGCCAGCTTGCCTTCCACCAGCGCTTTGCCCGCCATGCGCACGATGATGGCGCCGTGCGTCTCCTTCCAGGCCAGCAGTTCTACTTCAAACCGCACCTGGTCGCCGGGCACCACCGGCCGGCGGAAGCGCGCCCGCTCAATGCCGGTGAACATAATCAGCTTGTCGCCGCGGTCCGCTACTTCGGTGAGCAGCAGCACGCCCCCGGTCTGGGCCATGGCCTCCACCAGCAGCACGCCGGGCATGACGGGGACGCCGGGAAAATGTCCCTGGAAGAACGGCTCATTGATGGTGACGTTCTTGATGGCCACGATTTTCTTCTTGCGTTCAATCTCCAGCACGCGGTCAATCAGAAGAAAAGGGTAGCGGTGCGGCAGAATGGCCTGGATCTGCGTGATGTCCAGCAGCCCGGCCTGGCCGTCGGCCGCGGGCGCGTCAGCTTTTTGCGAAGTGGCTGTCTCACTCATTCAGTCGCGAATTATAGAGGATTTACTGCGCAAAGCCTACCAACCGCCTGATCGGCCGTTCAGCGAATCTCGCCTTCCTCATCCCCTACGATTTATCATTCCTTCGCCACATGCCCAACCCGAGCGCCGGACAATCCGTGGTCGCCTACCACCAATTCTGCCAGCAGCACTTGCCAGACATGCTGGAAACGCTCAGACGCCTGGTGGAGATGGAGTCGCCCAGTGACAACAAGCCGGCGCTCGACCAGTTGGGCGAATACCTGGCCCAGGAGTTTGAGCGTCTGGGCGGCAAGGTCACCTTTGATCGGCAAAAGGACGCCGGAGACAACCTGAAAGCTGAGTTCCCCGGCACAGCGATTCCTGGTACGGCCGACAAACCGGTGCTGCTGCTCGGCCACTTTGATACCGTGTGGCCCCTGGGCACGCTCAGGAAGATGCCGTTCCGCATCGAAGGCGGACGCGCTTTCGGCCCCGGCGTCTATGACATGAAAGCCGGCATCACCATGATGCTGTTTGCGCTGCGCGCGTTGCGCACCAGCGGCGCCGCCCATCGCCCGGTGACCGTGCTGCTGGATAGCGACGAAGAAGTCGGCAGCGCGACCGGCCGTCCTCTGGTGGAAGCCACGGCCAAGAATTGCGAGGCCGCGCTGGTCCTGGAGCCGTCGCAAGGCGTGCAAGGCTGCTTGAAGACCGCGCGCAAAGGTGTGGGCGACTTCACCATTCGCGTTCGCGGACGCGCCTCCCACGCCGGCGTGGATTTTGAAAAAGGCCACAGCGCCGTGGTGGAGCTGGCGCGCCAGGTCCTGGAGGTGGCCAAGTTTACTGATCTGGCCCGTGGCATTACGGTAAACCCCGGCGTGGTCCAGGGCGGCACGCGGACCAACGTGGTGGCTGCGGAAGCCTGTGCCGAAGTGGACATTCGCATCGCCCGCGCCGCTGACGCCAAAGAGCTCGAAGCCCGCTTCGCCGCATTGAAGCCGTTCGATCCCGCGTGCACTCTGGAGGTCACCGGAGGGTTGAATCGTCCGCCCATGGAGCGCACGGAAGGGACCGTACGTTTGTTCCGCGCGGCGCAGGAACAGGCGAAAAAGATCGGCATGGAACTGGATGAAGCCGCCACCGGCGGCGGGTCGGACGGCAACTTCACCTCCGCGCTGGGAGTGCCCACACTTGACGGCCTGGGCGCCGTGGGGGAAGGCGCTCATGCCGCGCACGAGTCCATTGTTTTGGAGGAATTGCCCCGGCGCACCGCCCTGCTCACCAGCATGATTGAAACCCTGTAAATTCCAGGGGTTTTTATTAAAGAAACTAATCGCTCCTGCGGCTAAGTTACTCAAGTTCCACAGTTTCTTTGACTCCCCATGCGATCATGGCCTACAATCTAAGTCCTGTAAGTTAAACCTTTAAGACCAGCGGAACGCTCGCGCAACGGCGGTTCCGGATGGAGTGGAAAAAATGTTTGGTGGAAAAATTGGCGTTCCGGAACTGCTTATCATCCTTTGCATAGCCCTCATTTTCTTCGGCCCCAGCAAGCTCGGCGATCTGGGCAAAGGACTGGGCGACGCGATCAAGAACTTCAAAGGCGCGATGAAAGAAGGCGAGAAAGACCAGCAGCCTTCGACGCCTGCCGCGGACAAGAAATAAAACCCGGCAATCTCAGGCGAGCCCGCCGGCTCTTAACATTTCTGCTATTAACTGCAGAGGTAATCCAACCACATTGGAATACTCCCCCTCCATGCGGTCGGCCCATTGGGCAGCTCCACCCTGGATCGCGTAAGCTCCGGCTTTATCCATGGGTTCGCCCCCGGCGACGTACTTCTGAATTTCTTCTTCCGCGATCTTCCTGAAGAACACCCTCGTGGTGCAGGACCGCGTGTCGGCTTTTGCCGGCGCGCCGCTCTCGCTCGGCGAGGCGCGACTGGGCGCAATCACGCCCGGCAAAATCTGGCTTGGCGAAATCAGGCTCACCGCGGTGGTCACCTCATGTGTGCGGCCTGAAAGCTTTCGCAGCATGCGCGCGGCGTCAGCCTGGTCCAGCGGCTTCCCCAGGACTTCCGAATCCACAACTACAATCGTGTCCGCGCCGAGCACGTAGCGGCCCGGATGCCGGATGGCGACGGCCCGCGCTTTCTCTTCCGCCAGCCGCAGCGCATAAGCCAGCGGCTCCTCGCCCGGCTTCTGGTCTTCGGCGATGTGCGCCGGGTCCACTTCGAACATAATTCCGGCTTGGCGCAACAGTTCCTGCCGGCGCGGAGAAGCTGATGCGAGGATGAGCGGCTGCTTCATTGTAGATTGTCAGGTTGCATTCCGCGGGTAATACCCAAGATGTTTCGGTTATACAAACTCCACTAGATTTGTCATCCTGAGCGAGTCCGAGCGAACGCGAGGGCGAGTCGAAGGACCCCGAGGATGCTTCTGCTACCATGCAGCTCCAGGGAATTTTCTCGAAGCTCCCTCTTAACAAATAAAAAACTATTTCTTGCGGTTTGGCGCTTGCTTCATCAGTTTCTCCGCCTCCGCAGCGTCCATAATCACCGGCTTTCCGCCAGAGGGCGGATGCAAGACCACGACGAGTTTCTCGCTGCAATCCGGCCCAGCCCATCCGTAATAGTGCTTCAGGTTGTATGCCTTGGACAGTTCAACAGACAGCTTGGCCGGCTCCGTGATGGGATGCGGCACTTTGTAAACGTGGTGAGGATCGTAGGTTAAGATTCCGGGCCCCGATTCCTGGCTCATGCACGGCATCCCGACGATCTCTGGATGCCCGTCGCTGTCCAGGTCCACCACTGCTTCTAGGTCCAGCTCTGTATTCAGCAGCGTGATCGGCCCGCCGGACGGCTTGAACCCGATCACGTGCAGCCGCTCCGCGTCGCTGGCATAGACCCAGCTGCGGAGAAACAACAACGGCGGCTCGCTCGCGCTCGGGGAGTCAGGCAGAACCAGCACGTATTTCGATTGCGCCAGATTCTGCTTCGCCAACTTGGCATAAACATCAGACGGCTGTTCCTGGCTGTTGTACGCAATCCACCCATCTTGATTGTCCAGCACGAACTCCGGTTGCCCTTTCACCTGAATGTGAATTCGCGTGAAGTCGCCCGGATCGTCGTAACCTTCCGGCAGCTCAAGCTTGAAGTGCGCAGAAGCTTGCCCCGGCCTCCACGCGTAGTCGAACTCCTCTACCGTCTTCCATTTCGTGGCGGTTTTGGTCACGGACGGCGTCGCCTGTGCGGAAGGCGCATCGCTCGGCGCGGCAGCCTGCATGGTGTAGAGTTTGCAGCCGGAGGCCAGCGCGACGCCGAGAATGGCGATCGTGGAGACTAGCTTCATACTTTCAGAACTGAACATTCTGGCGATCATAGGGATCCTTCGCTCCGCTCAGGATTCTTGTCCGCGTTCATCCGCGCGAATCCGCGTACGTCCTACCTTACGCCCACCTGTCCCCTCACCGACTCGACCAGCTTCTTTGTGTCCCATCCCACACCGTCTTTGAAGACCACTTCAACGTTCTCAATGTCGGTGATCGCCGACGAGGGGTCGCCCTTCACCACCATAATGTCCGCCTGCTTGCCCACTGCCAGCGAGCCCACATGCGTCTGCTCTCCCATAAACTCCGCGCCGTTGAGCGTGGCGATCTTGATAGCTTCCAGCGGCGTGAACCCGGCTTCCACCAGCAACTCCACTTCACGCTGGTCGCCGTAACCGGCGATGGTCCCGCCAATGCCCGTCGGATCCAGGCCGGCCAGCAGCACGCCGCCGGCTTTGACAAACGCCCGTTCAAATTCCATTTCTTTCTGGAACATCGCCGGCCAAGGGCTTTCTTTGTTCTGCGCAATGCGCGTGCGGTTGGCCTGGTAAGCTTTGCGCGCGTCCTCGCTCAGCGCGTCGAGCACCTTCTGCGGCTCGTCCGGCCGCGTGGTCACGTATTGCTCAAACACCGGCAGGGTTGAAGTCAATGCCACGTGATGCTGCACCAGCACTTTGATCGTCGCTTGGATCTCCGGGCCGTTCACGTCCAGTTTGTTCGCCGCGACCACGGCCTGCGTGGGATTGGGGCAAACGTCCGGCTTCTTGTCAGGATGAAACTCCGTATCCACGGTGAGCCCATGTTCCAGGTCGTCAATGCCCAGCTCAGCTGCTTCGCGGAACCCGATGGAACACAAATGTCCCGTCACTTTGATCCCGCGCTTGTGCGCTTCTTCGATGGCCGCTTTGAGTTCGGCGCGGGTAACGAAGTTATAGGCTTTGAATGACCGCGCGCCCTCTTCCGCCCAGTACGCCACGGTGCGGCGCGCGTCGTCCGGATCTTTCAGGCCGTGCACCTGCAGCAGCGGCAGCCCCTCGCCTTCCAGGTACGGCCCGGTCATGTTGATCTTGGGGCCGATCAGCTTGCCCGCGTCAATGCCTTTCTTCAACTCCAGGTCCAGATAGGGTTCAATGCTTCCCGTGGTGCGAATCGTGGTGACGCCCATCGCCAGGTAGAGCCGGGGGAAGGTAAGCGGCATGTCGTGGTACAGCCCGCCGCCCGCAGGATAGAAGATGTGGTCATGCATGCCCACCATCCCGGGCAACGCCGAGTATCCGCTGAAGTCCATCCGCTTGGCGTCCGCCGGGACCTGCACCGAACCGCTGGCGCCGATGGCCGCAATCTTCCCGCCCGAGATCACGATGGTCTGATCGTTCCTGGCCGCCGCGCCCGTGCCGTCAATCACCCGGACGTGTTCCAGCGCGATCACCGGCGACTGTTCGCGGATGAAGTCTTTGATGGATGGTGCAGGCTGTGACTGAGCGGCGGCAACTGAGAAAAACAGTAGTAGAACGACGAGCAGGCGGCGCATGGGCAATCCTCCGAGGAAGCGGGAACGTTGCAGCATAACGGGAGCGTCAAGGGTTGCGCAATAGTGCGATCTGCGCCAGAGCAAAGCCCAACATCTTTGAAACACGGAGGAAAGGAGGAAGGGGAGGGAAAATGGTGATTGCCAAGATCGGGTAATCGATAATTTGAGAACTCAAAAGCGCAAGACGCTGAAACTACGGAAGAGAACCTGAATCAGGAAACTACAGAATAGATGGAGGCAGGATTGCGTCGAAGTCCTCCGTTACCTCTGTTCCTCCGTGTTTCAAGGGTTTTGGGTTTCTCTGCCTCTACGAAAGCGCCATTCCCGCAGATGCTAGAATAGAAAAGAAGCCCATCCGATGGACCGTTCACACATCCGCAATTTTGCCATCATCGCGCACATTGATCATGGCAAATCCACGCTCTCTGACCGGCTCCTGGAGCTGACGGGGTCGCTCGCCATGCGTGAGATGCATGCCCAGGTTCTGGACGCCATGGACCTGGAGCGGGAACGCGGCATCACCATCAAGGCCCACGCCGTGCGCATGAAGTACACCGCGAAAAATGGCGAAGAGTACCAGCTCAATCTCATTGACACGCCCGGCCACGTGGACTTTTCTTACGAGGTTTCCCGCTCGCTCGCCTCGTGTGAAGGCGCGCTGCTGGTGGTGGACGCCGCCCAGGGCGTGGAAGCGCAGACCCTGGCCAACGCTTACCTGGCCATCAACAACCATCTGGAAATTATCCCGGTCATCAACAAAATTGATCTTCCCAGCGCGGACATTCCGCGCGTCAAAGAGATGATCGAGCAGACCGTGGGCCTGGACTGCAAAGACGCCGTGCTGGTCAGCGCCAAAAGCGGTCTGGGCGTGCCGGAGCTTTTGGAAGCGATTGTGCATCGTCTTCCACCGCCCAAAGGCGATCCCGGCAATCCGCTGCAAGCGCTGATTTTTGATTCCTGGTTTGATCCCTATCGCGGCGTGATCGTGCTGACCCGGCTGTTCCAGGGGACGCTGCGCAAAGGAATGAAAGTCCGTCTGTGGTGGAACGGAAAGACGCTGGATGTTGAGACGCTCGGCGTGCTGACGCCCAAGGCGGTGGAGATTGACGAACTGGTGGCGGGCGAAGTGGGCTTCATGATCGCCAACAACAAGACGGTTTCGGACACCAAGATCGGCGACACCATCACGGACGACGCGCGCCCTGCCATCGAGCCCCTTCCCGGCTTCGAAGAACTCAAGCCCATGGTCTTCGCCGGACTCTACACCGTGGACGCCCATGAGCACACGGCGCTGCGCGAGGCCCTGGAAAAACTGCGGCTTAACGACTCGTCTTTTTTCTTTGAGCCGGAAAGCTCCGCCGCGCTGGGCTTCGGGTTCCGCTGTGGTTTTCTCGGCCTGCTGCACATGGAAATCATCCAGGAGCGCCTGGAGCGCGAGTTTGGGCTGGAGCTGATCACCACCGCTCCTTCAGTGCGCTACCTGATCACCAAAACGGACAAAGAGAAGATCGAGGTTGACAACCCTTCGCGCTGGCCCTCGCCCAGCGAGATTGCCAAGATTGAAGAGCCGGTGATCATGGCCACCATCCTGACCAACGAAGAGTACGTCGGCGGGATACTCAAGCTGGTGGAAGACAAGCGCGGCAAGCAGAAAGGTTTTGAGTACGTGAGCGCCAGCCGGGTGATGCTCACCTACGAGCTGCCGCTCAATGAAATTGTTTTGGATTTCTATGACCGGCTGAAGACCGTCTCCCGCGGCTACGCTTCGCTCGACTATCATCTGTCCGGTACGTGGGAGTCGCCCATGGTCAAGCTGGACATTCTGGTGGCCGGCGAGCCGGTGGACGCGCTCTCCATCATCGTGCACCACGACTTCGCTTACGAACGCGGGCGGGCGCTGGTTTCCAAGATGCGGGAGCTGATCCCGCGGCAGATGTTTGAGGTGCCGATTCAGGCCTCCATCGGCGCCAAGATCATTGCCCGTGAAACCGTGTCGGCTATTCGCAAAAATGTCCTGGCCAAGTGTTACGGCGGTGATATCACGCGCAAACGCAAGCTTTTAGAAAAGCAAAAAGAGGGCAAGAAGCGCATGAAACGCATTGGCCGTGTGGACATCCCCCAGGAAGCCTTTCTGGCCGTGCTTAAGGTGGGCGAGAACCAATGATGCTCACAAGTGGCATTCGTTGCTCCCCGAAAATGTGTAAATCCTTGATTCCTGGTGCAAGCTTGCTCCCCCAGCCTCTGCAACTCATTTCGCTTGCAACGGATGCAACGTAAGTTGTGCGAAATCTACAGTTTGCAATTGCAACACGATTTGGGCAAACGTCCCGTAAGTCACGGGAAAAGCGCCAGCCGGGAATCCTGACGATGCGAATTGCACAGATTTTTCCACAGAAAAGCTAAGGCCGGCCGGGGAATCCCCGTCCGGCCGGGAACTGATGGGTTCGCCTGAGCTTGTCCGGGATTCCCACGGGTCTGCGCCAACACTGAAAGCTAATCCCCATTCCTCTTGAAAGTCACGGTGATGAACGTCTCCACTTCCACCGGCTCGCCATTCAAAATGTACGGGCGATAACGCCACTGCTGGACGGCGTCAATCGCGGCGGCGGCCAGCAGCGGATGGCCGCTGATTACGTTCAGGCTTTGCACCGTGCCGTCCTTGGCGATGAGCGCATGCAGCTTGACCACGCCCTGCAAATGGATGACGGTTGCGGGATGCGGGTAGACCGGTTCCACCCGGTGGAGCAGCCGGCCTTCTGACAGGACGGAGATTCTGCCCGGCGTCGCCGGTCCTGGCTGAGGACGAGAACTGTTGCCACCGGTCGGCGGACCATCCGGCAGACAGTTGCTGGTGCAGTTGCCAATGATGTAGGTGGGTTCGTTCGCCGGCCCGATGTCAGTCTGCGGCGGATAGTTTATTTGGTTCCCGATGGCTGCGACCTCTACGAAGCGTGCAGCCGAGCCGCGGGTTCCGCCCGTGGTCGCGCCACCTGCCGGCTTCACCGGGGTCTTGTCCGCCACGCGCACAACGTGCAAAGCCGGCTGCGGTACGCGTGCAAAAATCGGAATAATGCCGGTAGAAAACAGCGGGATGAGGATGAGGACCGCGGCGGCCGTCAGCTCCAGTGTGAACGCCGTCAACATGGGCCAGCGTTTGCGTTTGCGCGCAGCCGGCGAAGATTCAAGCAGAGTTTCTAGAAACATTCCGTACCTCCGGTGAGAGATTTGACACCGGAGAGCGGCGCGCAAGCTCCACGCGAAGCTGTCATGGAAAAAAATAAAGGCCGCCGGTAAGCGGCGGCCTGCGCAGATTTACGGAACAATTACGGTTTCTTTGGTGTCGCCGCGGGCTTGGCCGCGGGTGTTGCGGGCTTTGCCGCGCCGCCAGCAGGCGCGCCGGAGACCGGGTTCTCCGCGTTGTAAGCATCCACCAGTTCTTTGTTAATGTTGTTTCCCGGGTAGACCCACACCACTGGAGTCTGCGGGTTGGCGGTATCCAGGATGACCGCGTACCCGTTCTTGTCAGCGTATTTCTCCAGGACCTTGATCATCTTCTGGCCCAACCGCGTCATGATCTCCTGCTCCGCTTGCTGGACCTCCGCCTGGAAGTCTTCATAGGAGCGCTGCAGGGTCTTTTGTTTCTCGCTGATTTCTTTCGCTCGTTTGGCGCGTTCCGCGTCGCTGAGTTTGTCGCTCTGGGCCTGCAACTGGGACTTCAACTTCTCGATTTCTTCATTCTGGGCCTTCAGCGCGTTGCCTCTGGGGCCGAAGCGCTGTTGTATGGTCTCTGACTCCTTCTTGCCCTCGTCGGTGGCCAGGATGGCTTCCTGGCTGCTCACGACGCCGATTTTTGTCCTGGCGGGCGCGCTGCCGGGTGCGGAACCGCCCTGCGCGGCAGCGAGGATGGAAAACAGCGAACACAACGCAAGGCCGAACACGCGAAGCTGAAGTTGTAGTTTGTGCGACATTGAGGTTGGAGGCTCCTAAGATTTATTTTTTCAGACTTGTGTTTCAACGGCGCGATCTTCATTCGCACGGGCGGAAGAGCAAATCGCGGATGACCTAGCCGAAAAGATGACCTTTGCCGAAAAAAGGCCGCCGATTGGCGGCGGCCTGGGAACATGTTCGAAACAATTACGGCTTCTTGGGTGTGGCAGCGGGAGCGGCGGGCCTGGGCGCGGGGGGCTTGGCCGCTGCGCCAGCCGCGGGTTTCGCCGCGGGTGCGCCGGACACCGGGTTCTCCGCGTTGTAAGCGTCCACCAGTTCCTTGGTGATCAACGTGCCATCGTTGGCCCAAAGGACGGTTTGCCCGGTGGAAACGTCCATCACCACCGTGTAATTGTTGGCTTTGGCGTATTTGCCCAGCACCACCATCATTTTGGAGCCGATGCGGTTGATCACTTCCTGCTGGGCGCCTTGCACTTCATTCTGGAAGTCTTCGTAATCGCGCTGCAGGCCTTTCTGCCGCCCTTCAAGGTCTTTCACCCGTTTGGCGCGCTCTTCATCGCTCAGTTTGTCGCCCTGTGCCTGCAGTTGCTTGGTCAGGTTGTCAAACTCGTCTTTGCGGTTCTTCAGGTCGGCTTGCTTCACGCCGAACTTGGCCTGCAGGGCATCAGCTTCCTTCTTGCCTTCGGCGCAGTTCTCAATGGCTTCCTGAATGTTGATGATGCCGATCTTGGCGCCGGCAGGCGCCGCGCTGGTTGCCGGAGCCGTTGCGCTTTGCGCATTTGCCACCAGGGCCAATAGGGCGCTCAGCGCCAGGCTGAGGGACAGGGTTCGCATCTTTGACGTACCAAACATGGGTTTAGATTACTCCTTCGATCTTATTACGTTCTCTTTTGATTGCACTGCTGCTTCCACATCAGGCCGGACCAGAGGTCCCAAAAGCGCCTGCGCGACAGGAATGCTTGCTTGCCTTAGAAGGGACGAATACGTCCGATTATAGGTTGTGTTCTCCGGCAGCGTCAAACCTGGTTTCTCCTTTAGAACGTGGTGCTGATGGTGAAGCGGAACGTCTTTTTCGGCTCCTGCAGGTGGAAGTCCGGGGACAGCGTGGCAATGGCCTGCTGGAAGCTGAAGTCGCCAATCGCGCCCGCGGGGAACATGGCCCGGGTGATCGGGCTGGGCTGGCGCACAATGGTGTCCAGAGTCAGCGGATTGTACGCGTAGTAAACGCGGAACGGCTGCTGCACAATGGGCAGCAGGACCTGCAATTCCAGTCCGGTGGACAAGCGAGGCACGTAGTTGGTGCCCGGCACCGGCTGCAAGGCGCCGCTGAACGGGATGGTGTTGCCGCCGGCGCACTGGAACCCGACGATGGTGGGACAGCCAAACACCGTGCTGTTCAGTTGCGTCAAGGCATCGCCGGCGATCTTCAACTGCGTGTCCCGCGCGACAAAGTCCATGCCAAAGTCGGCAAAAGGCGCCAGCACCACCGGTCCGAACACTTTGATGCGGTACTCGACGTTGCCCACCAGGGAGGTATCGCCGCCGGGCAGGGTGATGTTGTTGACCGGTATGGGCACGATCACGCTGCCTCGCCGCGGGTTGGTGGGATCAATCGGCACCAGGCTGCCGTCCGGGTTGTGCAACTGGAACGGCTGGATGGTGGTGACAAAGACGTACGGTGACACGGTGCGGACGTCAAAGCCGCGCAGATCGTTTTCGCCGCCCATGTAGAAGCGCTGGTAGGGCGGCGCTGCTTCGCCGCCAAAGCCGTTGATGAAGCTGCCCTGGAAGTGCACGCCCAGCACGTTGTTGTGGTACAGCGGCTTCCATTGCGTGTACGCGATCAGCGGGCGATAGAACTTTACGTTGCCGCCCAGCCCCGCCACTTCGGTGGAAATGAACAGGCTCTTGCCTTTGTGGGGACGGATGGGATTATCAATGGTGCTGAACCCAAACGTCGGCGTCACCGAACTGGTAACGATTCCCTTGAGCGCGTTGGGACCGGAAATGTTGCGGAAATTCAGGGTCTGGAACAGATTGCGCGAAGCATCGCTGAACGTGTTGATGGTGGTGTTGTCGAGCGAATACGTCAACCCGACGCGCTTAAAGGAATGTCCCAGCGCGTAGCTGGCTGAAGCGGTGAAGCCTGTGCTGGACTGGTTGTAATTCAGCAACTGGTTGAGCACGGACGTCGGCAGGTTCAATTGCTGGTTGGCGGCAATGGAAGCCTGGCGCGCCTGGTTGAAATCAAACTTCCGGCTGAACACCGTGAACCCCAGTTGCAGCGGCCGGTCAAACATGTACGGCTCGGTAAATCCAAACAGCAGCACGCGGGAAAGGCTGCCCACGTTGGCCTGGACGGTCAGGGTCTCGCCCAGTCCCAGGAAATTGTTGGTCTGGTAATTCAGCCCGATGAACGAGCCTTCCAGGCCGCTCACGCCGCCAGTGAGTCCAATGCTGTTCTTGCCTTTCTCTTTTACCTTGACGATCAGGTCCACGGTCCCGTTGGCGTCGTCGAGCTTGCGTTCGGTATCGTCTTCCGGCTTCAGCGATTCAAAGTAGTTGAGCTGGTTCAGGCGCAGCACGCTCACTTCCCACGCCCGGCTGTTGAACACCTGGCCTTCCTGGATCAACAGTTCGCGCCGGATAATGCGGTCGCGGGTGGTAGTGTTTCCCTGAAACTCGATCCGGCGAACGTAATACGCCTTGCCTTCATCAATATCAATATTGACCTTGATCAGTTTCTTCTCGTCATCAATGTCAAAGCTGGGGACCTGGGCAAAGTTGATGAATCCCAGTTCGCCGTAGGCCTTGCGCAGGTTCTCAATGCCTTTTTGCAGCATGTGTGTATCAAAGGTATCGCCGTCTTTGATGGGGAACAGATTGCGCATGATCACCGTGTTGGTGATGGCCTTGTAGTTCTTGAACGTGATGCCCTTGAGCTTGAACTTGGGGCCTTCTTCCAGAGCGATGGTAATGTCCATCACCTTGGCCGGCCGCTTCTGGATGACCGGAATGTGCAGGCCTCCGGTCACGTCCCGCAACTGGGTCTTGGGGTCTTCCACGGTGGCTTTGAAGTAGCCGCGCTGCTGCAAGGCGTCGCGCACGCGCTCGGCGTCCTCTTCCAGCTTGGAGGCGTCAAAGGTCTTGCTGAAGATGTTTTCCAGGAAGATGGAGCTGGGAATGCCGATGGGATGCAGGTTCTTCATGGCCGCGCGCAGTTTGCGGCTGGGAACATGCTGGTTGCCTTGGAAAGTGATCTTGCCCACCTTGATCTTGGGACCTTCTTTCACACTGAAGGTCACGGACACCGAAGCCGGCGGTATCTGCTGCACCTGAACGGCGATGGCGGCGAACTGGCGCCCGTGCTCGGACAGCAGTTGCTGCAGGGCCACTTTGGCTTTGATCACTTTGGTGGGATCGTAAGGGCTGTCCACGGTCAGGCCGACCTTGGCTTTTTTGTAGCGCTCCAGCACGTCACTCTGGGAAACCGAATTCAGCCCGTGATAGTCAATGGTCCGGATGGTGGGTTTTTCCCGGACGTAAAAGTGAATGATCCAGCCCTTGGGGGACTCTTCGCGTTCCACCCGGACGTCGTCAAAGTACCCGGTGTTCCATACCGAGCGGAGGTCGCGCTGCAAGGCGGCTTCGTCGTAAACATCGCCCGCGCGGCTGTAAATGCGGGCTTTGATGGTCTCACTGGGGACCTTGCGGTTGCCGCTGACGTCAATATCCTGAATGAGTTGGCCATTTTGCTGGGCCACCACGGGGGCCAGCCAGAAGACGACAAGACACAGGACGAGGACCCGCGTCAGCGACAGGCAGGCGCACTTCCGACTGGTTTCCTTGAAAGACACCAAGATATGACTACCCTCAGAACAAGTTGGGAAAACTCAGATTATACGGGAGTTATCGCTGGAGTGCCACTTGACCATTCAGCGTCTGCCCGTAGCCTGCCCACCGCAGCGCTTTTGCCCTCCGCCCGCCCGTGGCGTTTTTCCTAGTGACTCCGCTGTTAGAGTTCCGTCCTTGAGGAGCAACACGTGGGTTCCCATGAACTCCTCATCGGCTCGATCACTTGCCGGTACATCTTTCAAAATCCAGTGGTTCGCCGGAGCAGGCCCTTGCCCGAGACGGTCTACTCCGTGGGATAAGAACGCCGCATTGCCGGAACCTTGCGGGGTTTTTGTGGGATTTCTTCGACGCTTGCCGTTAATCGTCGCCGGCATTCTTGCTGCCGTAGAAAAACAGATCCTTCGACTCCCCTTAGGCAAGGCTCAGGGTCGCTCAGGATGTTGGCAGCAGCCTCCCGCTCCTCCCGCTATGCGGGATCGCTCACGCCTGCTAATAGCAGATCCTTCGACTCGCTCTGCTCGCTCAGGATTTCGCCTGCGGGCTCCCGCTGCGCTCACGCCCGCAAACCGGCTCAACTTCCACCAGGCATGAGTAGAACGCCGGACCCTCTCCCAGGTCGGTAAGCGTTTCAGAAGTAAGCACGTTAATGCTCTTGCCGTCAGGAGCCAGACGGGCCCAGTTCAACTTGGCGGCCACCACGCCGCGCTGCACCGCGCCGTTGACGTGGGCGCGCAGCCGCACTTCGCCGCGGTTGTTGAAGACCCGCACCCAGTCGCCCTCGCGAATGCCGCGTTGGCCGGCGTCGTCCGCGTGGATCTCCAGCAGATCAGGCTGCTCCATTTTTTTGACCGAATCCACGTTGCAGAAGCTGGAGTTCAGGAAGTTATCGGCCTTGCGCGACAGCAGTTCCAGCGGAAGCTTTTTGGCTTTTTCCGAATGCCGTGATTCCTGCGGCGGAACAAACGCCGCAATCGGGTCCTTGCCCTGGGCGGCCAGAGCTTCACTGAAGAGTTCAGCCTTGCCGCTGGGGGTGAAGAAGCCTCCCTGCGTGTAGGGCAGGAAGGGGGCATCGCCGTTGCCGAAGTTCAGGCGCGTGGGGCCTTCATTTTCCAGACGCTCGCGCGTGATGCCGTCCAGCCAGCCGTCCAACCTCGGGTTGCCGGTGCTGGGGACCAGGGCCAGGTCAATCATCTCGTCCACACTCTGGAGGAAGCAGTCTTCGGTGAAGCCCATACGGGCGGCCAGATCGGTGAAGACGTCATGATTGGAGCGGCACTCGCCCAGCGGCGCAATCGCCTGATTGGAAACCTGTACGTAAGTATGCCCGTACGCTTTGGTCAGGTCCTTGTGTTCAAAGAACGTGGTTGCCGGCAGCACGATGTCCGCGAAATTCGTGGTGTCAGTAAAAAACTGTTCGTGGACTACGGTAAACAGGTCTGGCCGGGAGAAGCCACGGACCACTTCGTTGTTGTCGGGCGCGACGACGGCCGGGTTGGAGTTGAAAACAAACACGGCCTTGACCGGAGGATTGTCGAGCTGGTTAAGCGCCGTGCCCAGCTCCACCATGTTGATCATGCGAGCGCCGCGTCCCAGAGGGCTTTTGGCCATCAGGTCAGGGCGTTCCAGGGCCGGGTTGTTGAGCCCGAACGAGCCGCTGAGCGAGAGTTGCATCCCGCCGCCCACTTCTTTCCACGACCCCGTTACGCACGGCAGCATGGCGATGGCCCGAACGGCGGAGCCTCCGTTCTCCGCGCGTTGCACGCCGTAGTTCACGCGAATGGTGGCGGGGCGTTGCGTGGCGTAGTCCCGCGCCAGCTTGCGGATGTCGTCCGCGGAGATTCCGGTCCATTGGGCGACTTTTTCCGGCGGGTAATCCTGCACTCGCTGCTTCAGCTGCTCAAAGCCGACGGTGTATTTGCTCAGGTAGTCAGCGTCGTGCAGGTTTTCGCCGATGATCACGTGCATCATGCTCAACGCCAGAGCCACGTCCGTGCCGGGATTGATGGGCAGATACCAGTCGGCGGCCTTGGCGGTGCGCGTCAAATACGGGTCAATCACCACCAATTTGGCGCCGTCGCGCCGCGCTTCTTCGATGAACGGCCACAGATGGATGTTGGTCCCGTGGATGTTGGCGCCCCACGCAATAATGTATTTCGATTTTGCGAATTGCTCCGGCTCCGTCCCGATGTTGCGCCCAGTAACCGACATGTTGCCCGCCGCGCCGGCCGTGGCGCAGATGGTGCGGTTCAATTGCGAGGCGCCCAACCGGTGGAAGAACCGGAACGCCATACCGGCAAAGGTGAGCACGCCCATGTTGCCGGCGTAGGAGTAAGGGAGAATCGCTTCCGGGCCGAACTCGGCGGAAACTTGCTTGAAGCGCGCTGCAATTTCGTTGAGCGCTTCGTCCCAACTGATGCGGGCAAAGTCTGAGGCGTCGCCCTTGCCTTTTCCCTTGGGCGCGATGCGCCGCATGGGGTACAGCACGCGGTCCGGGGAATACACGCGGTCCAGGTACTTGGTGACTTTGGCGCAGAGAAACCCGCGCGTCACCGGATGCGCGGGATCGCCCTGGACCTTGGTCGCGCGCCCGTCTTCCACGGTAATCAGCACGCCACAAGCGTCAGGACAATCATGCGGGCAGGCGGCGCGGACAACTTTCTTCATAAGAGGCAATTATATGTCGATGGCGAAGGCTTGGGTGGGCAAGTGTGCCGGTGGAAGGCCACATTTGCCGGTTTGCCGTACTCGGCGGATTCGTCAAAATCCTTTCTCTTCTTAATATGGTCATGTTATTATGACCATGAACAGGATGATATAACCATGAAGAAGATGCCTGCCGGCGAGTTTAAGGCGCGTTGCCTGGCGGTGATGGACAGCGTGCAGAGAACCAAAGAAACCGTCTTGATCACCAAGCGCGGACGGGCCGTGGCCAAATTGATCCCAGCCGACGACACTCCCGCGCCCTTTCTTGGACGATTGGAAGGGACCGTGAAAATTACCGGGGACATTGAATCGCCGGTTGTGCCCGCGGAAACCTGGGACGCGCTGCGGTGATCCTGCTGGATACTCATGCGTTGGTGTGGGCCGTCGCTGAGCGGAAGCGTCTGTCCCATGCCGCCCACGCCGCCATCTTGCAGGCGCAAAAAATGGATGGCGTGGCCATTGCCTCCATTTCGCTGTGGGAACTGGCCATGCTCATTGCACGCGGTAGGATTCAAGCTTTTGGCACGGTGGATGCCTCGGTCCGGCTGCTGACCGAAGGGGTGGTCATCAAGCCGATCACGCCCGAAGTCGCAGCGCTGGCAGCTCAATTTCCCGCGGATTTTCCCGCCGATCCCGCCGACCGGTTGATTGGCGCGACCGCCGTGGCGGAAGGAATGTCTTTGGTCACCCGCGACGCGAGATTACGTGCCAGCCCGTTGCTGCGCACCATCTGGTAAATGGAAGATCACCCGGCGACTGGCATCACCACTTCATTGGCTCGCGTCTTCAATGCGCGCAGATCGAGCTTTCCGGTGCCCAGGTAGGGCAGGGTGTCCACGCGGAAGAACTGGTCTTTGCGCGGCTTCCACAGCGCCGGCAGGTCGGACTCCGCAAGCTTCTGCAGGATTGGCGCCAGTTGGTCTTCGCTGAGAACGTGCAAAACGATCAGCCGCTCGCCTTTTTTCTCGTCCGGCACGGCGGAAACTACGAAAATCTGCTCCGCTGTGTCCGCCAGTTCGTGCAGCGTCTCTTCCACTTTCACGTGCGGGACCATTTCGCCGGCGATCTTGCTGAAGCGGCTGAGCCGGTCAGTGATGGTCAAGAAGCCGTCTTCGGCGACAGCGGCAATGTCGCCAGTGGTGTACCAGCCGTCGCGCAGTACTTCCGCCGTCTTCTCCGGCCGTCCTAGGTAACCCTGCATTACGTTGGGCCCGCGTACCAGCAGCATGCCCGGAGTGTTCGCCGAAAGCGCCGCGCCGCTATCTGGATCAACAATGCGGATGCTCACGCCGGGCAGCGGCTGGCCAATGGTCCCCGGGCGCGCGCCGCGCTGCACGATGCCCGGCCCGCGAAAATCAAAGATATTGACCGCCACCACGGGCGAGCATTCGGTGCACCCGTAACCTTCCAGCGGCCGGACGCCGAACGTGTCCTCAAAGGCTCGCGCCACGCGCTCCGATAGCTTTTCCGCTCCCACCAGCACGCAGCGCAGGCTGGCAAAGTCTTCGCGCGGAATGCGGCGCATGTACGCCTGCAAAAAAGTCGGCGTGGCGATGAGGAACGTGGCTTTGTACTTGCGCGTCATCTCGCCGATGATCTGCGCGTCCAGCGGGCTGGGATGGTAGACCACGCCTACGCCGTAGGTCGCCGTGAGCCACAGGGTTACGGTGAAGCCAAACGCGTGGAAGAACGGCAGTATGCCCAGCAGCTTGTCTTCACTGGTGAACGAGAACACCTGGGTCATCTGGCGGATGTTGGCCAGCACGTTGTGATGGGTGAGCATCACGCCCTTGGGATCGCCCGTGCTGCCGCTGGAAAAGATGACGGTGGCCAGATCGTTGGTGGTGCGCTTCGTCGCGCCCAGCACGCGCTTCATCAGGGCATACGGCAGGAAGAAGGCGATGAACAGCGCCGCCAGCTTTTCCTTGGTCTTAGGATTGGCCAGCACGTCTTCCAGATACACCGTGTGCGCGGGAACTTCAATCTTGTTGATGGCCGCCAGCTTCTCCATGAACAGCTTGGAAGTAATCACCGTTTGCAGCTTGCACTGCTGCGCGCAGGATTCCAGCACCTCAGTGCTGGCGGTGTAATTCAAATTCACTGGAACTTTACCCAGCAGCGTGGCCGCGAAATTCACCAGCGCGCCGCCGGCCGACGGCGGCAACAGCACGCCCACCATCTCCTGGTCTTTCCAGTGTGCGCGCAGACGCCGGGTCACGAAGATCAGTTTGAGCAGCATGTCAGCGAAGCTGACTTTGGGGAAGCGCGCGTCGCCCATACAGAAACGCCACGGATAGCGGCGCGCGGTGCGCACCAGCACGCGGTCGAGCGTGCGATCGGCCGCGCGATCGGCCTCAAAGGCCGCGGCATGCAGTTCCTGCACCGCCGTCCGAACCTCTGACGCGCTCGCCGTGGAAGGCAGCCACTTGCCAAAGCTGACCGTCACCGGATACGGCATGCGCCGCGGGGCTTTCCACAGAAAACGCTCACGCTCGTAACTGAAGATGCTTCCCCACACGCCGTGCAGGTTCACCGGGATGATAGGCGCGTCCACGCCGCGGATGATCCGCTCCATGCCTTTGCGGAAAGGTAGCATGGAGCCGGTGCGCGTGATCTGGCCTTCGGCGAACACGCAGACCAGTTCGCCGGCGCGGATGGCGGCACTGGCCACGCGGAAGGACTCGATCAGGTCCCGCGGGCGCAGTTCAGTGGGGATGGGAATCGCCCGCATCAGCAGCGCAAACGGTTTGATGAAGGGGCTGTCATAGACGTCGCGGAACATCAGAAAACGAATGGGACGGTTGGCTGCCGCGCTGATGAGTACCACATCCACAAATGACATGTGGTTCGACACCAGCAGCGCGCCGCCCTTGCGCGGGATGTTCTCTTTGCCCAGGACCCTGATGCGATAGACGATGCGGCTCAGCACCCACAGCAGAACGCGCAGTCCCCAGTTGGGCAGCGCAATAACCAACCGGACCAGCATGGGTTGCCGGGGCTGCGCGCCTTCGTGGATGGTTCCAGGAGAGGACATCAAGGCCTGTTTATTGGATGCTGGCCGGCGGTTATTCTGGCACTTGTTGTCGGCGATGTAAACAGGGTTGCGAAAGCCGAACAGGCTCTTGAGGTTAGGAGTGAATGCATTTCATGGCTGTGACGACATGGCCTCGGCGATTGAGAGCTATCTGCTTCTACGCAGACGCTCCCGCCAGTTCCGCGGCCTTGGCCTTCATACTACGCAGGTCCAATTTGCCGGTGCCCAGGTAGGGCAGCGCGTCCACGTGGAAGAACTGGTCTTTGCGCGGCTTCCACAATGCAGGCAAATCACAGCCGGCAAGTTTTTCCACGACCGGAGCCAGCTTGTCGTCGCTGAGGGTGTGCAGCACCACCAGGCGCTCACCTTTTTTCTCGTCGGGGACGGCGGCCACGGCAAACACCTGCTCCGTCGCGCCGGCCAGCTCGTGCAATTTGTCTTCAACTTTGATGTGCGGCACCATCTCGCCGCCGATCTTGCTGAAGCGCGTCAAGCGGTCGGTGATGGTCAAGAAGCCGTCTTCTTCCAGGTTGGCGATGTCGCCAGTGATGTACCAGCCGTCTTTCAACACTTCTGCGGTCTTCTCCGGACGGCCCAGGTAACCTTTCATCACGTTGGGGCCTTTCACCATCAGCATGCCGGGCTTGCCGGGCGGCAAAGGTTCGAGCGTGTCAGGATCAACCACCTTTACGCTTACGCCGGGCAGAGGATGTCCAATGGTCCCGCGGCGGCCGCCCACCTGGCGGAAGCCGGGAGCGCGGAAGTCACGCCCGTTCACGGCGACGACAGGCGAACACTCCGTGCATCCGTAGCCTTCGAGCGGACGAATGCCAAAAACATCTTCAAACGCCAGGGCCACGCGTTCCGGCAGTTTCTCCGCGCCGACCATCACGTACTGCAAGCTGCCAAAATGTTCCGGCGAACAGCGCCGCATGTAGGCTTGCAGAAACGTCGGCGTGGCCACCAGGAAGGTGACACTGTACTTCGACACCAGCGCGCTGATGGACTTTGAGTCCAGCGGGCTGGGATGGAACACCACGCCAATGCCGTGCACCACCGGCATCCACAGCGTTGCGGTGAAACCGAACGAATGGAAGAACGGCAGAATGCCCAGGACCTTGTCTTTGCCTTGCAGCATGAAGACCTGGGTGACCTGGCGAATGTTGGAATAGATGTTGTAGTGCGTGAGCATCACGCCCTTGGGATCGCCGGTGCTGCCGCTGGAGAAGATCACCGTGGCCAGGTCACCGGCGCCTTGCGGTTTTGCGCCCAGCGCGCGCTTGAGCAGTTGAAAGGGGAACGTCCACGCCAAGAGCAGCGCGGCCAGCTTTTCGCCGAGCCGCGGCGCGTCCAGCGCGTCTTCCAGCAGGATGGTCTTGCCGGGAATCTGCATGGCCGGGAAGCGCTCGAGGAACGCCTTCGATGTAATCACCGTTTGCAGGTTGCATTGCTTGGCGCACGACGCCAGCACTTCATTATTGGCCGTGTAATTCAGGTTGACTGGAACGCGTCCCAGCAGCGAGGCGGCGTAGTTCACCAGCGCTCCGCCCACGGACGGCGGCAGCAGGATGCCCACCATTTCCTGGTCTTGCCACAAAGGCTTCATGCGTCGCGCGACAAAGATGGTTTTGTTGAGCAGTCCGGCAAAGCTGATTTTGGGGACGCGCCCGTCGGCGGCGGCAAAACGCCACGGATAGCGGCGGCAGGTGTGCACAAAAGTCTTGTCCAGCGTGAGCTTGGGTTTGTAGTCGGCGGCGAAGGCGGCGGTCTGCAACTCCTGCACCGCGCGCCGCACTTCCACGGCGGGCGCGTCGGCGGGAAGCCACTTGCCGAAACTCACGGTCACCGGATAAGGAATGCGCCGGGGAAACTTCCACAAAAAGCGATTGCGCTCAAAGCTGAAGACGCTGCCCCACACGCCGTGGAGATTGACGGGAACAATGGGCGCGTCCACTCCCTTCATGATGCGTTCCATCCCGCGGCGGAAAGGCAGCAGCTGCCCGGTGCGCGTGATCTGGCCTTCAGCGAAAATGCAGACAATCTCCCCGTTGCGGATGGCGTCGCTGGCGGTGCGGAGCGAACGGATCATCTCCCGCGGCCGCAGCTCGGACGATATGGGAATCGCCCCCATCATTTTGGCGAACGGCTTGATCATGGGCTGGTCATAAATTCCTTGGAACATGACAAAGCGGATCGGCCGGTCAGTGGAGGCGATGAGCAGCGCCACGTCCACAAATGACATGTGGTTGGAGACGAACAGCGCGCCGCCTTTTTCCGGGATGTTGTCGCGGCCTATGACCTTGATGCGGTAGAGCGTGTGTGTGAGGAAGAACAGCAGGAGGCGCAGGAACCAGTCGGGCAAGAGGTAGAGAACATAGACAGTTCCCGCCAAAGTAAAGACGGCGCCGGCGACGAACACGCCGGGCGAGTGCAGATGACCGTAGCGGGTCAGGGCAAAATACATTCCCGCGGCAGCCGCTCCAGAAATGAAAGAGAGTAGATTAGCGGCGGCGATGATTCCGCCTTTGTTGTCCGCCGCAGGACGATGCTGGATGAGCGCATTGACCGGCACGGCGACGAAGCCGCCAAAGATCCCCAGTCCGGCCAGCACTCCCAGCGCGGAGAGAAAGCTGTGCGGCACGCCGCCGAAGAGCGCGGCCATCACCGTCATGCCCAGCGCACCCAGCGGGATCAAGCCGTATTCGATCTTGTTCCCGGAAAGATATCCGGCCAGAACGCTGCCCGCGCCAATCCCCAGGGCCAGGGCGGCATCGAGAAAGCCGATGCGCGTGGTGCTGAGATTGAGCACGTCCTTGCCGTAGACCAGCACGGTCTGCAGGAACAGAGTGCCGAGGAACCAGAAGTAAGTGTTGCCCAACACAGCCAGCCACAGCGCACGGTCCGGACGCATGAGCTGGACCTGCTCGCTGAGTTCGGCTACAAAGTTCGCGCGAAATTTTTTCTGCGGCGCCGCCGCGGGAATCTTGGCGATGGCCAGGCTGGTGAGCCATCCCAGGACGGCCAGGGCCACAAGCATTCCGCCCGCATACGGTTCGCGTCCCTGGAAGGTCTGGGCAATCCAGCCGGCGGCCATGGCGCCGGAGATGATGGCCAGGAACGTCCCCAGTTCAATGATGCCGTTGCCCCAGGAGAGCCACTTCTCCGGCAGCAACTCCGGCAGCAGCCCGTACTTGGAGGGACCAAACAGGGCGGCCTGCATGGCCACAACGAACAGCACCAGCAGGGCCAGCGGAAAGTGCGAGAACAGCAAACTCGGGTCCCGCCAAAGATCAGTCAACTGCACCAGGCGCTGCTGCTGGGTGGCCGACAAGGCGAAGATGGCCAGCACCATGGCGGCAATTTCGATGACCTTGGTGGCGACGGTGACCTGGCGCTTGCTGAAGCGGTCAGCCAGGAAGCCGCCGGCCATGCTGAACAACACAAGGGGAATGAAGAACAGAGCAGTAATGAGCGAAGCCAGAGAGTTCCTGCGGACCTCATCCAACGCCGTGCCCAGCACCATGAAGGTGAGCAGATAACGCAGGACGTTGAGGCTGAACGCGCCTTGAAATTGCGTGATGATGAGCGCCCAGAAGCTGCGCCGCCAGTTGGGGTTGACGGGCTGCTGCGGAGGAAATACATCGGCGGCGGGCACTGCGTTCGCTTGCGTGGCGGCTGGATCGGACATGAATTAAGATCTGGCGATGGGAGATCGGATCATCGGGCCATAAGAAAATCCGGGCCGGCTTGGCGTTCAGATCACCCGATCACCCGGTCACCAGATGACGATGTTACACCGTCATCAACTCTTTCTCTTTCGCGGCGGACATCTCTTCCATCTTCTTGATTTCCGCGTCAGTCAGCTTCTGGACTTCGTCCAGCGCTTTCTTTTCGTCATCTTCGGCGATTTTCTTGTCCTTCATGGCTTTCTTGACGGCGTCATTGCCGTCGCGGCGGATGTTGCGTATGGCCGTGCGGTGGTCTTCAAGAATCTTGTGCAGGTGCTTGACCATGTCTTTGCGGCGTTCTTCGGTGAGAGGAGGCACGGGGACGCGGATCAGCTTGCCGTCATTCATGGGGTTCAGTCCCAGCCCGGCGGAGCGGATGGCCTTTTCGATCTCGCCCATAATGCTGGGATCGAACGGCTGCACGGTGATCAACTGGGCTTCCGGCACGTGCACGCTGGCCACCTGATTCAGCGGCATCTCAGAGCCGTAGTAAGGAACGCGGACGGTATCCACCATATGCACAGACGCGCGTCCGGTGCGCGCCGCCGCCAGGTTGGTGCGGAAGTCTTCCACCGCCTTGTCCATGCGGGTCTTCAGTTGTGTGAACACGTCTTTCAATGCGGGGATAGTCGCAATTGGCTGTGCCATGCCGGATAGCCTCACAGGGAAAGTTGCAAACGTCCGATTATACTTGAGCGCGAAAAATCAAGGGCCCCGCAGCCGCCCGCTTGTGGTGCAGCATTGCGTGGCGACGCCTGCTGATCCCGCGACGGCTGGTTCCTACTGGCAGACGCTGGCATCCGTCGCCAAGGGGCAGGGGTGCAGCGGCATACCCTGCTGCTTTTCAAACCTGATCAGGCGCTTGGCGTACATCAACACGCTAACCGGCCCGGCGCTGCTGGTGGCCGGCTCAAATTTCCACTGCTCAATCACTTCCGCCACGGGGTCGTCGGCTCCGGCGCCCACTGGTTTGGTGATCTGCACGTCCTTCACGCTGCCGCTGGGGTCAACGATGAACTGCAGCGTGACCGTTTCGGCGTTCACGTCCTTGAACGGCGCCGGTCCAATCTCAATGCTATTGGCCTTGGAAAGCAGTTTGGGCGGCTTGACGTCGTCGCCAACGTTCTTTACGTCCTTGAGCATCTCCGCCTGCCGCTGCTGCCATTGCGCGCTGCGCGACCGCTCGGTGGTGAGAAAATCTTTCCAGTACTCGGGCACAATGTCTGACAAGCGCTGTGCCCGAAAAAGGAAGATTTTGGCCAGCGTGGCCGAAATGGCATTACCGCTGGGATTGGGCGGCAGGTCAATAGTAATGCGGACTTCATCATCGTCCAGCGTGTAGTTGCCCATCTCGGTGCCTTCCCAGCGCATGACGTTGCGTTTGCCGGTCAACAGCAGCGTCTTATCGCCCAGCTTCGCAGTCGCGATTTCCACGCGGCCGTAAGCCGTCCACGGCCCGATTTTTGCGGTGCCCACCAGATTGCCGTAAGAGTCAAAATGCAGTTCGTGCTCGCGGTAGAACTGTTGCATGACCGCTACTTTACCCACCAGGATTTGCTTGAGCTTGGCTTCCACTTCCTTGCGGTCATAGGGTTTTTCGTCGTTGCGAGAACCAGAGGCCGCGGAGAACACCGGCAGCAGCAGCAATAAAGAGGCAAGAATCCTGGGCATCATGGCATCCTTCTCCGGGCAACTATTTTACCGTTTGTCGGGCAAGGGACGATAGACCAGAACGGCCGCGAGGGGCCGCTGGCTGCGTCCTGTGCCACGCCCTCTAGCGACGGCAATTTCCAGAAGAATTTCATCGTCCTTTAACCCATGGCCGAGATGCCAAGCTTATAACCATCGCATAGTGATTGAATGCCTCACTGCTCAAAAGGGGAGCCCTTCACCTCCACGATCCAAGGGTTCCCCCTTCCTCTCACGGAATCCATTTTCTTCGGGATAAGCCCTGTTCGCCCTGTGGTAGCCTTTGCGTGTGCTGCATATCACCAACGGCGACTCCGTAGTGGAGACGTTTCGCCAGGGCAGGTTTCCCGGCCAATACATCTCCTGGGCTGACGTGCTGCATGACGGGCCCGTCCCGCAATTGGACACCCTCGAGGCGCTGTCTGAGGTGCGCGCGCAGGCGCTGGCGGGATTCGGCTGGAGCGTTGAGCAAATTCGCGCCAGTTTTGCCGAGCGCGACCGCGCGCTGGCCGGCTTCCGCAAACACGAAGAAGTGGTGCTGTGGTTTGAGCATGATCTTTACGACCAGCTGCAGCTTCTCCAGTTGCTCGACTGGTTTTCCACGCAGGACCTGGGCAAGACCCGGCTCAGCCTGATCCAGGAGAATGCCTTTCCCGGCGTACAGCCGTTTTACGGTCTTGGACAGTTGAGCGCCCGGCAACTGGCGCGGCTTTTTCCCGTGCGCCGCACGGTTTCCGCAACCCAGTTGGCGATTGGCAAAGACGTATGGCACGCCTTTCGCGCGCCTTCGCCGGAAGAGCTGTTCGAGTTGGCGGGCAGCGACTTTCCTGAAATGCGGTTCCTGCGCGCGGCGCTGATGCGCTGGTTTGAGGAGTATCCCGGGGTCAGCGATGGACTCTCGCGCACCCAGCGGCAGGTCCTGCGTGCCGCCGAATCCGGCGCCCGAAGCCAGCGGGACATCTATTTTGCCGCGAGTAAATTCGAAGAGTGCCCGTGGGGCGACGCGTCGGTCTTTCTGCGGATCGCCGGCCTCGCGGCTGGTCCGCATCCGGCCCTGCAAAAAAAGTCTGATGACGATTACGCCATCAGCGAAGACGGCCGCATGCTGCTGGCCGGCAAAGCCGACTGGATCAAGCTGTGCGGCGGGATTGACGTGTGGCTGGGCGGGGTGCACCTGACGGGAACAGAAGCCGCGTGGCGGTGGGATGGCGCAGCGAAGAAGTTGGTTCCCATGAGATGACGGTTCGCCGCAAAATCAAAACCGCCGGGTTTCCGGCGGTCCTGAAGAAATCAAACTTGCCTCAACTCGTCACCCATGGAACTGCTTGGCCAGGTCGTTGTAGATGACCATGGCGGCGAACAGGATCAGGAATACAAAAGCAGCCTGATAGACGCGTTCTTTGACCTGCTGGTTGATGTCCCGGCGCATCACGCTTTCAATCAGCAGCATCAGGACCAGGCCTCCATCCAGGATAGGAATGGGCAGCAGGTTGAAGATGGCCAGGTTGACGCTGATCAGGGCCATGATTTTGAACAGCATGGGCGGGCTGATCCGGGCGGCTTCGCCGGTGATCTTCATGATCCCGATTGGCCCGCTCATCTGCTTGACCAGTTTGGTGTCCCCCATCATGCTGTGCAGCAGCCTGAAGATCTGCACGGAGTTCTCTTTGCACTCCAGGTAGGATTCGTCCAAGGCCGCGAGAAACGGGAGTTTGTCCAAGTGATACGGTCCCAGGCCCACGCGATACTTTACGGGCATGGGCCGGGGGGTCATTTGAAACTTCAATTCGTGGCCGTCGCGAAGCACGGTCAGCTCCACCGGCTTGTCTTTGGTTTTTTGCAGGGAGGCCAGGAGTTCTGAGATATCGGTAACGACGACGCCGTCCAGCGACACCAGCACATCGCCAATGTGGACGCCGGCCAGCACAGCCGGTCCGCCGGGTTCCAGTGAGCCTACAGCCTCCGGCAGTTCAAGACCGATATCGCCGCTTCCGTCCGGCCCGGTGGGCTGAGACAGTACCTGTACGGTATGTGTCTGGCCGCCACGGAGGATGGTCAGGTCCACCGTCTTGCGGGGGATCATAGCGGCGTTCAGCACTTCTTTCCAGTTCGGGTTCGCGGTGTCCTGCACGCGCACAATGCGGTCGCCCTTTTGAATGCCGGCGTTGGCGGCGCTGGAGCCGGGCGTCACGGCAATCACGTCCACGTGCTCGCGCAGAGAGGCGCGGTATTCATGGTGCACCATGTTCACGCCGGTGAGCACTGCGATGGCCAGGATGACATTCATCGCCGGCCCGGCAATGGCGACCAAAAACCGCTGCCAGCGCGGGTGGCTCATGAACTCGCCGGGATCCCCCGTGCGGTCTTCCATGGGGTTCTCGCCCGCCATCTTCACGTAGCCGCCCAGAGGCAAGAGGCTGACGCGATAGTCGGTGTCGCCGTGATGGAAGCCCCAAAGACGCTTGCCAAAACCCAGGCTGAAGACTTCAACCCGCACGCCGCACAACTTGGCCACCGCGTAGTGGCCGAACTCATGGACAAAAACCAGCACGCCCAGCACAAACACGAACGCCAGTGGAGTTATCAGCGGATCAGGAATCGCCAGGAAAAGACCGAAAGTGGAAGGGATGAACAAATGCATATGAGACTGTATCCATTTTAACTGCAAAAGGAGCGAGGCGGGCTAGCGAGTTAGCTGATGTGACAATTTTTGTCGGGCCAGTTCGCGCGCCTGGGCGTCCAAGGCAAGTACCTCTTCTATAGATTCGGGCTGGCGGGTTTTTGTTTCACGAATTGTTTGTTCTACGACCTTAGATATGTCGGTAAAGCCGATCTCGCGGCCAAGGAATGCTGCTACAGCCACTTCGTCGGCGGCGTTTAGGGCGATTGACTTAGAACCGCCCGATTCCGCCGCTTCATAGGCCAGGCGCAGGCAGGGGAATTTGGCGAAATCCGGAGGGCAGAAGTCCAGCTTCTTGAGGTCGAGCACGTTGAAGCGCAGGTCGCTGGCGACGCGGTCCGGAAACGTCAGCGCGTACAGGATAGGCAGCCGCATGTCGGTCACTGAGAGCTGCGCCAGCAGGCTACCGTCATTGAACTCGACCATGGAGTGAATGGTGGACTGCGGGTGCACGATCACGCTGACCTTGGCCGGCGGCAGGTCGAAGAGGCGGCAGGCTTCAATCACCTCGAAGCCTTTGTTCATCATGGTGGCGGAATCAATGGTGATGCGCCGGCCCATCTTCCACGTGGGATGGTTCAGCGCCTGCTCCACGGTGATCTTTTCAAATTCTTTTTGCGGCGTGTGCAGGAACGGCCCGCCGCTGGCTGTGAGCCACACGCGCTCGACTTCGTTGAGCCGTCCGCCGCGCATGCACTGGTGGACGGCGTTGTGCTCGCTGTCAATGGGCAGCAGCGGCTTGCCCTGCCTGCGTGCTTCCGCGGTGATCAACTCGCCCGCGGCGACCATGCATTCTTTGTTGGCCAGGCCAATGGCCTTGCCCGCGCGGACGGCTTCGTACGTGGCTTTGAGTCCAGCGACGCCCACGATGGCGCTGACTACAAAATCAACTTCCGGGTGCGTGGCCACGCGCACTGTGCCAGCCTGTCCGCTTACGACTTCAATGTGCCCCAGGCCCTCGGCCTTGAGTTGCTTAGAGACTCTTTCCGCGCTCTGCTCAGACGCCAGCGAAAGAACTTTGGGTTTCCAGCGGCGGGCTTGTTCCAGCGCGGAGTCAACGTTTGCTCCAGCGGCGATGGTCACCAGCTCAAAGCGCTCAGGATGCGACGCGATCACGCTGAGCGTGCTTTGACCGATGGAACCGGTGGAACCGAGGATGGCGATGCGTTTCATTTAAGGGAATTTGATTGGAGAAATCCGGTTAGATTCGCATAGTACCACACGACGGGAATGGCAAAGAGCAACGCGTCAATGCGGTCCAGAATGCCGCCGTGGCCCGGCAGAAGAGTGCCCGAGTCCTTGATGTTCGCGCCTCGTTTCAGCACAGATTCGAATAGATCCCCGAATTGTGCTGCCACGTTCGTGATGATTCCTAGAGCAATGATGGAGACGAGTGCTAGGCCTTTTTCGGTTCCAGCCAGGGATGGATCATGGTGCAACGCGGGCCCAGCAGAGAACAGGCTGTTGAGCGGTCCTCTGAAATGAAAGATCAAAAGCGCCACTCCTACACTAGCAACTACGGACGCGATTGCGCCTTCCCAGGTTTTCTTTGGGCTCACCACAGGAGCTAGCTTGAGGCGTCCCAGGTTCCTGCCGACGTAGTAGGCAGCCGTATCCCCAGCCCACACAGAGAGCAACGCGAATAGAACCAGGAATCCTGCGTCGGGAGCATTACGGAGTGGTATCAGTAACCCAAGCGGCAGGGCAAGATAGAGTACGGCAAATGCTGAGGAACCCGCGGCAGGGAATGCCATATGCATGTCATGCCGAAAAACCAGTGGAATTCCAAAGACCAACGGCAGGAAGGGAACGATTGGGAAAGACCTGGCAACCGATTGGAGCCGCGCGAAGTGGGGGTCATTATCGAACAGCAGCACCGCAATCAAGGCCAGCGAAGTAAGGTAGGTTAGCCAGATCATCGGTTGAATGCCGTACCCTTTGATCACATTCAAGTACTCATGGATGCTGAGAACGACGATCGCCGCCAGCGCCAGCGCGAACAGCCACAAGGGCGCTTTGAACACCAACAGCAGCACCACCGGAATCAGCACAACGGCCGTCAGGACGCGCTTCATTTGGTGTGGGAATGCGGATGGATTGGTGGATGATGCGGCGCGCCGGTGGCCGCGGCCGGCTCGTTCAGGCCGCCATAGCGGCGGTCGCGCTTCTGGAATTCCTGGATGGCTTCCAGCAGATGCAGGCCGTTGAAGTCCGGCCACAGAGTTTTGGTCACGTAGATCTCAGCGTACGCCACCTGCCACAACAGGAAGTTGCTCAAGCGCATTTCTCCGCTGGTGCGGATGACCAGGTCCAGTTCGGGAAGATTGTGGGTATAAAGGTGGCGGCTGACGGTCTCTTCGTCAATCGTCAGATGGTCAATGCCGCCGTTGTGGGCGGCCGCGGTGACCATGGCCTTGAAGGCATCCACAATTTCAGACCGCGATCCATAATTCAGCGCCAGGGTGAGCACCATGCCGGTGTTGTGCGACGTCTGCTCCTTGGCCCAGGCCATGCGCTCCTGCACTTCTTGCGGCAGCTCATGGTGGCGTCCGATGAACTGCAGACGGATATTGTTGCGCTGCATCAGCGGCAGTTCGTTCTTCAAATAGCGGTGCAGCAGCTTCATCAGGAAGGTGATTTCGCCGGGCGGGCGCTTCAGGAAGTTTTCCGCCGAAAAAGCGTAGAGCGTCACGGCGGGCAAGCCAATGCGCGACGCCGTCTCAATCACGTAACGGACGGCCTCCACGCCGCGGCGGTGCCCGGCGATGCGGGGCAGATGGCGGCGTTTGGCCCAGCGTCCATTGCCGTCCATGATGATGGCTACGTGGTTGGGGAACTGGCCGGGATCAAGCTGGCTGTACAGCTCAGCTTCTTTACGGTCCAGACCTTGAGGAATTGCGCGCAAAACGGCCTCTCTTCAACGTAAATGCTAAATAACAAATGCCCAATCGAGTGTTGCCCGCAGCGGTTCTAAGGGAAAAATTAGGCCATTGGGGCAACAAAATGCTCTGCTAGAATAATCGTACTCTATCGTAACCAATCTTGTGTGTTTCTAAGCATAGGTTGCAAGGGTATGCTGGTAACCGGTCTTGCGCTGTGACTGAAAATCGCCAAATCGAGAGGGGCCTGCTGCTGCGCTGTGCCGCGGTGGTGTGCGTCCTGCTGGTGCTGGCATTCAGCGGCCTGGAAGCCATGCATTCCCATCCGCATGGCAAGATGGCTGGCGGGTCAGGCGCGTGCGCGGTCTGCGTTTCCGCCCATTCCAACGCCCCAACGGCCACGTTCCGTCCCCTGCCGACGATGCTCACGGTGGCCGTCGTCACCTTTCCGTTGAGCGACGAAAGCAAGGACATCAGCAAGGTTTTCAGCCTCTTCATCCGTCCTCCACCCTCCGCCTGAAAGCGGCTGGCCGCCATTCTCGCGATTTTGAGAAGCTCCTTTTTGGGCCATCAAGACAATTTGTAATCGAGCCAAAGAATCAGGCCTCCGCTTGGGTCCGTCAATCTGACGCGACCGGTGTTATCCCATTTTTCCGTGATTTTTGGGAAGCCACGCGCTCTCCCGGGGAACCATCAGGAGGTATCAATGAAGCGTTTTCATACCGTGCTCGCCGCTCTGGCCGTGGCCGGCAGTTTATGCGCGCAGTCGCCGCCCGGCGGACAGAGGGCCCCGGCCCCAACCAAGGTCATCACGCTGGAGGAGGCGATTGCCCTGGCAATGGCCAACAGCCCCAGCATCATCGCCACCCGCACGCAAATCCAGCAGAACCAGGCGCAGGAGATCACCGCCAATCTGCGGCCCAACCCCGTGCTGTCCGGAGATTCCCAGTTCATTCCCCTCTTCAACCCAAGCCAGTTTCCCAATGACGTGGAACAGTTCGATGTCGGGCTGGGGTACACCTTTGAACGCGGGGGAAAGCGGTCCAAGCGGCTGCAGGCGGCGCGCGACCAGACGACGATGACCAAGTCGCAGGTGGCCGATGCCGAGCGCTCGCTCACCTTCAACGTGGCGCAGCAGTTCATCAATGCGTTGCTGGCCAAATCCAATTTGCAGCTGGCCGAAGAAAACTTGCAGAGCTTCCAGCAGACCGTGGACATCAGCGACGAGCGCTACAAAGCCGGCGACATCAGTGAAGGCGACAACCTTAAGATCAAGCTGCAATTGCTCCAGTTCCGGACGGACGTAAGCTCGGCGCGCGTGGCCAAAGTGCAGGCGTTGGGCAGCCTGCGTCAGCTGCTCGGCTTTGCCTCCGTCCCGCGCGATTTTGACGTCGCCGGCGATCTGGAGTACCAGCCGCTCACCGCCCGGCTGGAAGACCTGCAGGCCAAGGCCCTGACGGAGCGTCCTGATCTGCGCGCCAATCAGCAAGGTATTACCGCGGCAAAAAGCCAGATCGCGCTGGCCAAAGCCAACGGCAAACATGACGTAAATCTCACCGGAAACTACTCGCACACGCCGGGCCTGAGTTCTGTCTCATGGTTTGTCAGCATTCCGCTGCCCGTCTTCGACCGCAACCAGGGTGAAATCGCGCGCACAAAGTTTGCCCTGACGCAGGCGGAATTTACCGAGAAAGCCGGCCAGGACACGGTGATGACGGATGTAACCAACGCGTATGAAACCACCGCGACCAACCAGGAAGTGGTCCGGCTTTACATGTCCGGATACCTGAAGCAGGCGCGCGATTCGCGGGATATCAGCCAATATGCCTACAAAGGAGGCGCCGCCACGCTGCTGGACTTTCTTGACGCGGAGCGCAGTTATCGCGCCACCCAACTGGCCTATCGCCAGGCGCTGGCTGCTTACATGCTCAGCCTGGAGCAGCTGCGGCAGGCGGTGGGTACCAGGAGTTTGCCATGAATCACAGACACTATTTACCAAGCAAGACTGGACGGCTCACTCTGGCCGGCCTGCTGCTGGGCCTGGCCATCACGGGGTGTTCCGGGAACTCCGGCGTAAAGTCCGCGAGCGCGGACAACTCCGGCTCCAACTCAAACCTTTTCACCGTTCCCAAGGAGCAGATGGAGCACGTTCAGGTGGTCACCGTGCAGCCGGCCGACTTTCCCCGAATCCTTCGTCTCACCGGATCTGTGGCCTTCAATGGTTTCCTGACCACACCGGTGATCACCCAAGTGGGCGGGCCGGTAAGCCGTCTGGTGGTATCGCCCGGGCAGCAAGTGAACAAGGGCCAGCCCATGCTTTACGTCAGCAGTCCGGATTATTCTCTGCTGCGCGCCAGTTACCTCAAGGCCCGCGATACACATTCCCTGGCGCACCGAAATTACGCTCGCGCGCAGGACCTCTATGCCCACCATGCAATCGCCGAACGGGACCTGCAGGCCGCGGAGTCGGCGGAGATACAGGCGCAGGCCGACTTGCAGGCGGCGGAGCAGTCGCTGAAAATTCTGGGCATTCCCCAGCCCGATACGCTGGTAGAACGTCCAGTTTCTCCGGAAGTCCCGCTGCTGGCGCCGATCACGGGCGAGGTAGTCGAGCGGTTGTGCGCGCCAGGACAGGTGATCCAGGCCGCCGCGACCCAGTGCTTCACCATTTCCAACATGAAAACAGTGTGGGTCCTGGCCAGCTTGTATGAAGACCAACTGGCCTTTGTGCATGTGGGCGACCCGGTAACCATCAAGACCGGCTCCTATCCCGATGCTTTCCACGGGCGCATTTCCTTCATGGGCGCCGCTCTTGATCCCACGTCGCGCACGCTGCAAGCGAGAATTGATACGGCCAATCCCGGGAACAAATTGAAGAAAGACATGTACGTGACGGCCACCGTGGTCGCGGGCAAGATCAGCAACGCGCTGCTGGCGCCGGATTCGGCGGTGCTGCGCGACGCGGAGAATGAGCCGTTCGTGTACGTGGAGGTGGCGCCCGGCCAGTTCGCCCGCCGGCAGATCAAGCCGGGTGGAAACTTCGGAGGCAAAACGCACATCTTGAGCGGGCTTAAGCCGGGGGAACGCATCGTCGGTGACGGCAGCTTGTTCCTTCAGTTTGCAAATTCGTTGCAGTGAAGGTGGCTAGCAGGTGCGCCGAGCCCGCTGTGGCAGGAGCAGTGAAATGTTTGTCGGGACGGGAGTCGTGAGCGGTTTGTCGCGAAGCGACAACAAATGAAGGCCGCGAAGCCGACTAGCGTGCTGAGCGGCTTGTTATGGGAGCAGTGAAAACTTGGAAGGCGCCACGCTCGTGAGCGGTGTGGAGCGAAGCGACAAAAGACGCAACGAGGGTACGAGAGGCCGCGAAGCCGACTAGCGTGCTTAGCGGCCTGTTATGGGAGCAGTGAAAACTTGGAAGACGCCACGCTCGTGAGCGGTGTGGAGCGAAGCGACAAAAACTAATGATCCATAAGGTCGTACAAATGGCCCTGCGTCAGCGCTTTCTGGTGCTGATGCTGGTGGTGATGTTGATTATCGCTGGGACGATCTCATTCCAGCGCATGCCGGTTGACGCCTATCCGGACCTGGCTCCGCCGATGGTGGAGATCATTACGCAGTGGCCCGGACATGCCGCCGAAGAGGTGGAGCGGCTGATCACCCTTCCGCTGGAAGTAGAATTCTCCGGCGCGCCCAAGATGGAAGTGATGCGTTCCATCTCGCTGTACGGGCTTTCTGACATCCGGATCACGTTCGCGGGCGGCACGGACAACTACTTTGCCCGTCAGGTGATCTTCCAGCGTATCAGCGACGCGCAGCTGCCTAGCGGCGTCACGCCCAGCATGGCGCCGCTGTTCAGCCCCAGCGGCCTGGTCTACCGCTACGTATTAGAAAGTCCGGACCGCAGCCCGCAAGAATTGAAAACGATTGAAGATTGGATCGTGGAGCGCGCGTATAAGTCCGTTCCCGGCGTGGCTGACGACTCCGGCCTCGGCGGCACGGTCATGCAGTATCAGGTGCTGCTTGATCCCGCGCGCCTGTACGGCTATCACATGACGGTGCCGCAGGTGATGACCGCGCTGGCCAACAACAATTCCAACGCCGGCGGAGGTTTTTACTCGCAAGGCGGGCAGTCTTACTACGTGCGCGGCATCGGCCTGGTGCAAAACACCAAGGACATCGGCAACATCATCGTCGCCAGCAACAAAGGAACGCCGATCCGCATCCGTGACGTTGGCGAGGTGACCATCGGGCACGCGCCGCGCCTGGGATTGTTTGGCTTCCAGACCCACAATTCCAATCAGGACGATGCCGTGGAAGGCGTGATCCTGATGCGCCGCGATGAACAGACCCAGAACGTGCTCAAGGCGGTGCAGAAAAAGACCGAGGAACTGAACAGTTCCATTCTGCCCAAGGACGTAAAGGTCCATCCGTTCTACGACCGCAGCGATCTGGTTAGCGTGACAACAGACACCGTGGAAGGCAACCTGGTGCGGGGCATGATCCTGGTGATGCTGGTGCTGTTGTTCTTCCTGTTCAGCCTGCGCGCAGCCATCATTGTTTCGCTGACCATACCGCTGGGCCTGCTGTTCGCCTTCATCGTGCTGCATGCGCATGATGTTTCCGCCAACCTGCTGTCCATCGGGGCCATTGATTTCGGCATCATCATTGACGGCACCGTGGTCATGGTGGAGAACATCTACCGCGAGCTGGCGCTGCGCCATGGCCAGGAATACAAGCTTACGGACGTGATCCTGGCCGCGGCGGCCGACGTTGACCGGCCTATTTTCTACTCGGTGGCCGTCATCATTGCCAGCTACCTGCCCATCTACGCGCTGAGCGGCCCCTCAGGGAAGCTCTTCCATCCGATGGCGGAGACCATGTCCTTCGCGCTGATCGGCGCTTTGATTCTTACGCTCACCCTGGTGCCGGTGCTGGCTTCGTACTGGTTCAAGAAAGGCGTGAAGGAAACCACCAACCACGCGTTTGAATGGATCAAGCGCGTTTACACCTGGCAGCTTGACTGGTGCCTGGAACATGGCCGGATGACGCTTCTGCTGGCCGCTCTGGTGTTCGGCTCCACGCTCCTGCTGGTGCCGTTTATCGGCGGCGAATTCATGCCGCATCTGGACGAAGGCGCGCTGTGGGTCCGGGCCACCATGCCTTACACCATCTCCTTTGAGGAGTCCAGCAAGATCGTGCCGCAGGTCCGCAACATTCTGATCTCGTATCCCCAGGTCACCGTGGTTGGTTCGGAACACGGGCGACCGGACGACGGCACCGATCCCACGGGCTTCTTTAATTCCGAGTTTTACGTGGGCCTTAAGCCATACAGCGACAAGTCCTGGAGCGGCGCCATTGATACCAAAGAGAAGCTGATTGCCTCCGTGGACAAGAAGCTGAGCGCGTTTCCGGGAATCATCTTCAATTACACCCAACCGGCGGAAGACGCGGTGGATGAAGCGCTCACCGGACTCAAGAGTTCCCTGGCGGTGAAAATCTACGGCAATGATCTGCAGGTACTGGAAGCCAAGGCGCTGGATATCAAGAAGGCGCTGGAAAACGTGCCCGGCTTCACCGGCCTGACGGTGGTGCGGGAACTGGGCCAGCCCAGCCTGATCATTAACGTTGACCGGGAAAAGATAGCCCGCTACGGCATCAACGTGTCCGATGTGGAAGCCGTGCTGCAGGCGGCGGTGGGAGGACAGGCGGCGACGCAAGTGGTGCAGGGAGAAAAGCTGTTCGACCTGGTGGTGCGCATGGAACCGCAGTTCCGCAGCAACGCGCAGGAAATCGGCAACCTGCTGGTGGGCACGCCTGACGGCCAGCAGATTCCCATCAGCCAACTGGCGGACATCCACGAGGGCATTGGCGCGTCCTTCATCTATCGCGAGAACAACTCCCGCTACATCGGAGTGCAATACAGCATTGAAGGCCGCGACCTGCAGCGCGCGGTGGAGGATGGCCAAGCGACGATCAAGAAAAGCGTCACCATCCCCGCCGGATACCGGGTGGAGTGGGGCGGCGAATACGACCAATTCCTGGCAGCCAAGCAGCAACTCAGCATTATCGGACCACTGGCGGTGCTGCTGATCTTCTTCATCCTGTTTGCCCTGTACGGGAATTTCAAGTTCCCGGCCATCATCGCGCTGGACGTGATCATGACCGAACCGGTGGGCGCGCTGATCGCGCTGAAGCTCACGCACACGCCGTTCAGCGTTTCATCCGTGCTGGGTCTGCTGGCGCTGATGGGCGTATCGGTGGAAACCGGCGTGATCCTGGTTTCTTACATCAACAAGATGAGGCGGGAAGGCATGGACATTCCCACGGCCACGCGTGCCGCCGCGTTGCTGCGCTTGCGCCCCATCATGATGACCGCGCTGGTGGCTTGCCTGGGACTGCTGCCGGCGGCGCTTTCGACGGGCATCGGATCGGATACGCAGAAGCCGTTCGCGATCGTAATCGTGGCCGGCCTGATTTCGCGATTGTTCCTGGGGTTCTTCGTCAACCCCGTGCTCTATCGGACGGTAGCGCGGGAAGGCGATGTGCTGCAAGTGTGATGAAGATGGCACGGAGCGGGAGTTGGTCCCGCTCCGTTTCTTGTCCATCTCGTTAGAAGGCGATGGTGACCGCTATCCCGACGCCGGGGCGCGAGCGGTTGTACAGGTAGTACCCATCGTCAGTGTAATCAAGATATACGTCGTCGGTTTCGTACCAAGTGTCCGGCCACATTTCCGGCCAGGGATCAACGAACGTGACCCAATAGCCGTCATAGCGGAAACGCGGGTAGCCGCCGACGAAGATCATGGGCAGTCCGTAAATGCGGAAGAAGTGGTCCCTTCCCCAGTACGACCGGAAGCGCGCTTCTGGTATGCGGTAGCCGTTGTAGCCGCCGCGCTGGCCCCAGGAGCGGTGGTCGTCATTCCACGCCCTGGCGCGAGACTGGCCGAAGCCGCTGCGCACCTGTTTTTGTTGTTGCGGAATGCCGCTATGGTGGACGCCGCCGTAAGCAGGGCCGTTGGGCCTGACGCCGCCGTAATAAGCGCCGCCGTATGCCTGCCCCGGCCTTGTCTCGCGTTGCGCAGGTCTACTGGCCTGCGGCTGACGCTGCTGTTCCGGCCGCTGGCGAGTTTGCGCCGGCTGCTGGTGCGCCTGCGCGGGTTGCTGATGCTGTGCAGGTTGCGCTTTTTGATGTTGCTGCCCTTGCGATTTTCCCTGCCCCTTACCTTTTTGGTCACCCTGTCCGTAGCCAAGGGCAGCGGTTGCAAAAAACAGCAAAAAAATTCCCGTACTGATAATGCCTGCGCGTTTCATGTTTCTATGCTCCTTTTGAGCGCGAATGGTCCGTAGACGCTCCGTCTTTCGAGGTTAGTTCAGGTGCGGCTTGGAAGTCTGTCCAAAAAGGATCACATCACACGAGGTCCGTTTGCGGTTTCGGAGAACCTCCAAAAAACTCCCCAAACAAACTAAGATGCCGGTCGGAACGCGAATGTGCTTAAACCGAATGGCCTGAAGGTTGAGAGGAACACTCGCGGACGGGCGTAAACTATTGAAATCACTGAAGAAAGCACCTTGCAATGGATCCTCTTGAAAGCCGATTTTTAGTGTGTTGGTATGGTTAGTTTCGTGTTATGCTGCGGCATATTATTGTAGGCAACGTGTGAGACGGAAGCTTCGCAATTTCGCCCGGTCATTGCCATGGAAAGGCACGGTGGTATGTGCCTGCCTGCTGCTGGTGGTGATGTCTGCGGCGGTGCAAGCCCTTCATCTCCACCCTACTGACCTCGACGATGCCAAGCACTGCTCGGTCTGCCAGTTGGCCCACTCGGCCATACATGTTTCGGCGCCGGCAGCGCTGACAGTTTCTGCCCACGCCACAGCGTATCTGCATGCTGTGGGTGATTCTGAACCTCACTCCAATCTGACCTCTTTCGCGCTCTTCTCGCGGCCTCCTCCGCTGGTCTAACTGATTTTTTCGGCCCCAAAATTTCTAAAAAAATCATATAGACCCACTTTATTGGAGGAGTCATGCATATCTCTTTACGGAGAGGCTTCCTGCTTTTGTCAGCCTTCTTCTATTTTGCTTTGATATTGCTGTTTTGCCTGCGCGCGCAAGGACAGACTTCAGGCAGTTCAGGAACGATTCAGGGTACGGTCACCGACCCCAGTGGCGCGGTGGTGCCCAAAGCTACGATTGAAGTTCACAACCCAATTAGCGGGTTAAAGCGGTCAGCAACTACCGATGCAACGGGGAAATTCACCGTCCCCAACGTTCCCTTTAATCCGTATCACCTCACGGTCAGTGCCTCGGGTTTTGCGACTACAGTGCAGGACATTGATGTGCGCTCGGTGGTCCCTGTAAATCTCACCATCGCGCTCAAAGTCAGCAGCGCCGCGACTACGGTTACCGTGGAGGCCGGAGCGGCAGACTTGATCGAGACTGACTCGCACTCGCATACCGACGTGGACCGGGCGTTGTTTGACAAGATGCCGCTGGAAAGCGCGTCGTCTTCGGTGAGCTCGCTGGTCACGCTGGCCACGCCGGGAATCGCCGCGGATTCCAACGGTCTTTTCCACGGCCTGGGCGACCATGCCGAAAACTCGTTCTCCGTGGACGGCCAACCCATCACGGACCAGCAGAGCAAAGTCTTCTCCAACCAGATTCCTCTTGATTCCATTGAGTCCATAGAGGTGTTCGCCGGTGCGCCGCCGGCTGAATACGGCGACAAGACCAGCGTGGTGATCAACGTGACCACGCGCTCCGGCCAGGGCATGACCACCCCCAAGGGGAGCTTCACCACATCATATGGAAGTTTCGGCACATCAAGCGTGGGCTTCAACCTGGGCTATGGCGGAGAAAAATGGGGCAACTTCATTTCCGTGAACGGGCTCGCCAGTGGCCGCTTCCTGGACCCGCCGGAAGTGACCGCCATCCACGACAAAGGAAACCAGCAGAACATCTTCGACCGCCTGGATTTTCAGCTGTCCAGCGCTGATTCCGTCCACGTGAATCTGGGACTTACGCGGTCCTGGTTCCAGAACCCCAATGCGTTTGACAATCTGAATTTGCAGGACCAGTTCGGGAATGCCGTGGGCTCTACCGATCAGCGTTCGCAAATCAGGACTTTCAACCTGGCGCCGTCCTGGACGCACCTGCTCAGTTCGTCCACGGTGTTCACGCTGGGTGCTTTCGCGCGTCACGACCAGTACAACTATTATCCCAGCAACAATCCATTTGCCGATTTTGGCCCGCTGCAGCAAGAGACCATCAGCCAGACCCGCATGCTCACCAACCTGGGCGTGCGCTCAGATGTCTCGTACGTGAAAGGCATGCACAACTTCAAGGGGGGAGTCACCTATCAACATACGCTGCTGACGGAAAATGACAGCCTGGGGATCGTTGATCCAGGACTTAACGCACCGTGCCTGGATGCTGCCGGTGGCGCGCCGGTTCCGGGATTCACTGACCCCTCGCAGTGCGCGGCTGCGGGGTTCACGCCGAACATAGCTGCCAATCCTAACACCACCTCGCCTTTCCTGCCGTTCCTGGCGTGCTTCGATCTGACGCGGGCTAATCCAGCGGCGACGGACGGCTGCACGGGTTCTAACGCAACGTCGTTCTTGTTCCGCGGACATACGGACGTGAAAGAGCTTTCGTTGTATCTGCAAGACACGATCACCAAGGGAAACTGGTCTTTGAGTCTGGGGATACGCGGCGATCTGTACAACGGCCTAGCGACGCACCGTGAAGCTGAGCCTCGGTTGGGCGTGTCTTACAACTTCAAGAAGACCAACACGGTCTTTCGCGCTTCCTACGCGCGAATTTTGGAAACGCCGTTCAATGAGAACCTGGTGCTCTCGGCCACGGGATGCAACTTTGGCGTGATTGCCGCGTTGGTGCCGTGCGTACCCGCAGCGTTCAGTCCCGGCTGGCGCAATGAATTCCATGGCGGTCTGCAACAAGCCTTTGGCAAGCATCTGGTGTTCTCCGGAGACTACATCTGGAAGTACACCCACAATGGCTACGATTTCAGCGTGCTGGGCGCTACTCCCATCACGTTCCCGATTGCCTGGAACAATTCCAAGATCACCGGGTTCGATGGGCGCGTGAACGTGACGAACATCCGCGGATTCACCGCGCTCTTTGTGTTCTCCAGCGTGAATGCCCGCTTCTTCCCGCCGCAAATTGGCGGATTGGGCGTGACCGTGGGACAGGGCGGCACTCCTTTCCGCATTGACCACGACGAAAAATTCAACGAGACCACGCACCTGCAATACCAGATGGGAAAGCGCGGGCCGTGGGTGGGGTTCAACTGGCGTTACGACAGCGGTCTGGTGGCCGGCGCTGTGCCCTTTGCCACGGATGGCACTACTCCGGTTGACTTGACCGGGCTTACTGCCGATCAACAGATGCAAGCCGGTTTGTTCTGCGGCAACGTGTTCCCAACGCTCAGCGCGCCGCTGACCACTTGCGCGCCTTCGCAATTCGGGTCAACGAGAGTGTCCATCCCGGCGCCGGGGACGGAAAGTGACGACCACAATCCGCCGCGCATTGCTCCGCGCAACCTGTTCGACGTGGCGCTGGGTCATGACAACCTGTTTCACGGCGACCGATACAAGTGGAGCCTGCAGGGCACGGTCATCAATCTGACGAACAAGACGGCGCTCTACAACTTCTTGTCCACATTCAGCGGAACGCACTTTGTTACGCCGCGGGCCTACACGGCGCAACTGGCGTTTCACTTCTAAGGAGCCACCATGATGAATATTTCGCGTTGCTCCTTGGTTCAAAACCGGCGCCGGTCGTTGGCGCCGGATCAACCCGGTGGACCGGCAGTGGCTGGTCGTGGGGTTTCACGCCCAACATCGGTGGTGGTCGCTATCTTTGTGGCCATGGTGGTGCTGTCAGCGATTGCCGTGGTTGTCCTGAGGGCCATTGGTTCTGACTTGGGCCCGCTCAAATAGAGCGGGGGCCAGAGGAGGCTCCAGGATCCGCACAAAAAGCCAGCAAAAGCGCAAAGTTAGTTGCGCCCGCGATTTTGCCCTTTACTTTCGTCCCAGTTTCGCCTAAAATAGGTTCCGATTCCTTGCTCTGGCCATGGCCAGGGGGCAAAGAATGAAACTGGGCGCAACGGAATATTCCGTTGCGTTTTGCGTTTTAAAGAGGAGGAGGGAGAACTTTAACCACAGAAGGGCACAGAGGAACACGGAGGGCAGATCAGCAGAATCCGCTCAAAACCCACGCCAAATTGGGATGAGTCGCGTAAAGCCTTTTAGATATTGGGATGGACGGAGAGGGGGAGGGTAGATCGCACGTGATCGCCGGAATCGCAACGTGATCGGAAACCAAGAAACCACCGCCGAGGTCGGCGGCGCCACAAGGGTAGGGTTGGGATGAGTCCTGTAAGCTCTTTAGAATGCTAGTCGAGGGTAAGGGGTGGGGGGCTACGAGATTGCCGAAATCTTCAACATTGGGTTGGGGTTTGAGAGTGGCGGCGCTCAAAACCAGCAGCGTGGTAATTGGCTTATGCCTCTTTACGGGCGTCGGGGACGGGTGTTTCGCGCAACCCGCGTCGCAAACCAGATCGCAACCCGTCGGGGAAACCGCATCGGAAACGGTCGCCCACGAGGTTCCGGAGGCGAATCCCGCGCGGCCCACCGTGGCCACGCCCGCCACGCTCACGCCCGTGGGCTATCTGCAATTTGAAAACGGCGTGCTCTATGCCACCGGGTTTCCGGGATTCTCCAGCCGGATGGGCGCCAATCAGGTCACCAAGCTGACGGTGCATCCTCGCCTGGAATTTCTGGTGCAGAGCGAGCCGTTTGTGCACAGCGGACTGGGGCCGGTCAGACAGTTCGATCCCGGTGACGTGCTGGCGGGATTTCAAGCGGTGCTGTTTCCAGGGGAGAAAGCCAAGCCCACCGTCGCTGTGAGCTATTTCAAGCATGTGTACGCGGGCTCGGCGCCTGATATTGACATCGGCACGCCCGAGCACAGTTTGCTGCTGCTCATCAGCAACGATATGTTCGGGTTCCACTTTGACATCAACGGCTGGTTCAACGAGCAAAAAGACGACCGCGTGCGTCGGGCCCAGTTTGGACAGACCGTGTCCATCTCGCATCCCCTAAAGAAGTTCACCATCGCCACTGAACTTTGGCACTTTACCCAGCCGCTGACGCGCGGCAATGCCGTGGGGAGCCTGTGGTGCATCTCGTATCCGGTCCGCAAGAACCTGGTGGTGGACGCCGGGTTCAACCGCGGACTAACTGGCAGCTCCGTCACTTGGCAGGGCTTTGCCGGGTTCACATATTTGCTGCCGCACAAGTTGTGGAAGTAAGAGCTTTGCCAGCTGCCGCATTCGCCGGATGACGTTGCAGGCGCCGGCGGCATTTCCGCCATGAGTTTTCGGCGACGCAAGCTACAATTGGCCTGATGGCGTTGCCCACCACCCCGACTCTGCTTCCCGTGGTGACTGCGGAGCAGAGGTATGCCGCGGTCCGCGTGCTGCAGTGGATCAGCGTGGCGTGGATGTCGGTTGAGGTGCTGGTATCCGTGATTGCCGGAGCCCGGGCGCACAGCGTGGCGCTGCTGGGGTTCGGCGGCGACAGCGCGATTGAACTGGCGTCAGCGATGGTGGTGCTTTTTCGCTTCACCGGCACGTGGCTGAGTGAGCGCCGGGCCGCCAAGATCGCGGCGCTCTTGCTGTTCGTGCTGGCGGCCTTCATCGTCGCCACCTCAAGCCTGTCTTTGCTGGGGCTGGGGCCGCAACCCACGCCCAGCTATCTGGGAATCTTGCTGCTGCTGGCTGCCGCGGTGGTGATGCCCTGGCTGGCACGGCGAAAAAGAAAACTGGCGCAGGAAACCGCCAGTTCCGCGCTGGCAGCTGACGCGGTGCAAAGCTCGCTGTGCGCATGGATGTCCTGGATTGCGCTGGGAGGGCTGGCGCTAAATTCGCTGTTTGCGATTCCGTGGGCCGATCCCGCTGCCGCCCTGCTGCTGACGCCTATCATTCTCAAAGAGGGCCGTGAGGCCTGGCGAGAGAAGGCGTGCCATTGCTGTTGAGGTGAAGAACGAGGCCGGGCGCCGGCTGCTTCGAGCAGAAAATACCGGGCGCGGCTTGCAAGGATTTTGACGTGATATCGCGTTGCAGTCCGGAAGTGGTGCAGGCTTTCACTGAGCTGGTGCGCGCAGAAATTGACGACGAGCGCATTGACCTGCTGCGGGCGGCGCTGACCTTTGCCCGCATTGAATATCCGCAACTCAAGCCCGAGCCTTACATTCGCCGCGTGGAAGAGCTGGCGCAGCGGGTAGCGGCCCAGGTGCAGGTAACAGGCGATCCGGAGCAGTCCATTGCCGCTCTCAACCGCGTGCTCTACCAGGAAGAAATGTTCCGCGGCAATACCGTGGACTATTACAGCCCGCTGAACTCGTTCATCAATGACGTACTGGACCGCCGCCTGGGTATTCCCATTTCGCTGGCGCTCATCTATATGGAAGTGGGCCAGCGCGCCGGATTTCCTCTGCTGGGCGTGGGCATGCCCGGACATTTCCTGGTTAAGCACTACGACGTCAGCGGCCGGGCAACGCTCATTGACGCCTTTGAGCGCGGCCTGATCGTCACCGAAGAAGATTGCCGCCAGAGGATCAAGAACGTCACCGCCGGGCAAGCGGCGCTCCAGCCGGAGTTCCTGCACAGTGTGACCAAACGCCAGATGCTCACACGCATGCTCAACAATCTGCGCACCATCTACATGGCGCGGCGCGACCTGAAGCGCGCCGTGCAGGTGGTGGACCTGATCCTGGTGATCTATCCGCGCTCGCCGGAAGATGTGAAGCAGCGCGCCGTCTTGCGTTACAACCTGGACGATCTGGGCGGCGCGGTGGCGGATTTTGAAGACTACGGCAAGATGTCGCCCGACGCCTCCGACGCGGAAGAGATCAAGCAGACAGCGCTGTCCTTGCGCCGCCAGATGGCCAGGTTGAACTGATCTTCGCGGTTCCCCGCCGTCATTTCGTGGCGGCTCGGTTCTTTAGATAGTCCTCAATCGCCTTTTGCCAGTGCGGCCCAGACTTAGCGTCCGACTCGCCCTGCTGGCGAACGTGGTCATTCAGCGCAGGCGAGAGCGCGGTGCGCTCGTAGGTAACCGCTACGTGCGTTGCAGAAGCTCCGCTCGCGGCCAGGCGAATGTCAATCAGCACGGCCATGGCATCGGGAATGACGTAGGTGTACTGAATGTGGCCGTTTTCAAAATCCAGTGCGGTGTTGACCCAGGTGCTGGTGTGGGCGCCGTGCTGGATGGTGAAGACTTCTCCCGGCTTGTCTTCTATCGGCGCCGACTGCGGATAGATAAACTGCGGGTCCCAACCTTCCGCCCAGGCGCGTTCGCGATGCGCGCCGAAGAGCGGCGCCACCACGTTTTGCGGAGCATTCACCGTGAAGTCAAAGCTGTTGCGCACGTGCAGCGGCTGCGTCTTGTACTCGGAAGTCTGGGGCTTGGAGGCCTGGGACGCGGCCGTTGCGGCCACGAATCCCAAAGTGATGGCGAAGGTTGACAGAATCATTTGCGACGCTCCTTGAGCTGGTGGCTGTCCGCGGCCCGCAGCGTCAGCCCGTAGATTTTCTTGAACTGTTCGATTTCCTTGAGGGTGTCCGGAGAGAACGGCGCCTTGCCTTCAAACGCGTGAAGCACGATGCCCTCCAGCAGGTCGCCCAGGGTCATGTCTTTCAGTTCGGCCACGGCCTTCAGGACCTTGAGCAGCCTCTTCTCCAGGCGCACGCCGGTCTGGGCGCGCTCCACTTCCACAAATTGCTTGGGTGGCGATGTCATATGTACCAATGTACTAAAATACCAAGATAATGTCAAACGCAAGGCCTGGCGACCTGCGACTCATTTACACTGCCTCGGAAATGGAATGGGGGAAGCACGGATGAAATTCCACGCCGATTACCTGACTTTCAACACCCGGCACCATCGCGAGTACGTGCACATCACGCCGCAGGTGGAGAAGATTGTGCAAGCCAGCGGGGTAAGCAACGGGCTGGCGCTGGTTTCCGCCATGCACATCACAGCGGGGGTCTATGTGAATGACAATGAACCTGGGCTGATTCATGACATTGACTCCTGGCTGGAAAAGCTGGCGCCGTTCCATGAAGAGTACCTGCACCACCACACCGGCGAAAACAACGGCGACTCACACCTGAAGGCGATTCTGGTGCATCACCAAGTGATCTTGCCCATCAGCCAGGGTCGTCTGGTGCTGGGCACGTGGCAGCGGGTTTTTTATGCGGAGTTTGACGGGCAGCGGTCCAAGCGCGTGGTGGTGGCCGTAATGGGTGAGTAGAGTAACCGCCCTACTGCGTGACGCCAGACTTCCCGGCATGGGGCTGCAACAACGCAGGAAGCCGCAAGGTCATCTCCGGGACATTTTCCTGAAAAGCAAGAACTCCGCCGATGGAAGAGACCATTTCTTCCACGTGCGGCAACTCCTTGGCAAAGATAGTGCGGACGTCCTGCAGCGCTTCCGGCTTTCCGTCACTGGGTTTCCAGCGGAAGTCCAAATGGCACCGGCCGTCCACGAAGGTGGAGGAAACCGCAAGCACCAGCGGCCGGGTGTTGCGGCCGACCAGTTTACTGATGGTAAGGGCCAGGAACTGGCGCAGCACCGGGCTGCTGGTCACCTGAAGAGAGTTGTCCCATTGGCGGTCCAGGCTGAGCAATCCTGAATGCAGAAGGACACTGAAGTCGTTAAAGATGTCATTGAGCAAGCTATCCAGTGGCGTCCAGGGTCCGGTGGGAAGGGGCGATTCCCGCACCATGCCGGAAATTCCTTTGGCCAGCGCGATGGCGCGGTCGGCTTGTTGCTCGATGTTCCTGATGTCCGCGGCCTGGTCTGCGACGGCGCCTTTGCGGAGTGCCAGCACTTCCAGAAAACAGCGGATGCTGGTGAGCGGTTGTGCCAGATCGTGGGACACGGAGTGCACCAGGGCGCGCAACGGACTTTGCTGCAAAGACGAGCTTTCTGTATCGCCAAACGTTCCCGGTAAATTCGGGTCATGGGCCGCGGAGTGGCCGGAATCGTACAAAGTGCGGCCGGCCGCCCCGCCGTTCACCGGCCGTCCCAGGCGGTATCCCGCTCCGCGCACCGTGTAGATCAGCTTGGGTTCGTTGCCGGAGTCAACCTTCTTGCGCAGGTAGTTAACGTAAACGTCAACAAGGTTGCTGTCCGTGCCGGATTCTCCTCCCCAGCATTCCTTGAGAAGTTCGCTACGATGTACGGTCTCCCCGGCGCGGCGAAGGAGCAGGTGGAGCATGTCAAACTCCTTGGGAGTCAGCTTAATTTCCATCTTGCCGCGATGTACTTTGTGCGTAACCGGGTCCAAGTCCAGATTTTCCACCCGCAACACGCTGAGGGAAGGGTCAGTCTTGCGCCGCAGGAGGGCACTGGTCCGCGCCGCCAATTCCTGGAAAGAAAACGGTTTGGTGATGTAGTCGTCAGCCCCGAGGTTGAAGGACTGGATGCGGTCAGAAACGCGGTTGCGCGCGCTGAGCACGATGACGGGCGTTTCCAGGCCTTCTGAGCGCAAGCGCTCCAGCAGTTCGAGGCCATCGGTCTGGCCAAAATTCAGGTCCAAAATGATGAGCTGGTAGTTTTGCCGCTGGAGCTCGGCCAGGGCCGCCTGTTCGTCCAGCGCGGTGTGTACAGAATAACCTTCAGATTCCAGCGACCTGGAAAGGAAATTCGCTAGTTGGGCGTCATCATCGGCCAGAAGAATAGACATGGCCACCTTCCTTACATTAAAGAGGGTCCTACGCAAAACAAAATGGCGTCTCGCCAGAAGAATACTTTAGATATTAATTAAAGCTATACACTTCTGAGTAAAAACCGTGGAAGACCTGAGCTAAGGTTCCATTTTGGAACTATAGCAATCTATTTTAGACCACGATTCATCCTTTAGGGCGCTCCTAAATTATTCCTTAAAAACTTCTGCTTACACGCGGAAGCCCGTGCGACGAGGCGGTAGCGCTCATTTTTTCAGGGCCAGTGTTATCATTGCTTTGCGCGTACCGGGCGAAGCGCTGAAACCGCTTGCCGGACGCAGTCACCGCGTGAGCCTCTTTCTGAGGCCGGCGTAATCCTGATACGATAACCAGTTTGATCTCTGGAAAGGCAGCCATCCGTAACGCATGTCGGCAAAAACCTATAAGAACCTGATCGGCGGCGAGTGGGTAGAATCCCGCAGCGGCCAAACCTACGAAAACCTTAATCCCGCCGATACCCGCGACGTTATCGGGGTGTTTCAGCGTTCGGACAAACGCGACGTGGATGACGCGGTTTCCGCCGCTGCGCTGGCCTTTGACCGGTGGCGGCTCACGCCGGCGCCCAAACGCGCGGAGATCATCTATCGCGCGGGCCAGATTCTGCTGGAGCGCAAGGAAGATTATGCCCGCGACATGACGCGAGAGATGGGCAAAGTCCTCAAAGAGACCCGGGGCGACGTTCAGGAGGCCGTGGATACCGCCTTCTACATGGCGGGCGAAGGCCGCCGCCTGTTCGGCGCCACCGTGCCCTCGGAACTGCCAAACAAATTTGCCATGGCCGTGCGCGTGCCCGTGGGCGTATGCGGCATGATTGCTCCGTGGAACTTTCCCATGGCCATCCCGTCGTGGAAACTTTTGCCGGCGCTGGTCTGCGGGAACACATGCGTGATCAAGCCCGCGGAAGATACGCCGCTTTCCACCTTCAATCTGGTGAAAGCCCTGACCGACGCCGGCCTGCCCAAAGGCGTGATCAACATTGTGACCGGGTTCGGACCGGACGCCGGCGCGCCCATCGTGGAGCATGCAAAAGTAAATGCGGTTTCCTTTACCGGATCGAGCGAGGTGGGGCGGACCATTGGCGAAGTGGCGGCCCGCGGCTTTAAACCGTGCTCGCTGGAGATGGGCGGCAAGAACGCCATCATCGTGCTAGACGACGCCAACCTTGATCTGGCGCTGGAAGGCGTGCTGTGGGGCGCCTTCGGCACCACCGGCCAGCGATGCACCGCGGCCAGCCGGGTGATCGTGCAAAAAGGCGTGTATCGCCAGTTCGCCGACCGGCTGATCTATCGCGCACAAAGGCTGAAAGTCGGCAACGGCCTGGATGAAACGGTGGAAGTGGGCCCGCAGATCAACGAGCAGCAGGTGGCCACCACGGAGAAGTACGTCCAGATCGGCAAAGGCGAAGGCGCCAAGCTGGAAGCCGGCGGCAAGGCGCTGAACAAGCCGGAACACGCGTACGGCTGGTTCTTTGAGCCCACGGTCTTCACGGACGTGGACGGCAAAATGCGCATTGCCCAGGAAGAAATCTTTGGCCCGGTCATCAGCGTGATCCCGTGCGAAAGCTTTGAGAACGCGATTGAGATTGCCAACGGGGTGAACTACGGGCTCTCGTCTTCGATCTACACCAAGGACGTGAACCGCGCGTTCCGCGCCATGCGCGACATCAACGCGGGCATCACCTACGTGAACGCGCCGACGATTGGCGCGGAAGTGCATCTGCCGTTCGGCGGTGTGAAATCCACGGGCAACGGGCATCGCGAAGGCGGCCTGGGCGCCGTTGACTTCTATACGCAGTGGAAGGCGATCTACGTGGATTACTCGGACAAATTGCAGCGCGCGCAGATAGACACCGAGTAGTCCTGACTCCCTTCGGGCGATCTACTTTGAGTATCCCGGTCCGCGCATGACTTTCCCGGGACGCGCGCCAGTGGCTTTGCCGGCGTCAATCACCAGTACGCCATTCACCAGGACGTATTGCATTCCTTCAGAAAGCTGATTGGGACTTTCGAAGGTTGCGCGGTCAGTGATGGTTTGCGGATCAAAGACCACGACGTCCGCCCACATTCCGGCCTTGAGAACGCCGCGGTCCGTCAGACGCATCCTCTGCGCGGGCAGCGCGGCAAATTTCCGGATGGCTTCTTCCAGCCGCAACTTTTTCTCTTCGCGCACGTACTTGCGCAGGATGCGCGGAAAAGTTCCGTAGGCGCGGGGGTGCGGATGCTCCTGTCCCAGCAGGCCGTCCGGGGCGGTGCCTTGTGAATCGTTGTCCACGGAAACCCAGGGCTGGGTGAGCGCCAAGGCCACGTCCGGTTCGGACATGCCGAAGACAGCAACTTCAGTGAATGTTTTGTCTTCAATCAGCAGGTCGAAGATGGTATCAATGGGGTCCTTGCCCCACATCTTCGCGATCTGGGCGATGGTCTTGCCCTGGAGCGGCAGCAGCTTGGGGTTTTGTACGACGCTGACCAGGATGGCTTCGGGGCCGGGAATTTCCTGCCACTCGTTGTCCCATTCGGTGGTGGGCGTTTCCATGTCCTTGCGGATGCGCGCGCGCATGGCCGGGGCGCGAAGACGCTCCAGCAGCTTGGCGTCACCACCGTCGTGCGCCCAGGGCGGGATGAATGCGGAAAAAGAATTGAACCACGCGGGATAAGCGTAGGTGTTGGCGCTGATGTCCACGCCGGACTCGCGTGCCTTTTCAATGTGAGCGACGATTTCCGGCATGCGTCCCCAATTGGGTTTGCCGGCGGCCTTGAGATGCCAGATCTCGACCGGGATTTTTGCTTCACGGCCAATGCGGATGGCTTCATCGAGAGCAGCGGTGATGGCATCGCCTTCACTGCGCATGTGCGTGGCATAGACGCCGCCGAACTTTGCGGCCTCAGCAGCCAGGGCGATCAGTTCCTCGGTGGTGGCGTAGGGCGCTGGCGCGTATTGCAGTGAAGTGGAAACGCCCACGGCGCCGTCGCGCATGGCGTCGCGCACCAGGGCTTTCATCCGTTCCAGCTCCGCCGGACTGGGCGCACGATTGTCATCGCCCAGGACCATCCTTCGTACCTGCGTGACGCCAACATAGCTGCCCAGGTTGATGCCCATGCCTTGTTTTTCCAGGCGGGCAAAGTACTGGCGGAAGGTCCGCCAGTCGGGCGTGATCTTGAGATGGTCATAGGTCACCTGGTCGGCCTTGATGATGGCGTCATTCAACGGCGCGGCCGAACCGCCTTCTCCGGTGAACTCGGTGGTGATGCCCTGAAAAATCTTGGAAGGAAGCTGGGGATTTACCAGGATGGTCAGTTCAGACTGCCCCAGCATGTCAATGAACCCCGGAGCCACGACCATGCCGCGAGCGTCAATGGTCCGCGTGGACGCGGCGGACGCCAGGGTGCCGATGGTCGCGATTCTTCCGTCGCGAATGCCCAGGTCGCCGGAGTACCACGGCGAACCCGTGCCATCAATGATGTGGCCGTTGCGGATGATCACGTCGAACGGCTGTTTGTCTTTGTTTTGGGCAGAGCCAGGTAGGGCGGGGCTCGCGATAACGAGGGCGGTGAAAAGAGTTACCAGAAGTCTTGCCTTGAGCATGGTCTTCTCCGGGAGAGCGACTTCGAGACAGGCTCGCGCATATTAACAGTTTGTAATTGGAGTTTCGAGGTATCCTCTCTTTGCGGGAATCAGGATATGCCTCAATTGTTGATTTATCTCTACGTAGCTGTGTGTTTGGTCCTTGTGGGAGCGGCATTCCGCCTGCTTTATGTTTGGCGCAAAGGCGCGCAGCTAAGAGGAATCGCGCGCGCGCAGAACTGGCCGGCAGCCGACGGCGTGCCGACAGCGGAGAAGCCAGTGAAGCCGGCAGGGCGTGGATCGGCAGGCGGATTGTGGTCCGGTTTAACCAGGACAAACCTCAGGAGTCGCGCTTTCTGCAGGTTGATGGTGCACCAGGCAAATCGCGCATTCCGGCAGGACTTTCCAGCGAGCCCTACATTGCAGGGCTTTCGCTGAAAATGAATCGTCAGCCGTAAGATTGCCGTCAAAAACACGAATAAATTTGCATCACTCCTTATCGTTGACGGCTCCAGCTAGAATGCAAGCCTGCAAATGGAAGCGGGCCTTATAATTGGGCCAGTGCTCACCTCCGGACCGCCCGCGCGCCCGGCGTGAGTTAAGACAGAAGTGGCCGCACCCAATCCAGATTCGCCCAAGACTTCGCGCCCAGTTTCACTGCGGCGCATCGTGCTCATCCCGCTGGCGCTGGGCATCGTCGTGCTTTTTGGATTGGTTTTCTCCCAGCAAGCCTTCAACCTCAAACAACTGGAGCCGGATTCAGCGCAGCAAACGCTGGTGCTGCTGGCGCTCTCCGCCCTGGTTTTCCTGCTGCTGGTGGTGCTCACATTTGTCCTGTTCCGTAACCTGGTCAAACTTTACGCGGAGCGGCGGCTGGGAGTGCTGGGCTCGCATTTTCGCACGCGCATGGTGCTGGGAGCGCTGGCGCTGTCGTTTGCTCCGGCGCTGGTGATGTTCATGTTCTCTTACGGGCTGATGAACCGCTCCATTGACAAATGGTTCTCCACCCCGGTGAACGAACTGCAGCAGGACTCCGGACGCGTGGCCAAGCTGCTGGCCGATTACGCCGGCGACAACGCGCACCAGGAGGCGGTGGAGATCGCGCAGTCGGCTGACGTGCAGCATGCGTTTGAGACCGCCAACTACACCGGCGTGCTGCATGAGTTTCGCCGCCACCAGCCCACGCTGCAGGGAGGATTTGCCCTGGCCATAGCGGACGGCACGGCGGTGGCCAGCGTCAACCTTCCCCGGCCCTGGCCTACGCTGCAGCGTGACCTGCCGGTTTTGGCGCAGGTGGAAGGCGGTTGGCAAAAGTGGAATTACCACGACAGGGAATACATCCTGGCCATGGCGGCGGCCGGCGACAAAGGCAGCATCATGGTGGGGCTGCCGTTGCCTCCGAATTTCTCGCCTACGCTGGAGCAGATCAACCAGAACCAGAAGAACTATCTTGCCCTGAGCCGCGAGAGCAAGCGGATTCGCGGGTTGTGGATGCTCCTGCTCACCCTGCTGACGGTGCTCGTGCTGTTTGTCGCCACTTGGACGTCACTGTTCGTGGCCCGGCTGGTTACGCGGCCGGTGGAAGCCCTGGCGGAAGCCACCCGCGAAATTTCGCTCGGCCATCTGGAACATCGCGTGGAGGTCTCCGCGGCGGACGAACTGGGCGAACTGGTGGCGTCTTTCAACCGCATGGCCGCGGAGCTGGAATCCAGCCGCAAAAAGATTGACGACTCGGCGCGCGCCTTGACGGCAACCAACACCGAACTGGACCAGCGCCGCCGCCATATTGAAACCATTTTGGAGAGCATTCCCACCGGCGTGCTCTCGCTGGGGCCGGAGCAGCGCGTCACCCACAGCAACATGGCCTTCCAACGCATGTTCCAGCCGCAGGGCGGCGCGCCCCTGGTGGGTTCCAGCCTGCAGCATATCTTCCCGCCGGACGTGGCTTCTGATCTGGAGCACCTTTTGCGACGGGCTGACCGCATGACGGTGACCGCCGCCCAGTTTGAGATTCCGGTGGACAAAGACAAGATCAACGCCAGCGTGACCGTGTCGTCGGTGCAGCACGGGAAGCAGCGGCTGGGCTACGTGATCGTGTTTGAAGATTTCAGCGAACTGCTCAAGGCGCAGAAAGAAGCCGCGTGGCGCGAGGTGGCGCGCCGCGTCGCCCACGAAATCAAGAACCCGCTCACGCCGATTGCGCTGTCCGCGGAGCGCATCCGCCGCCACCTGGAGCGCGGCGCCAAGCCGGAAGAGGCGTCGCTGGCGGTGATCAACGGTTGCGCGGAGACCATCACCGAAGCGGTACAGACGGTGCGAGCGCTGGTGGATGAATTTTCGTCGCTGGCGCGTTTTCCCGCAGCCCAGCCGCGGCCGTCGGACATCAATGAAATTGTCGAGAGCACCCTGGCCATGTTCAACGGCCGGCTGGACGGCATCCGCGTGGAGAAGCAGCTGGACTCCGGCCTGCCCCTGGCCATGGCCGATCCGGACGCCATCAAGCGCGCGCTGGCCAACCTGATTGATAACGCCGCGGAAGCCATGAAGGACTCGCTGGTGCGGGAAATTCATATCACCACAACTTTGCTGGAAGACCATGACGCGCTGGAAGTGATGATTGCCGATACCGGCCACGGCATTAACCGCGACATGAAAGAGAAACTTTTCCTGCCTTATTTTTCCACCAAGAAGCGCGGGACCGGCCTGGGCCTGGCGATTGTGCGGCGCATTGTGGAAGACCATCGCGGCAACGTTCGCGTAGAGGAGAACAAACCGGCGGGCGCCAAGTTCATCGTTGAACTTCCTTTGGCCGGCGAAGTGACGCTGGCGGAGGCCCGGAATGCATAGCATTCTGGTGGTCGACGACGAACGCGATATCCGCGAATCTCTCAAGGGCATTCTGGAAGATGAAGGCTACAAAGTCCTGCAGGCCGAAAGCGGCGAAGCCTGCCTGGAAGAACTCAAGAAGCGCCCGTGCGAAGTTGTCCTGCTGGATATATGGCTGCCCGGAGTGGACGGCCTGGACACCCTGGAGCGCATTCGCCAGCTTCCGGCGGAAGACGCGCCGGAAGTAGTAATGATTTCCGGCCACGGCACCATTGAAACCGCCGTGCGCGCCACCAAGCTGGGCGCTTTTGACTTCCTGGAAAAACCACTATCGCTGGACAAAACGCTCATCGTGATCAAGAACGCGCTGGATGCGCACCGCCTGCGCCGCGAAAACTCCGAACTCAAGCGCCAGGTGCAGGCCAAGAGCGTGATCGCCGGGGAAAGCATCCCGATGAAAGCCTTGCGCCAGCAGATCACCATCATGGCGCCGACGAACGGCCGGGTGCTGATCTTCGGGGAATCGGGCACTGGGAAAGATTTGGTGGCGCACGCCATTCACGCGCAGAGCCTGCGCAAAGACAATCTGTTCGTCGAAGTGAACTGCGCGGCCATCCCGGAAGACTGGATTGAAAGCGAGCTGTTTGGCCATCGCAAAGGCGCTTTGCCCGGCGCGGCCGGCGACAAAGAAGGCAAGTTCGAAAAAGCCAGCGACGGGACGCTGTTTTTGGATGAAATCGGCGACATGAGCCTGAAGACGCAGTCCAAGGTGCTGCACGCGCTGGACGAAGGCAAGTTCACCCGCGTGGGCGACGACGAGCCGATCAAAGTGGACGTGCGGGTGATCGCCGCGACCAACAAAGACCTGGAAGAGGAAATCTCCAAAGGCAACTTTCGCGAAGACCTGTTCTACCGCCTGAACGTGATTCCGTTTTACGTGCCGCCGCTGCGCGAGCGCAAAGAAGACATCGCGCTGCTGGCGCGGCACTTCCTCAAAGAATTTTCCGCCGCGTACAGCCGCCGCCCGCGCGAAATCACCGCCGATGCGCTGGACGTGCTGGAACGCTACTCCTGGCCGGGCAACGTGCGCGAACTGCGCAACGTGATTGAGCGCCTGGTCATCATGAACCCCACCGTGCACAAGATCGAACGCAAGCATTTGCCGCCGCTGATGCATCGCGAAGGCAGCCGGACGAGCGCGGGGTTTTCCACGCTGCATCAGGCGCGCGCCGCCTACGAGCGCGACTACATCCTAAAGAAGCTGGACGAAAACCACGGAAACGTCAGCCGCACGGCGGAGGTGCTGGGCCTGGAGCGCAGCCATCTCTATAGGAAGATGAAGACCTTGGGGATAGCGGTGAAGGAATAGTTTGTTTCTTTATCCCGAAGCGGAGCGAGGGAACGCCTGCTTCGTGATAGCCACCCTTTAGGGCGATCCATCCCAATCGAATCTCACCACGGAAGCACGGAGCAGAGAATTCAAATCGCCAATCTTTGGCAATTGCGGCGATTCTGGCAATCTCCTTGGCCACCCCCCTTTCGCCAGGATGTGTTGCAAACAAAGGCCCAAACACATTCGACCGGCCGGTCACCGGCCGGTCACCGGTCGGTCATCGGCCGGTCACCGAACGGTAACCGCCCAGTCGAAGCCGCTCCGTCAAAGTCTGGTTTGCCTTGGCTATTTGCCAGTTGCTAATTGCTAGCTGCTGATTGTCAAAGACCCTGCGCACCTTGGCGCAGCTTCATCCTAGCGCAATTTCAGTAACGAATACAGTACGAAGTAGTACATCTTGACAAGAGGGTGTTGTGGAGGTGTTCGTTTCCGGACAGCGGACAGCCGGGCGCCATAAACATGCTTAGGTCAGGCTCACGCTGCTTGAGTCCCGCCAGGGACTCGCCGATGGTAGCCCGGTACGTCGCCGAGGCGAGCATCGTAGGCACTCGGATCGCAGTCGAATAGCGCGCAGGCTCATGGCTGCTCTTGCGCAATGACAATCGGGTTAGGAGACGCGACTTGGGCTCGCTTCGCGAGCTGTTCAGCAAAGTTCAGTGCATCGCGTTCTTCTTGCGCCCTGTTCTTGCATGGCATGTTATGGATGCGAGCGTGATGCTCTCGGTCAGAAAGGTCATACCGAACCTCCACAGCAATGCCTACGCTTGCAGCAGCTGTGTAGATATCCCTGACAAGAATGCTCACGGCTCCATGGTTTTCCCTTAGGTCTCTAACAGAATCGATCATCGTGAACCCCAAAGACATTCCGTCGGGGTGACGCGCTCCGTCTTTAAGGAATGCCCGATCTCGCACGCTGTCGCGATTGGGCTTGGAAAGGAAATTGGAACTACTGCAGCCTCTAAATAAGACGGTCTCTTCGGGAACTAGATCGCCCCTATTCTCAAAGTCTTGATCGCACATTTGAGGCTATACATACACCCATTCAACCCATTGTCTAAGCTGATCGCCCGTGGCACTGCGAATCATGTCGCACTGCACTTGTCCATCACGATCTTCCTCGTGATAAACGGAGAAGGTACGCCCGCCTGGAGCGAAAATAGCCTTCACTCGTTTCCCGATACGTCTATTTCCCCAAGTAACGTGGACTTCTCCCCAGTAAGGCTCAATTTCCATTTCCTGTTGCGCGGCATTCGGGATCGCATCGCCGATCGAATCGGCAACGCGGATCACAGTGAACTGATCGAGAACAGGTTCTCCCGGCTCATAGGCTCGAATTACCAGCAAATCCCTGGCAAACCTGTCCACCAACTCAGGGTATGCAAATATGACGCGCCTCTTTGTAGACGACGGAGCGCTCGGGATGCAGTGCGCACTCATTTCTTCACTTCACTTTCTTGAGACTTATCAACCTGCTGGGCAACGCTCGGTTGCAGAGCTTCAAGAACCTTCACTCGCTCATCCAGCCATCGCTGCAAAGCTCTTGCGGTATCCAAGGTCATTACCACGCTTACTTCTAATTCGCGCTCTACTCCGTCTTGGAGCTTCTTCTCTCCTGAAAGCTCCGGTCCTAGAGCTCCTTCGTCTGTAAGCGAATGGACGGTCGACACTGGCAACGCGGGGTGATCACTGTACAGCGAAAAAAACACATTCCCGTATGGAGTTATACCGCCATAAGCTCCATCAGCATGAATGACGCGGAAATGACTGCTTCGAACCCAGTTAAAACGTACTTTCGGATCATCTGCCATTTTTATTGAATAACCCAAGCGTTTGGGAATTTTCTGGCCCAGCACAAGAATTTGTCGTTCGCGACGCAGTGGGATGGATTGGCCGCATGGCCGTGCCGGACAAAGCAGATCGCATTCTTAAAGGATAGCACGATTGTCCGAAGCCTTGACGGTCAAAACCAGTCTTACGAGCCTCCGTATTCGGCGCTGTAAATGCTTGATTCTGCTATCACTTACACCATCGTCTACGTAGGTTTACGCTGTCCTACCTTCGCCAATCCAGCTCATCCACAAACGACGCTGACTCCCGCCAGCCGGCTTTTACCTTGACGAACAGTTCCAGGTAGACTTTCTTGCCGAGCAGATTTTCCAGTTCCATGCGCGCGGCCGTGCCTATCTCTTTCAGCTTCTGGCCGCCTTTGCCGATCAGGATGGCTTTTTGTCCATCGCGTTCGCAGAAGATGGCGGCGGCGATGCGCGTCAGCTTGGGCGTGTCCTCGTATCGCTCAACCACTACGGCGGTGGCGTAAGGAAGTTCCTTGGCGGTCTTGATCAGGACTTTCTCGCGGATGATCTCGCCGGCGATGACGCGCTCCGGTTGGTCCGTAAACTGGTCTTGCGGAAAATAGCGCGGGCCGACGGGCAGCGCGCGGATGACTTTGTCGGTCAGGACATCCAGGCCAACGCCCTTCATGGCGGAGATGGGAATAATCTCCTGAAAGTCATGCAGCTTGCTGTAATGCTCGATGATCGGCAGCAGTTTGTCTTTCTGCAAACGGTCAATTTTGTTGAGCAGCAGAAAGACCGGGCCGCCGGAGCGCTTGACGAGGTCGAGGACGTGCTGGTCGGCGAGGCCGACCTTGCCGGCGGCGTCAGCGGTTGTCACATCAACGATGAGCAGAATAATGTCGCGGCTTTCCAGCGCGGCGTGAATCTCTGACATCATCTTGCGGTTGAGACGGCTGTCCGGGCGATGCACTCCGGGCGTATCAATGAAGATGATTTGTCCCGCCTCGCGGCCTTTTTGGGCTTTCACATTCACCATGCCCTGTATGCGGGTGCGCGTGGTCTGCGGCTTCTCCGTGACGATGGCCACTTTCTCGCCGACCAGAGCATTGAGCAACGTGCTTTTGCCGGCGTTGGGCCGGCCGATGATGGAGACAAATCCGGAGTGAAAGGCCATTAGACCGCCGCCTGAGCCGGCTGCGGACCCGGTTGGGCGCGGCTGACGCGGACTTTATCCACTTTGCGGTCAGTGGATTCCAGGATTTCAAAACGCAGGGCTTCCTCTTCGATGACCTCGCCCGGCTGGGGAATGCGGCCAACCATCGCGCTGACCAGGCCTCCGACGGTGGTGGTGTCGCGCGGCTCCAGGCGCAGGTCGAAGAGGTCTTCGAGGCGTCCCACGTCCACGGTGCCTTTGATGACATAGGCGCTCTCGCCTTCGCGGACCACGTCATTGGAATCTTCATGTTCGTCGCGAATCTCGCCGACGATTTCTTCGACGAGGTCTTCCAGCGTGGCCAGGCCGGCGACGCCACCGTATTCGTCAATCACAATGGCCATGTGGATGTTTTCTTTCTGCATCTCGCGCAGCAGGGCGGAGGTCTTTTTGGTTTCCGGCACAAACAGCACGGGACGCATCATATGTTTCACCAGCGAGGTCTTGGCTTCGGTGTCGGCAATCTGGATGATGTCATGGGAAAGCGCCATGCCCTGGATCTGATCAATGTTGTCCACGTACACGGGAACGCGGGAGTGGGGTTTCTGGCGCAGCAGCGTGGTGAGCTCTTCAATGGTGGCGTCGGCGGGAACGGCAACGATGTCCGGACGCGGGGTCATGACTTCGCGCACGGTCTTGTCGCCAAACTCGACCACGGATTGGATGAGCTGGCGGTCACTCTCCTGCAGGATGCCTTCTTCCTGCCCGGCTTCAATCAGGGCGTCCACCGCTTCGGAAGGATGTTCCACTTGTTCGGGCTCATGCGGTTCGGCCAGCGCGGCCACGGAAAGCCCGAAGCCCAGCACCAGGGTGAAGGGCAGCATGATGTAGATGAGCAACTGGAGCAACAGGGCGAAGCGCACCAGCCATTCACCGCGCGTGCGGGTGAACAGGACGAAGGGCAGCAGGCGGTGGCAGACGATTACCACCAGAATGATGCCCACCGCCGCCTGGATGATCTCCGGGATGGTCCAGCGGAGGTCCACAAAGACCAGGTAGGCGATCAGCAGCGCGATGGCCGCGGTGCAGAGCTGGGTGAGCATGGCGAAGGCCAATGCGGCGCGCCCGCTGGCCGAGTGCAGGCGCGGCTCAACCCACTTGTCAAAGGCTTCAATGTTTTCCTGAAACTCACGCGAGAGGAATTTGCCGGACTCGGTGTACAGACGGTCCACGTATGAGACCAGCACCAGCAAGGCGCAGAGCAGAAGGATCGAGATGTAAACCAGCAGGATGCTCATCGCGGGCCCCTGCTTCTGCGTGGAGATGAAGCTTTCGCCCGGACACGCGGCGCGCGAGTTGCCGAAGAGCGTGCCGTGCGAGCGCGTGGCTTTGACGAGCGCGCGGCGAGCTTGCGGGCGCTGAGCGAGCGTTGAATCAAAGACCGTTGAAACAATGACCGCTGAATCAGAGAAGCAGGCAGCTTCAATCGCGCGCGCAAGCGGGCTTCTGTCTTTTCCATACGGCCGTTGTCGGTTTCATGGTCGTAGCCGGCCAGGTGCAGCATGCCGTGCAAGACCAGGATCTTGAGTTCGTCGGCGGTCTTGTGACCGTAGCGCGCGGCATTTTCGCGGGCGATATCGGCGGAGATGGCGATGTCGCCTCCGGCGAGGCCGCGAACATTGCGTTGCGGGAAGCTCAGCACGTCCGTGGGCTTGTCCTTGCGGCGAAAGCCGCGGTTTAAAGCCCGCAGACGGCGATTGCCAGAGATGAGCACGGCCACGTCACCCGGCACGCGGGCGAGCCGCTGCGCTTCGCGGGCGAAACGGGCCAAGGCCCGCTGGCTCACGCCGGCCACGGATTTTTCAAAAACAATCACAAAATCATCACAGGTTCAGAAAGCAAATCGGGAGGGCTTCTGACCGCCCTCCCGAGAAGATTCTACTAGATTCCTACTGCTGCAGAGGCGGTTCCTGCGGCTCCTGATCTTCAGCCACGGCGCGCGGCATGTCCAGCGACAGCTGCTGGTTGCGCGCCCGTTCGTCGTACGCGCGGACGATGCGCTGCACCAACTGGTGGCGCACCACGTCTTCTTCCGTGAAGTAGTTGAAAGAAATTCCTTCCACGTTCTTCAGCACCTCAGCGGCTTCCACCAGCCCGCTGCGGCGCGCGCTGGGCAAATCAATCTGCGTGACGTCGCCGGTGATGACCGCTTTGGAGTTGAATCCCATGCGGGTCACAAACATCTTCATCTGCTCGGAAGTTGTGTTCTGCGCTTCGTCCAGGATGATGAAGGAGTCGTTGAGCGTGCGCCCGCGCATGAAAGCGATGGGCGCGATCTCGATGACGTTCTTCTCCAGGAAGCGGTCCACTTTCTCCGGGTCCATCAGGTCGTAGAGCGCGTCGTACAGAGGACGCAGGTAGGGATCGACTTTTTCCTGCAGGGTTCCGGGGAGAAACCCCAGACGCTCACCGGCTTCCACCGCCGGACGCGCCAGGATGATGCGGGCGACCTTCTTGTTGTTCAGCGCGGAAACCGCCATGGCCACGGCCAGGTACGTCTTGCCCGTCCCGGCGGGACCAATGCCGAACACCATGTCGTATTTTTCGATGGCGTCAATGTAGCGGCGCTGGTTCATGCTCTTGGGCTGTACCTGGCGCTTGCCGAACTGGCGCTGCTTGCCGGCTTCGGCGAGACCGCGCAGCGTCGCGGACACGTCTTCCGCCACCACGCGGAGCATGGAGTTGAGGTCACCGGGGCTCATGTCCTGGCCGGCGCGATGCAGGTAGTCGAAGTCAGTGAAGATCTGCTCGGCGCGGGCCACGTCACGCGGCGCGCCTTCGATCAGCACGGAGTCCGGCTTGAGATCAATGGCCACGCCCAGGCCGTCTTCCATGATCTGCAGGTTCTCATCGCGGGTCCCGAAGAGCTTTTGGATGTTCGGAACAATGTCAATATTCTTCTTCATTCAGACTTCTTCTTTACTCCGTTGCTTTCTTTTGTGCGCACAGCATTCCGGCCCTCAGCGCAAGCTGAGAGCATAGGATTTGTATTGTGTTTGGAGAGGCCCTGCGTTTGGCCTGCGTTTTGTTCCACCGGCCGTGGAGGCAATGCCATTCAAGGTGAGCGTAATCCCGTTCGATGGCGCAAGTCAACTGGTGTTCGGTGAAAGTTGAGCCGCTATGGCGGCGTGAGCGTAAGCGGGAGCCGACAGGTGAAATCCTGAGCGACACTGAGGCTCTTGCCGAAGTGGAGTCGAAGGATCTCTCGCTGCTACCTGTCCATCCCAACATTTGAGAACCTTGCAAGGCTAGCCGGTAGATGCTCGCCATTTGACCGAAGGCGCTAAATCCAAGTAAAATAAGTCCTTCAGCACCCGCTGAAATCCATTCAAGAGGACACCAAGCAGCCCATGGCAGACCATTTTTCAGCGCTTAAGCGCGCCCGCCAGACCGTAAAACGCACCGCGCGCAACCGCGCCAACACCTCGCAACTGCGCACCGCGTTGCGCAAGTTCCGCGAGACCCTGGCCACGGGCAAAGCCGCCGACGCCAAAGCCGCGTTCGCGGGCACCGTCTCCATGATTGACAAGGCGGTGAAAAAGGGCCTGATCCACAAGAATGCCGCGTCGCGGTATAAGTCGCGGTTGAACGCGCGCATGGTGGCAGTGAAGTAGCAAGCAGCTTCTAGCTGCTGGCGATTAGCTTTTAGAAGAAGCCCGGTGAAAGCCGGGCTTTTTGCTTTGGGAAGAGGTTGCGCGGTTCCTGGTGCGAGGAGCATGCAGTATGGAATCCAAACCTTGCTGAGAAACCGAAAAACCGAAAGGCGCGTCGATCATCGCCGCGCGTTTATGCTACCCTTCTGTTCCCGTGTCCGTCCTTAGCTCAAGACCTAATCGGAGCGACTATCCATGAAAATTACATTCAGAAATTTAGTGGTTGCGCGCGCAGCGTGGCGACTGGTTGCGCTGGCCTTCTTTGTCCCTGCCCTGGCTTTGCAACACGCGCACGGCCAAGCGCTGACGGAACGCGCGCGCGTTCTCGCCGTGACGGAACGTTCGCACGATGTCGCCGTGACGGAAGACGTGCACGGCGTGTCCGTGACGAACATGGACCTTTCCGTCCGGCCGGGCGACGATTTTTACAACTACGCCAACGGCGGATGGCTCAAGCGCACGGAGATTCCTGCTGACCGCTCGCGCGTGGGCATGTTCACCAAGCTGGCCGAGCTGACCAACAAGCGCACGGCAGGCATTATTGAAGAAGCGGCAAAGTCCAAGGCGGCGGCAGGTTCCAGCTCGCGCCAGATCGCCGATCTCTACAACTCGTATATGGACGAGGCGGGCATTGAGGCCACAGGTGTTGCGCCATTGAAGCCGCATCTGGACGCGATCCAGGCCATCCGCAACAAGAAGCAACTGGCCCACGCGCTGGGTGAGAGCATGCGCGCCGATGTGGACGCGCTGAACAACACCAACTTCCATACGGCCAACCTGTTTGGGTTGTGGACCGCGGGCGGCTTCAATGAGCCGGACCACTACGCGGCGTATCTGATGCAGGGCGGCCTGGAGCTGCCGGACCGCGAGTACTACCTTTCTGACAGCCAGCGCATGAAGGACGTCAGAGAAAAATATGTGGCGCACATTTCCGCTCTGCTCAAGCTCGCCGGCTTCACTGACACCGACGCCCGCGCCAAGGGCATTGTGGAATTGGAGCACGCCATCGCCGAGAAGCATTGGAGCCTGGCCGACAACAACGACATCCACAAAGCGAACAATCCGTGGAAGCGCGCTGATTTCGCCGCGAAAGCGCCGGGACTGGACTGGGCGGAATACTTCCGCGGCGCCGGGCTGAGCAAGCAGGCGGAGTTCATCGTCTGGCAGCCGTCGGCGTTCACGGGCGAGTCCGCGCTGGTGGCCTCCACGCCCCTGAACTCCTGGAAAGACTGGATGGCGTATCACCTGATTGAAGAGTACGCGCCGGTGCTTCCCAAGGCCTTTACCGAAGAGAACTTTGGCTTCTTCGGCAAGGTCCTGTTCGGCGTGTCCCAGGAGGCGCCGCGCTGGGAACGCGGCGTGAACGTGGTGAACCGCTATGTGCCGGATGCGGTGGGAAAGATCTATGCCGAGCGCTACTTCTCTCCTGAAGCCAAGGCCCAGGCGCAAGAGATGGTGGCCAATATTATTGCCTCCTTCCGCAAACGCATTGATGGTCTCACATGGATGGCCCCGGCCACCAAGGCAGAGGCCCAGGCCAAGCTGAGCACGTTGTACGTGGGCATCGGGTATCCGGAGAGCTGGCATGACTACTCCGGATATGAGGTGAAGGCGGGCGACATCTTCGGAAACCAGTGGCGGGCCGGAGTGTTTGAGTATCACCGGCAGGTGGCGCGACTGGGCGGCAAGGTGGACCGCAAGGAGTGGTCCATGTCGCCGCAAACGGTGAACGCCGTGAATCTTCCGCTGCAAAATGCCTTGAATTTCCCGGCCGCGATCCTGCAGCCGCCGTTCTTTGATCCTCTGGCGCCCGCGGCGCTGAACTACGGCGCGATCGGGACGGTGATTGGGCACGAAATCAGCCACACGTTCGATAGTGAAGGCGCCGCGTTTGACGCGCAGGGCAAGGTCCGCAACTGGTGGACCAAGGAAGACCTGGACCACTTTGAAGCCGCCACAGCGAAGCTGGCCGTGCAGTATGACGGCTACAAGCCTTTCCCGGACCTGGCGCTGAACGGCAAGCAAACGCTGGGAGAGAACATTGCCGACGTGGCGGGCGTCTCCGCGGCCTTTGACGGCTATCGCGCGTCGCTCAACGGCAAGCCGGCGCCCAAGCAGGATGATCTTTCGGGCGACCAGCAGTTCTTCATCGCGTTTGGCCAGAATTGGGGTTCCAAGGCGCGCGAAGCCGCGCTGCGGCGGCAAGTGATGACCGACGTCCACTCGCCGGGCCAGTACCGCGCGTCCACGGTGCGCAACATTGATGCCTGGTACCAAGCGTTCGAGGTGAAGCCAGGAGAGAGACTGTATCTCGCGCCGGACGACAGAGTAAGGATCTGGTAAGGAAAGCCCGGCGAGGCCGTGCTTTTTGATTTAGCAATCAGTTTTTTCCCGTCTGTGCCGCTTCTTTCTTCGGCCCAGACGGCTCGGTGAGCGCGACAAATCTCTCCCGTACCGCAGGCGCGTACAGCTTGTGGAGGTACGCATCAAGTTTGTGGAATGCGGAATCTCCCATGGAAGCCTGCAGTTGGGCGATGTGGGAAATCAGATTGAGGCTGGCCTGGTCCGCTCTCTGCTGAAGCGCCGCCGAGCTGGGATCAACCGCGACAGGTGTACAGTTGGCTTGCCCGCACATCGGTTGCGGAGACGCCGGTTGCAGGGCGCCAATCGGAAGCCCCGGGTTGGCTGCTTGCGAAACAGGGACCGCAGGCGACGCCGGTTGCGCTGGACCCGGCGCGGGCATGGGGAACATTCCGAGAGCCCCGCCTGCCGGAACTGCGGCGAATTGATCCAGGTGCGGCGGACGATAATCGGCTGCAATTCTTACCAGCAGTTCCCACTCATGGTCTCCAATCCCGGCGGCCCGCATTTCTTCCCGGCGCAGGGCTGTTTCGCGCTCCCCGCCCGCGGAGTTCTTGAGGCCCGGCTCGTTGAGCCATGCTACGTAGGTGAAGAAGCGGATGTAGATATCGTCGTCAGATGGGGGAACCGGTACGATTTTTCCCGGTGTTGCCTGATAAACGCTGAGGACGAATCCGGCGACTTTGGCGAAAGACGCGGCGCTCAGCTGCGCGCGCAACCGGGTGACGCAGGCGCTGAACGTTGCACGCTCTTTTTCGCGCAGCTCGCGGTAGCCAGGCACCGGCGGCGCGTAGGCTCCCCAGCCGCCGGGCAGACCTTCGGCTTTGGTGCGAAACAGAGAATCGATTTTCTGGTGGACCAGGGCCGCCTGCTGGTTGCAGTCTGACGAGACGCGCTTGACGATTTCGACTTCGTTCTCACTGAGGCCGCCCGCCGGAGGATCACTTTTGTCAAAATCCATCCACTTGCCATCGTCCCAGACCACAACTTTATGGAACGCCAGGTCCGCGAACATGCCGATGTCCCGGAACCACGCTTGATAGACCAGGGAATCCGGCACAGGCATGCCGTGATAGTTGTACCGCCACAACATTCTCTTCCCGTCAGGTCCAAGATGAAAAGGTATACCGGGCGGAAACTCCGGGGCGAGAGCGCGCGTGTTGGGCGGCGGTGCATCCACAGCCGCTGCCGGAGCTGGCGCGCTGGAGGCAGGCGCATCCGCGGTTGCGCCGGCGGGCGCGGGCTCTGCAGGCAGAGTGTCGTCCACAGCGTCCACAGCTTCCATGACTTCCATGGCTTCCATATCCTGGGCGTCAAGCTCGGCTTCGAGTTCGGCGGCATCGGCAACGTCGGTCAAGTCGCTTTCCGCGCCGGCGGCGTCGTCAGCAAGAGACGCGGTGTCACTTGTCACCGGACTGCTGTCAGGGCATCCCATGGACGCAGGTTGGGCGGCCGTCCGGGGCTTGGGATTCTCGGCTCCGCAGCCGGTGCAACCGTATGCCGCCAACCGTTGCCGGATCCGCTCCCGCCAGACTAGTAGCGAAGGTCTTGTGGGAGAGGTGTTATGCGCGAACTGGTCCATGCTCTGCACGACAAGTTGCTTCTCGCGGACGGCTGCGTGCTTCATGGCGCGCGCGTACTGGTTGCAGCTGGCCAAAGCGGGGAACCAGAGCCGAAGAGTGCGCAGCATGTCCGGAGTCAAGTTCACGGAAACTTGGCCCAGCTTCATGCGCAACTGCGCGGTCTTTTGCGCGTCGCCCCTGGCGCTTGTCATGGCGATGGTCAAGGCTGAATTCAGGCGATCAAACTCCACCTGGTTGGCGATCTGGTTAGCCAACAGAAAGGCCGCGGCACGGTCTTCCCCTTCATACGAGCCGTCATCAAAGATGGCGGCCTCAGCCACCACCGCTCCGCCGTTGACGCTGGCGATGGCAAAGCTCCTGAGTCCGGCTGATCCGCTCCTGATGGCCGGTTTGGCCTTGTTTCCCAGGACAATGCTCCGGCCGCACTGGCCGCCGCAGGCATAGTCGCCGTCAACCATGGGAACACCGCTGGGAACCAGGCGCAGGGCAAACGCCGTGACTGCATGGCTGGAAGTGTCGGCTACGCGGAAGCGGTAGCGGCCGTTATTCTCACCGGCGTAGCTGACGGCCAGCGAAGGAGCTTTACTGTCGGTTTGCACGGGTGACGAAGAATTCTGGCCAGCGGCTGATGCTGCCAGTAGCGCGACCACAATGAGCAATTTCATGCGATTGACCGAGCCTATCAGGTTTGTATCGGAAATAAGCTTAATCTAACAAAGCAGCAGGCACACCGTCAGAGTCTAGAACGCAGGCTAAAGCAAAGGGTTGCAAAAATAGTTTGGCTACCTACCCCTCCCTGTTCATCCCAAGGTCTAAAGTTGAGCCGCTTTGCGGGCGTGAGCGAAGCGGGAGTCCGCAGGCGAAATCCTGAGCGACCCTGACGCTTGTGGAAGGGGAGTCGAAGGAGCTCTCACCCACCCCCCATGGGTCATCCCAATGTTTAAAGGACTTACGCGCCGCATCCCAACCCATACCCGTGTGGCACAGCCGCCGGGTGGACTCGCCCTCGGCGACGATGGTTAGGTTTTCCCGATCCCGGCGAAGGGCGGGTTCTTTTTTCTGGTGGAGCGCAGGCGCCCTCGCCTGCGGAGTTTTCCTCCCTGCCCCTCCCTGTTCATCCCAAGGTCTAAACGACTTACACGATTCGTCCCAGTGCGATACCCGTGTGGCATCGCTCGCCCACGGCGATGATGGTTAGGTCTTCCCGATCCCGGCGATCACGCGCGATGTCGGCGATCCCGGCGATTGGTACTCCCTACCTTCAACTAGGATTCTAAAAGCTTTACACAATTCATCCCAGTGGGCCAGCCCAGCTCCACAGGTTCCGATTGAATCCGGGCCACCGTTAACTCAAACTTCAATCACCACCCAGTTACCACCCACCCCACCCCTCCCTCTGTCTGTTTGTTGCAAACAAAGGGAGTTCTTCCATTCGACCCAACGGTCACCCAACTGTTTACCAACCAGTAAATTTTCTTCTAACTTATTGATTCTCCGCGACCTCTGCGTCCTCTGCGGTGAGTCGGGTTTTTCGGGCTTTAGGCTTTGGCTGACTGCTGACGGCTAATTGCCGAGTGCTAATTTTCAAAGATCGTTTCCGGACGCCATCGCCCCCGGTCGCCATTTTGGCGTTTGTGAAAATCTAGTCATTATACCGTACTTTGTTCGCCTTAACAAACTAAGACTAACCGCCGCAGGCCACTAGGCAGCCTCTCGTGAGCCAACAAGCCCTTTGCACAACTGTGCGCGAGCGCCAATCAGGCGCGAAACAGCCTAGCCCAGGCCGGACCGGGCCCCCAGCGAGCCCGGTTTTGGCTTGCTGGGGTGGGGAAGGCCTGGGTAAGCGAGAAAAAAAGACAAGCCCCGTAGGTGGCGACACTCATTTGTCACTCTTGCCCTGCAAGTCGCGCAACAGCCCGCGCGAACGCCTGCTGATTGAGCGCGAAGAATTTCTTGTGCCGCACCTACGGCGCTCGAATCTCGAAACACGCTTACCCGGGGCTTCCGCCCTGGGCTAACTCATTCCGCCCCTTGCGGGGCTGGGTGAGATGTTATTCCGGCCACGGTTCGTGCCTTGACACTTGTATCGCGTGAGGGAAGGTGGGCCACCCAGCCAGGGGAAATGTAATGTCGATTTCCACCTACGCTCATCGTGCGGGATAGGCGGAGCACCCGGCTAATCACAACTCCATACTCTTATATTGCGACTTCACCTCCGCCTCGATTTCAGACGGTCGGCGAAGGAAAACAGCTGTCCTTTTCAGTGGAGACTGGAATTGTTCAATCTTGGCGGCCATCTTTGCCAAGTCGGCGCTCTCAGGAACCAAGATTTCTATCCTGACGTGGTCGAGAATCATTAAGGCCGGTGCTGCGTCTTGCGGATTCGTTAGTGCTGTCCGCTGTACTTTCTTGTAGGCCTCGGTGATGTTGTTTAGAAGCAATCTGACTCGCATGACAATTTCCGTGGATTTCTCATCCTGAAAACGGCCGAAAAATACCACCTCGTCCGAACTATCGAACAGATTGAACTGATGAACCGCACCGAGACTAAATACTGCCCTAACATCATTAGCAGTCATATCGCTGAGCCGCAAGCCCCTCAGGCCCATATACTTGACCACGTCAGCGTCAGGGATTCCCATCTGGCCCCCAGTGGGCTCATGGACCTTGAAGCGGAGGATTGCATCGTCGATTGCGACTTCCGCTTTGTCTTTAAAGTTTTCCGGCTTGTATTTAATTGTGTCGAGTGGATAAATGTTGAACGCCAGCTTCTCGCTTTGCCGTTGCATAGGTATTACATGTTTGTGGAAGCTTAGCATCATCCCGTATTCGAAGTGGACATTAGGATTGGGGATTTTGATTCCCGGGCTTTCCGCATGGACGGAGTTGTTCAGCAGGACGATAGTGAAATGCGAAGTGATGATCTTCGAGCAAATCTTTGTACAAAAAGCGAAATTACCAGGATCGATGCGCTGCAACGCCACATAGCAGTCGTAATTCCGTTCTTTCAGAAGTTGCCGAAGTATGTCTTCTTCAAGTTGAAACTCGCCGTCGGCAGGTCTCGCAAGAAAACACATTCGTGCGCTCCCGAAACCATAGCCGCATGACGGCATCCCAATAATGCATTGTTCATTGATCTTGTACTCTGGCCCTGTACTTTTGCCTAGCATACAGATATATCTACCCGGTGATGCGTCAAAAATCAAATATTGTTCGCGCTTCGCTGTGCTGCGCGCCAGCCTTCGGCAGAGTGGAAGGATTCTTTACTTTGCTTACCGTTACCCAGGGCTCACGCACCTGGGCTAGGCTCTTTCGCACCCTACGGTGCTTCACGATGTTTTCCCCACGCTTTACGCTTTTCCGGCACTCTGCTGGTAATGCTCAATCAGCTGGCGAATCCGTTCGGCATCGCCCTTGGAATGGCCGTGGCTCAGGATCGGGTTGGCGCCGCCGGACGAATCAATTCGAATGTCCGACCAAATCATCCCGGTGCTGATCTGCACGGACGCCACCTTGGCCATGGGGATGCTTTCCTCAGTGCTGCCAAAGAACCTGGGCTTGATGCGCAAGACGCGCTCCGGACCCACGGCGATGCGGGTGGGGAAGAAGAAATTGCCCTTCGTCCACCGGCTGGCGCTGAAGGTTTCTGACGAGTTGGCATCGGGTGCGGCGGCCATGATTGCTCCCTGTCTTTTTCGGACCATTGTAAATGACGCAGTTTCAGGTACATCGGCATGCGGTCTTCGGTTGGGACAGGTAGGGCTCCGGCGGGTTACCAAAGGCCATGCCTGAGAGTACGACCGTCATGTTGTCATCCCAGGTTCTTCGCAGTATCAACGTCTTAGGACTGTCAGCATTCGCAGTCCCCTTGGGAATGAGGCTGGAACGAAAATGAGCTTCACCTACTACCTAGCTGTCGACGCCGACGACAGAATCGTTTTCGCGTGCATTCATCAACACCAGACGGTAACTTCAGCCGTAGCCTGCATTGCGTGGGCCGGCGGTTACGTGGTGGGCGTTGAGGACGGGATTATGCGTGCCTTGACGGATGCGGAGGAATGGGAATTTCAAAGCGCTATGTACGGAAGAACGTCTACATCCAAACTTGACCCTGGCTCCGTTTACTGGCTAGAGCGTTTGCTGCGTTCCCGGCTTTGACGGCAGGTTCTGCGGTCCACGGGTATTGCTCAAGTTCACGCCGAATCGGATCTAGCGCGTTGTATCGTTAAACCCTGGGATGGTCGTTTACCATACGGGGTCCCTCGCTCCGCTTCGGGATTTCAGAAAAAAGCCTCCTCCGTGCCTCCGTGGTGGAAGCTCAGACCGGCAGCTCTTCCTGCTGCCACTCCGTCGCCGTCACTCTCGGCTCTTCGGCCAGTTGGATCACCAACTGCTCCAGCACCAGGCGCTTGCTTGGAGGATTCGAGCGCAGCGCCAGATCGGCGCGGGCCACGAGCTTCAAAGTCCGGGTGAGTTCGCGGCGGGACTTATAGCGCCGGGCCTGGCGGATGACGTCTTCGGCGGCAAACGGCGGCACGCGGAAGCCCTGCCACAGCGCCTGCCAGATGGCGCGCGAGTCGCGCACGTTCTTTTCCACGATCACCAGCATCTGGCGGAAGGTGCGGGCCAGCATGTAAAGGTGGCCGATGGCCGCGTCGTCGCCTTCACCGCTGGAGAGCAGCGCGTCCAGCACGCTGAGCGCGCGCGGCTTGTCCTTGGCGGAGATGGCGTCAGTAAGTTCGTAGAGCGAGCGCTGTTTGGCGGCGAGCACCATGGTCTCCACGTCGCCCAAGGTGATGTGCTTTTTCTCGCCCACGTAGAGCGTGAGTTTTTCCAGTTCGCGGCTGACCAGCATCATGTCCGCGCCGAGGGAGTCCATGAGTTCGCGGGCGGCGTCAGGGTCAACCTTCACGGCTTCTCTCTGAGCGTGTTCGATGATCCAGCGCATGCCGTCGGATTCTTCCACGCGGGCCAGCTCGACGATGCCGCAGAATTCGCCCAGGGTTTCGCGGATGCGGTCAAAACGCTCTTTGTCCTGAAAGTCCATGCGGCGGACGTCGGCGGGAATGCTGAGATGGTCAGCGATGAAGATGAGCACGGCATCCGGGTTGGGATCTTTCACGTAGGCTTCAATGGCGGCGAATTCTTCCGCGTGCGAGCCGCGGCCGTAAAGGTTCTTGACGCCGCGGATGAAGAACACCTGAAACGGCGCCATCAGCGAAGGCGTGCGCGCGCGGTCCAGCACCTCCGCCACGCTGGCTTGCGCGAGATCAAGATCGTGCAGGCTGAAGTCGCGCAGGTCCGGGGGAACGAGGTGTTCGAGCAGCGCCTGGCGGCAGCGGTCGCGGAAGAAAACTTCGTCGCCGACGAAAACGTACGCGGGACGGAGCTTGCGTCCGGCAACTTCAGAGACGAACTTTTCTGACGGCGCAAAGCTGCGCGGCAGGCCGGGGCCCCCGGCGCGCGCGGTTTTCGCGTGTTGGGGTGGCAGGCCGGGCATCAGAAGGCCTCCAGGACGTCACTGACCAGGGTGCGGGCGAAGTCGTGCGACATGCGTTCCAGCGCGGGCGTCTCTTCTTCAAAGAAGCTGGTCACCTCGCGCGAGACCTGGTACTGCTCGCGGAAGGTGTAGTTCTGGTTCTCAAAGAGCACGCGCCCGGCGCGATTGGTCAGCGTGATGCGGATGGTGACGGTAACCACGGCGCTGGAGATGCGTCCGGTGTGGGCGTCATAGGTCAGGGGCGCGGCCACGGCGGTGAGCACGGTGCCTTTGAGAATCGCGTCAGCGGAATCGTCAGCAGTGGGGACCACGCGGTAGCGGGTGCGTCCCACGAACTCGCGGACCACCTGGCGGGAAAGAAGTTGTTCGATGCGGTAAGTCTGCGTCTGGTTTACAAAGACCGGGACAGCCAGCACATGCAGGTTGTCAGGCAGATGGGCGGTGCGGCCCGCAGTGTGGTAGCCGCAGCCGGCGAAAGCGAGAACGGCAATCGCCAGCGCGGCGAAATTGAGTTTAAGAAGGCATGATGCAAAAAATCTTTTCACTGCACCTTCCCATGCGGACGCACCGCGGCCAGGGCGGTGGCGCAATCCACGGCGGTCAGAGCGGCCAGGCGGAGGTTGTCCACGGCGGCCCACAGCCAGAAGCCGTTTTCGTGGATCACGTCACGCCGCACCGCCAGCAGGATTTCGTCTTTGCCGGCCACGTTCACGTTGCTGGGCGCATCTTCCGGCGACCGCGCCATCACCACGTGCTCGCCGGCCATGGCGTGCCCAAAGTCCCCGGCGGAGATGCTTTGCTCCAGCTCAATGTAAACAGAAAAGGTGTGCGCGTGGAACACCGGCGCCTGCAGCAGCATCAGGGCAGGCACGGGGACGCTCTCCGGCAGCAGCCGTCGCAAATGGCTGCCGATGCGCCGCTCGGTGGCTTCCAGCGATTGCTCTGACGTTTGGCCGTAGCGGCCAATCATGTTGAACGCCACTTGAGTGTCAAAGACCGCGGTGGGCATTTGCTGAAAGGAGAGAAGGTTGACCGTCTGTTCGTGGAGCTCGTCCATACCCTTGCGCCCTAGTTCGGAAACCGGCTCGAAAATGGTGGCCGCGATTCTGCGGATGGTTCCCGCCTTGCGCGCGCGCAAGACCAGCAAGGCCAGGGCCACGGCCGCAGGGTGGGCGATGGCGATGGAACTGGAGTCCAAGTTGAGCTTGGTGTGCTGCGCCAGTTCGCGCTCAATCCACGGGGCGCAGACGGGGACGTCAGGCTGGTCTTCCAGCGCGTACGAGAGGTCCACGATGGCGCTGCCGGCTTCGCGCGCCAGCTTCCAATGCTTGCGGGTAAAGCTCTCGTCGGCGGCGAAGAAGGTGAAGTCCACGCCGCGGAGCTGGTCGCGGGTGACCGGCTGCACCAGGGCAACTTCGTCCTGCACGCGCTCCAGCTGTCCCAGAGATTCGTCGTCAAGCAAGCGGACATCCACGGCGGGGAAGTTGCGCTCTTCCAGGACGTCCTTGAGCTCTTTGCCTTTCAGCGTGGCCGCGCCGACAATGGCCGCCACGTACAGGTTCTGGTTGTCTGTTTTCATCGCGATTGAGGCGCTTCCTCGTAGCTGGTAGGAGCCGGCGGCTTGGGCCGGCGACGGAACGCGTAGGAGAGCCGGGTAAACACGCCGCTCAGCATATAGCCGATCGCCAGAGCGATCAACAGGTACTGAGACAAAGCCCATATGAGATAAATCATGGCGGAAATCCAAACCAGCACCCAAAACGGATGCCGGTCGCGCAGGTTGAGGCCCTTCAGGCTGTAGAACCGCCAGGTACTCACCATGAGAAAGGCCACCATGGCGATGAGCGCCAACCAGATGCAGGAGAGCCACCAGAAAGTGATGGGATGCCCCAACACCATGTGGACGGTAGCGGCCACCACGCCGGCGCCCGCGGGAATGGGCATGCCGACAAAATACTTTCTGTCCGGGCGACCCGGATTGGAAGGCTGAGGGTTCAACTGAATGTTGAAGCGCGCCAGCCGGCTGGCCCCGGCCACAAGAAAGATAAACGTGACCACCAGGCCCAGGTGTCCGATCCGGTCTATGAGGTTGAAGGTGCCAAAATCAGAAGGCTCCAGCACCCTGAAGCCCCAAAAATATGCCAGCAGGGCGGGCGCAACGCCAAAGGTGATCACGTCGGCGAGCGAATCAAGTTCGCGGCCAAAATTACTGGTGGTGCCGGTCAAGCGGGCGACAAATCCGTCAAGCCCGTCAGCCAGCACGGCAATGCCAATGGCCAGCGCTGCCAGATCAAAATGGCGGAAGTCCGTTTGCGTGCCTTGCAATGTCTGGGTAATCGCGTAGTAGCCCGCGCCCATGTTTGCCGCCGTGAACAATGACGGCAAAATGTACATGCCTTTGCGCATGCGGCGCTTTTGTGAATCGGGAATGCGCTCATCCAGCCCGAGAGGCATTTTCATCGGAACGCTCCCGTGTGTTCCCGCGGCTGTTGCCCGGCGGGCGGCGCCACCGAAACGCGCGCCAGGACGGAAGAACCGCCTTTGACGCGATCGCCGATTTTCACGCGCAGTTCCGCGGGAGAGGGAAAAATGACGTCCGTACGCGAACCGAATTTGATCAAGCCCACGCGCTGGCCGCGAAGCAGTCTGTCGCCGGCTTTGTGGTTGAACACAATGCGCCGGGCGATCAAGCCGGCAATCTGTTTGAACACCACGGTCATGTTTTCGGCTTGGACGGTGATGATGGTCTGCTCGTTGGCTTCCGCGGAGGTGGCGTCCATGGCGTTGAGGAATTTTCCCTTGCGATACACCACGTCTTTGATCACGCCGGAAACCGGAGAGCGGTTTACATGCACGTCAAACACGTTGAGAAAAATACTGATGCGCGTGGCCGGATTGCCACTGAGTTGGGTGGAGGAAACGTCGGTGACTTTGCCGTCCGCGGGGGAGACGATCAGCCCGGCTTCTGAGGGGATGACACGCTCGGGGTCGCGAAAGAACCAGAGAAAGAACGCCGCCAGCAGCAGCGGAAGGCCGGCCAGCCAGGGAACGCCGAGCCAGCACAGGAACGCGGCCACCACCAGCATGCCCAGCGCGTAATAGATGCCGTCGCGAACCATCCCAGAGATTATAGCGACTGCGTCGTATATGGGAATTTCAAGTTGTTCTTGCTTCGTCGGCTGGTGGGCCGGCGATTGCCGATACTGAAGTTAACTTATTGAAAACAAACTGATTATATCGCTGCGGCAGCCGCCGCAAGCTGGTTTTGGAAGATTTTTTGCGGATCCTTATATTTTTTCGGCGGGAAACCACTCTACTAGGACAACAGGCAAGTTCATCCGTCGACTGCAATTTAAGAATGAGGGCACGGACCCGGAAGCCGTGCCCTCTTCGCTTTTTGGCTCAAAGCCTTTCTTCGCAACCCCATCTTATTCGGCGACCCCATCCCTCTGACTGATTCCAGCCAGCTGAATTTCTGGGCGTCGGCTGCGCTCGTCCAAAAACACAAACCTCACCTGACAGGTACGAATGGCCTGCGAGGCGAGGTTGGATTCTCTAAAAAGCCTTGGTTAAGCTACCTGGGTTGACCCGCGCCGGTGCTCCTGCTCGATCATTTGCATCTGGTCTTTCAGACGCAGCTTTAGCTTCTTCAGACGGACTTCCTCGAGCTTTTCGTCTTCGGAGAGATACCGCTTGTCAGTAAGGGAGCTGAGACGCTGGGAATATTGAGTGTGTTCATGCGCCAGCCTACGAAACTCATCGTGGCTGGCAAGAAGCTGTTCGCGAACGGAATCTACCATCCGGAAGAACCTCCTGCATTCTTCATCTTCACGGAACGTTAACATAGCGGGAAGGCCGGTTCAATGGAATTCATCGCGTCTTAAGGAAAAAGAAATCTTAGAACCAGGGCATCCTCATCCGGATGGCGATAATACGCTTTCCGCCGTCCCGCTTGCACAAAGCCTGCTTTTTCATAGAGTAAGCGCGCCGCCTGATTTGATTCGCGGACTTCCAGGTGTACATTTGTACCGCCCCAGGCGTGCACCACGCGAAGAAACTCCTCCAGTAACAAGGACGCTAGGCCGCGCCTGCGGACCGGACCGCTAACGGCAATGTTTTCAAGCTCCCATTCCCCTGCGACCTGTCGCCCGATGACAAAACCTTGCACACTCCCGCTCTGTTCCACTCCGTCTTCTTCGGCCACCAGGAGCAAACGGTCTGGCCCCGTTTCCGCGGCAAAGACTTTTTCATACTCGCTGGCCGGCCAGTCTGACGCGCTGGCGGATTCTCCAGCAATCGCCATCACCTGGGCCAGATCAGACCACGCCGCGGCGCGCACACGAATCATGGCTGACGACCTTTGAGTGATGATTCGCGAGGGGCTTTGAAAGCGCCGATCATTGCGCTACCGCCAGATACGACCATCACTTGCCGCCTTTGTTCTGATGAACGCTCTTCTGATGAACAATCTCTGCGTCCGAGCGGCGCAGATAGTTAGCGTCCAGCGCTTCCGCCGTGACCGTTTCACCGGCCAGCAGCTTGCGTAAACCAAGCCGGGCAATGACCGCGCTGTCAGGACGGGGAACGAGTGTGACTTCCGTCTTGACTTCGCCGCCGGGCCGCATCGCAGAGACCACACGCGCAACCGATTCGTCGCAGGTGATGATTGTGGGAGTTGGGTCAGACTGCAATAGCTCCAGCATCTCCGCCTGCGTGTCCAAAGATTCCAGAATGAAGTGGATGGTTGTTCCATTGACGTCCACGTCATACAGGCCCACGAACACTTCATTGCGGCTGGCGTCCATGACCGCAGCCACGCGCCCTGGGGTTTGCGAAAAGCTGGCCAGAGCGTGCAACAAAGAAACCGTGGCGATGGGCTTCTGCAAAGCTTCAGCCAAACCCTTGGCTGCGCTCAGCCCGACGCGCAATCCGGTGAACGATCCCGGCCCGGAAGCCACGGCGAACCCGTCAAGGCTCTTGGCGGCGAAGCCGTGCTTGCGCAGCAGGCCCGCGACGGTCGGCACTAACTGGGCGGAAAACGTGCCGCCGGCAATGGGCGCGGACTCCAGCACGCGGAAGCTGCGCTCATCGCCCTGCGCCAGCGTCACGCCGCCCGATTTTCCGGTTGTGTCTATGCCGAGTAAGAGCATTTTTCCGAAATCACAAAAGACAAGAAACCACAAAGGACACGAAGGACCACTAAGGGACGAATCAAAAAACAACTTCGTGAACCTTCGTGTCCTTTGTGGTTAAAAAGTTGTGTTTCCGTTGTTTATCCTTGCACCAACTCCAACAGCACTCCGCCCGTGCTGGAAGGATGCACAAAAACATACTGGTGCCCGCCGGCGCCGGTCTTGATTTCGTCGGAGATCAGCCGCGCGCCCGTGGCCTTGAGCGTGGCCACCGCTTGCTTCAAGTCGGGGACGTGGAGCGCCACGTGGTGCAGGCCTTCGCCGCGCTTTTCCAGAAATTTGGCGATCACCGAATCCGGGCCCGTCGGCTCCAGCAGCTCAATGCGGCTCTCTCCCAGCGCCACCATGGCGACTTTTACTTTCTCGTGCGCCACCACTTCTTCGCCGCCCACTTGCATCCCCAACTGCTCATAAAATTTGCGCGCCTGGGCCAGCGACTTTACCGCGATGCCGAGATGGTCAATGGTGTGGGACATGAATAAAGCTCCTGGCTGCTAGCGGCTCGCTGCTGGCTTGGGTATTTGGCTCTTGGCTTCATATTCTCAGATCTCGGCGATGACGGCGATCACGCGCGATGACGGCGATCTCCACTCACCCGATCACCGGATCACCCGATCACCCGATGCAGCAAAGCTACTCACGATTTCCTCCACCAGCGTATACGGATCGCGGCGATGCGCGGCGACGTCCGCCGCCAGCCGTTCCAGGTCGCCTTCAGTCATGCGCTCGTCGAGAAGGCGTCGCAGCAGAGCGTCGCGCAACATCTCCACCAGCCGCTCGCGCCAACTACTGATCTTCTTTTTGAGCAGCAGGTTGTTCTTCTGCAGGAACTCTTCAAAATTGACGATGGCTTGGGCCAGTTCCTTCACGCCTTTGCCTTCGCTGGCCACGGTCTTCACCACCGGCGGCGTCCAGCTGTCATGGCGGATGGCCAGGCTCTGCATGGAGCGGATCTCGCGCTCCACGCGGTCCGCGCCCTCGTGGTCGCTTTTGTTGATGACGAAGATGTCGGCAATTTCCATGATCCCGGCCTTGATGGTCTGGACGTCGTCGCCCATACCCGGCACCAGGATCACAATGGTCACGTCGGCCAGACGCACGATGTCCACTTCATCCTGGCCGACGCCCACGGTTTCAATCATCACCAGGTCTTTGCCGCTGGCGTCGAGCACCGTGGCCACGTCCGTGGTGGCGCGGGCCAGCCCGCCCAGGTTGCCGCGGGTGGCCATGCTGCGAATATAGATTCCCGGATCAGCGTGATGCGCCTGCATGCGTATGCGGTCGCCCAGGATGGCGCCGCCAGTGTACGGGCTGGTGGGGTCCACGGCGATGATGCCCACCGTCTTCTCTTGTTTGCGATACTCGCGGGCCAATTGATCCACTAATGTGCTTTTGCCGGCGCCCGGAGCGCCGGTCAGGCCGAGGACGCGTGCGCGTCCGCTGAACGGGAACAGGGCCTTGAGCAGCGCCAGCGACTCCGGACGCCCGTCTTCAATCACGCTGATGGCACGCGCCAGGGCGCGCACTTCGCCGGCGCGAATGCGTTCAACCCAGTTTGTGATCGCGGTGTCCATCAGCTTGTGTCGCCCCTCCGGGGCTCGTCATTATTTATCGTCGCTACCCAGGCCTCACGGCCTGGGCTACCGTCATTTCGCGCCGGCGGCGCTCGACGCGTGGCGGAATCAGTGATTCCTCGTCAAAATCGCGGTGATGAAGGTCGGAAGCGCAGCCAACTATTTTGCCGCGACGATTCGCCTGAATCCCTACTGTGCGCTCTCTGCGGTGAAAGCTTTGCGCCCTTTGCGTCCTTTGCGGTGAATCAGTCTTTCAGCAGCTGCCGCGCAATCACCAGCCGCTGGATTTCGCTGGTGCCTTCGCCGATGGTGCACAGCTTCACGTCGCGATAAAACTTTTCCGCTGGATAGTCCTTGATGAAGCCATAGCCGCCGTGGATCTGCACGCTTTCGTTGGCGCAGCGCACCGCCACCTCCGACGTATACAGCTTGGCCATGGACGATTCCTGCGTGGTCTTCAGGCCGGCGTCTTTCATGCTGGCGGCGCGCATGGTGAGCAGGCGCGCGGCGTCAATCTCCGTGGCCATGTCCGCCAGCTTCCATTGGATGGCCTGAAAGTCGCTGATCAGTTTGTTGAACTGCTTGCGCTGCTTGGAATATTTGAGCGCGGCTTCGTACGCGCCTTGCGCCATCCCCAGTCCCAGCGCGGCGATGGAGATGCGCCCGCCATCCAGCACGCGCATGGAGTCAATGAACCCGTCACTTTCTTTGCCCAGCAGAGCGTCGTCCGGCACCCAGCAGTCTTCGAAGATCAATTCTGATGTATCGCTGGCGCGCAGGCCCAGCTTGTTTTCTTTTTTGCCGGGACGAAATCCCTTGGCGCCTCTTTCTACGATGAAGGCCGAGAGGCCGTGCGTGTTCGCCGTCTTGTCCGTGACGGCGATGGCCACGATCACGTCGGCGTGCGAGCCGTTGGTGATGAAGGTCTTGGTGCCGTTGAGCACCCACCCGCCTTTTTTGCGGGCAGCGCTCATGCGCGCGCCGCCGGCGTCAGAGCCGGAGCCGGGCTCGGTCAGGCCCCAGGCGCCAATGAACTCTCCCGTCGCCAGCTTGGAAATATACTTGCGCTTCTGGGCTTCTGTCCCGGCCAGAAAGATGTGGTTGGAACAGAGCGAATTGTGCGCGGCCACGGTGATGCCCACCGAGCCGTCCACGCGCGAAAGCTCTTCCACAATGATCACGTATTCCACGTAGCCCAGGCCGGCGCCGCCGTACTCGGCGGGAAAGATCGCTCCCATGGCGCCCATCTTGCCCAGTTCCTTGATCACTTGCAGGGGGAAGTGCCCGTGTTCGTCCCACTTCATCACGTTGGGCAGGATCTCGCGCTCGGCGTACTCGCGGATGGATTTCTTCAGCGCCAGTTGTTCTTCGTTCAGTTGAAAATCCAAAACTCAACTCCTCCAGCGATCAGTGGACCGCAGGCGCCCTCGCCTGCGTTCGATATTGCTACGACCGCAAAACAGACCATTATCCCATGACCGTTGCTTGAGATGCGGCTATCGATCAGGGCCGCTCGAAAAATGAACGCGCGGGCTCGCGTGCGACGTGATTTGGTCCGACCTGAGCGAAGAGACTTGGCGAACGGACCCTTCCTGGCTCCCCCATTCGGCGGCCCATCGCAGCCAGACCATTTCTGCGAAATTAGAGTCTCCAATGTTCACAGCTCGGCTGCTTATGACCCAAGATACTGATAACAGTACAGTTAATTCGATTTCACATTAGAGTTTTTAATTTAATTCCAATGACCGTCTAATGAACTCCCGCGCTGCAGCGAAAAAAGTGTTCCACCGAAGCCCCGCCGCGTGTCTTACCAGACACTCGCGTAAGTTTGCCCGTGAAATTGAGGAGCCAACTGATAGACCTGTGCTTAAGGGAACAGACTCTTACTCTCGGCCGCGGCCTACGATCATGAAGACGCGATGAGATACCGCAAGAGTTCACCCTGCAAGGCCCAGTTGTTTTCCCAGGACCCAGAGTGAAGCAGTAAAGCCGGGCCGGCGGCTTGTTTCAGCTGCTTTAACAACAAAAATCACGCATCGTCACGGCCCGGCCATCCGCCAAGGTTGGCTGGCCTGAAGTGTGCCCAACTACGAAAGCCGGAGAAACCAAATGAACATCCCCAAAGCTGCAAGACTGCTATTCATCTTTTTATTGCTTCTTACCACCGCCCACTTTGCCGCCGCTGCTGTGGCGGTACCGTCGCCGCTGGCGCCTGCTTCCGGCGCAAGCCTCTCTGCCCCGCTCACTATTTCCTGGTCGGCGGTGACTGATCCCAGCGGGATCCTCGGTTACAACTGGCAAGTCAGCTCATCGTCAACTTTTTCCGTCATCGCCGCGCAGAACTCAACCAACCCCGGCGTGACACAGGACACCGTCAGCGGTATCGCGAACGGGACATATTTCTGGCGCGTGCAGGCGGTAAGCGGCGCGTTCGTGCAGGGACCATGGTCGGCGGCACGGAGTTTCACCGTCACTGGAGCGGGCGCGGGCGCGCTGGCTCCGCCCACGATGCAGCCCACCAAGGGATACTCCACGTTCCATCCGCTGGAAGCGATTACGTTCAATTGGACGCCGGTTCCCGGCGCGGCCAGCTACCTGCTTCAAGCCGCCACCGATCCCAGCTTCCCGGCCATCACCCGGATCCAGTTCGACAATATTCCCAATCCCACCTTTACGTTTGCCAGCGGCAATGAAGGAAATTATTCAGCGCGGGTGTTCGCGGTAGACGCCAACGGCGCGGCCAGCGCTCCTTCCAATGCCATTACTTATTCGGTGTCTTATAACAATCCGCTGCCCGCACCTCCGTCGCTGATTGCGCCCAACGGGGCCGGCACCCTGACTTTGCCCATCACCTTTACCTGGACCGACGTTCCCAACCCGCAGCCCAGCGGCTACGAGCTGCAGATTGCCAAAGATTCCGGCTTCTCCACCATTGAAATTGACTCGCCGCAGCTCAACAACGCGTCCCGCACGGAGATTTCGCTCACGCCGGGCCAGAAATTCTGGCGCGTCCGTTCCGCCCAGGGCGATGCTTCGCCGACCACTGCGGCGGTCACGAAATGGTCCGCCGGCGGAACGTTCACGGTCAGCTCGGCGCCCGCGGCGCCGGTGTCCCTGGCGTTCACCAGCAACCCGCTGTACAGCGGAAATTCAACCTGGGTGCAGTTGCAGCTTACGTCAGCGGTTCCGGCGGGTGGCGCAACCATCAGCTTGAGCAGCTCGAATCCTGCTGCCGTGCCGGTCCCGGCTTCCGTGATGATGCCCGGCAACACCGCGTGGACGCAGTTCCAGATGCAGGCCGGACAAGTGGTTTCCTCCACGCCCGTCACCATCACCGCGACTGTGAATGGCTCGAGCGCGACCGGACAAATCACCGTGCTGCCTCCGTCCTTGCAGGCGATCATCCTCACGCCAGCTTCGATCAACGGTGGAGCCCAGGCCGGAGCCATCGTAATGCTGAATGGAGTGGCGCCGGCGGGCGGAGCTGCGGTGAACCTCAGCAGCAGCTCGTCCGCTGTGCTGGCTCCCGCCGTGGCGACGATTGCCGCAGGTGACGCGTCAGTGTCCTTCGCTATGCCCACCGCCAGCGTGACCGCCAACACGGCCGCGACGATTACCGCAACCTGGAACGGCGCAAGCGTCCAGGCGCCGCTGACTCTGACGCCGCAAGGCCAGCCCGCTTCCATCGCGCTCAGCCTGGCTTCGGTGACCGGGACGACCGGCTCGTTCGCCACCGTGAAGATTGCGGCCCCTGCGGCGGTTGACCAGATATTCCAGGTCAGCAGCTCCAACCCGGCGGTCACCGTGCCTGGCGCTGTGCTGATTCCGGCCGGAACCACGGCGGGTGGGTTCAACGTGATCACCCAGCCGGTGACCGCACAGACGCTGGTGACCATCTCGGTCTCCGGCGGCGGCGCGACCCGGTCCGCGGTCCTGACGCTGAATCCTTCGGCGCCTGCCGCGCAAACCGCCACGCTCACCGTAACGGCCAGCGGCCGCAGCGGAGAGCGCGTGACCTCCAGCCCGCTGGGGATCAACGCGGCCGTCGGAAGTTCGGCGTCTGCGTCGCTGACCACAGGGAATGCTGTGAAGCTCACGGTATCCAACGGCCGTAGCGCCATCTGGTCGGGAGCTTGTTCGAGCGGCGGCAACAAAACCACCAGTTGCACCTTTACTCTGACCGGCAACGCTTCCGTCAGCGCCAACGTGCAATAAACCCTGCCCCGCAGGGTGTGATGAAAACAAAGGGCTCCCGGTAACCGCCGGGGGCCCGTTGCAATTTCCATCAGGACAAGCGCGGCAAACCGGCTGTCGCCGGCACCGACGTTGGCGCGCTTTCCTTGGCCGGGGCTTGACTGCGTTGTGGCAGCGGCTCGCGGCGATACAGCTTCGCCGTGTTCTGCGCCACCGAGATCAGCAGGATGAGCAACATCCCAGTGATACCCAGAGTCCCGCCAATGTCGAACAAGCGGTACGCTCGTCCCGCAACATGCGTCATGGTTTTCCAGAACAACGCAAGGTTGCCGACGCACAGCAGCAGACGCAGTTCGGTGGGGCCCATTTTGAAATAGGAAATCTTGAAGTCGCTCAGCGTATAGCTGGCCAGATAGACCTCAATGGACAGCATGAGGTAGGCGATAAGCAGTCCCAGGGCAACCCATGGCGACATGTATCCGGAAAGCGCCAAGCCGCCGAGAAGGAAGAGCGCGCTGAAGGCGTCCACGATGTGGTCCACGTAGAAGCCGTAGCGCGGGCGCGGGCAGTTGCGGAAGCGGGCCAGCGTGCCGTCCAGGCTGTCGCCCAGCCAGTTCGCCGCCAGGCCGGCCATCACCACGATCAGCCCTGCGCGGTTCCAGCGCGACCACCAGTAGCCAGCGCCGGCCATGGCCATTGCGGCCAGCCCGAGGACGGTTAGATGGTCAGAGTTCATCCAGGCCGGCGTGCGTGCTGCCAGCCACAGTAACGCTTTCTTCTCCAGTCCGGCGAGAAAGCTTTGCTGCGTGCGTTTGGCTTCCCGGAAGCGAAGAGTTTGATTGTTGGGCATTGTTGGTTCCTCCGAAAATTCGTGTTGCGCAGGGCCAGCATGCAGGCAGAATCGCTGCTCCGGCAATGCACCGGCGCGCAACTGGAGGTAAATCGCAGGTAAAGCGCCAAGCGTCAGAGGCAAAGGCCTGATTTTGCAGGACCAGAGTTTACTTTCGTAGATAGAGTTGACTTGTTGGTGATCGGGGAGAACTACAGGCGCCTGGTCTGGAGCAAACGGCTGGTGGCTTGCCCGAAGCCGGACATGGGCGCTAAGAACAAGGGAAAATCCACATGATAAATTTCTAATATTCGGTAGCCAGATTGCGCTATCTATAAGCACAGATATAACTTGCGTCGAAACCTCTCAATAGAACTAAATTAAAAGCACTAACCTTGATCACTCTGTCCTTGACAGAAATCAGGTCTCGAAGGAAAATCACTCCATTCCGGCTAGGATTCCGCACAAAGTCGTCCCCAACTTCCGGGGCGGGTCCGAGACAGAAAGAAGCTCGACGGAGACCTTATGGAACGCCCAGACCCTGGCGTGGCCGATGTGCCGCAACGCCGTGAGGCCGAGAAAGACCGCGCCACGCGCCACGAACTCAAAATCCCTTTGCGCTATCGCCTGAACGGCCAGCAGGACTGGTCAAGCGGCGAAACCATTAACGTCAGTGAGTCCGGGATCTTATTTTCTTCCAACAATTTGTTGGAAGTAGATTCTCGCCTGGAAATCACTTTTCAAACCTCCGGTGCACCGGCTTTGCGCTCCAGTACTCGAGTCGCCAAGGTAGTTCGCCGGGTGCTGAGTAACTGGCCGGAAACCAAGCTTCTTTTCGGCGTCAGATACTGTTCCTAGAAGCCGCATGGTTTAGCCCAAGAGCAAGCACCTCCCCGCCCTCCCCATTTGTACCTGCAAGGGCAACAGCTTGCTCGGCCACGCTGACAAGGCCGGTACGCATGGCCTATTGCCAGCATTTCTTTTCCGAAACTACCGGGACTAGCAAGGACTCAAGTCTTCATAAACTATCGTGCAGACGCTGTGAGTCCGCAGCGATCATCAACCCGAAGCAGCAGCCATCCGGAAGACGGGCGACCTCCGAAGGCGGTGCCTTGGCTGCCAACGCCTTTAGAAATTGACCGGCGGGGTGCGAGCAATCCATAATTCATAGGAATTGACATTGACTGTGATGGTGAAAGAAAAGAGCTATGAGCACACAAAACGATCCGAATCAGCCAACTCCGCTGGAGGAGCTGGGGCGCAAGGTGGGCAAGTCCGTCGGCGAAGCGGTGAAGAACCTGGACCAGGAGAGCGAGCGGGTGATCGCGTACCTGAACGCCGAGGTGGTCCCGGCCATACGCAACAAATCGAGCAAGGCGCTGCGTACGGCCGCCGAGCAACTCTCCAAGCTGGCCGAATACATGGACCAGCACCCCACCAAGTAGCGGGATGGCAAGCAGCGGGTCTGGCCGGTCTGGCCTTGTTGCTGGCGGGCTGCGGACACCACAAAACCGAAGCCAGGAATGTGCCTCCACCACCGGCTTCGGCCAGCACGCCTGCGCCACGGTCGGCGCCTACGCCTGCGCCTGGGCTGACCAAAACTAAGCCGTCGCCCTCTGTGCCGCCGGGGTCTTCAACTTCGTCTGCACCTTTATCTTCGTCCAGCATCCCGGCTGCCCGGCCGACGCCTTCGCCCAAGCCTGAAGCGGAACTCACGGTCCCCAAAGGCGCCAAGGTTCTCTACGCGGAAACCGGATGGGCCAGCTGGTACGGGCCGGGCTTTCAGAAACGGCATGGAGCCAACGGCGAAGTCTTTGACACCGAGCGCATGACGGCCGCGCACCGCACCATTCCGCTGAATTCCATCGCGCGGGTTACCAATGTGAAGACCCAGGAATCGGTGGTAGTCCGCATTACTGACCGCGGGCCGTTCGTCGGCGACCGCGTGCTGGATCTCTCCCGCGCCGCCGCCCGCAAGCTTAGCGTGTACCAGCACGGCACAGCACTCGTCCGGATTGAGGTGGTGGAGTCGCCCTCGTCCATTTACGAAGGCGGCCGATGGTGCGTGCAGATTGGCGCGTTCCAGGACCATGACCAGGCCAGCAAGCTGAAAGAAAAGCTGGCGCGACGCTATCGCACGGCGAAAGTCCTGCAATTTGCCAGCCCGGTGGGCGGCGATTGGCTGCGCGTCCTGGTGGCCGATGACAGCAAGAAGCGCGCCCAGGAACTCATGCGCGAAACCCACACCGACGCTGGGGTATTTTTGGTCAGGATGGACTGAAAGAGGCAGTCAGCATTCAGCCGTCAGCCGTAAGGCCCTGTTCACAAGCCGATCCACAACTCCGCAGGTGAAACTCTACTTAATCACGCTGGAAAAAATGAAATCGTGCTGCCAGTCCTGCTTGTAGCCTTGCTGGCGCAGGAACGTGGCCAGCTGCGCCCAGTGCCGCAGGCCGTGCAGCAGCGCGTGGATGAAGATTTTGCGGCGGCTGGCGGTGAGTGTCCCGCCGGTGCGCGTGGGGAAGCTCATGATGCCGTCCCAATCCGGGTCGTTGGCGGCCACGGCAAAGCTGCGCAGGTCTTCCGCGCTCTTGTGGGCGGCGGCGAAGAGTTCATTGGCGGACATGGGCATGAACACGTCATACTCGCTGACCGGCTGGTTCAATAGGCGCTCGGCATAGCGCACTTGCACGGCGACGATATGCACCACCACTTCGCGGACGTTCTTTGTCCCGGCGATGTCGCATGGCAAGTTGAGTGCATCTGGGTTCTTTTTGAAGAACTCGCCCCAGTGCTGTGTTTCTTCCGCGCAGTAGTCCAGCAGTTCACCAAAACTGAGTCCTCGCATGAATACTCCTGGTGAAAATATACCAAAGCTGAGATTCGTTTACGCTTGTTTGACAGGACTCTCACTATTGCTCTTCACCATCTGCAGCATCTCTTTGCGAATCCAGCCGGAGAAGAAGCCGATGAGCGTCCAATACAGACGGAATTTGATCCGCGCCGCGCGTCCGCAGCATTGCACACGCGTTTCCGTGCTGAGCACCGTACCGCCGTCAACTTCCGTGAGATAAAAATTCCAGCCGGCCTTGGCCATGCCGGGCGGTGACAGAGTGGAAAACTCTTCCGGCTTCCAGTCGTGCAGCACCGGCGCGTCCGGACGCCAGAAGCGCCCGATGATCGCCAGAACGATTTCTTCCTCCGGCACGCGAGCAAGCTTGTAAAACCCGCCAGCGCCGCGGGCCCCCAGGGTGGCCAGTGTTCTCGGTTCACCTGCCGGCGGCTTGCGACGTCCGAACGTGCGCAGAGCCATCAGGCGGCGAGAGACCGGCATCTGGGAGAAATCGGCGCTCATTATTTCATTCCAGACGCGCTGCCGCGATGCGGCAATGTGGATGGAGTACGCGGCTTTCACGTCGTACACCGGCATGAGCTCGTCGAGCTTCATTCGAGTTTCATCTTACAAGCTGCTCGCAACAAGAATTGGAGGAGGGTGAGGGATTTGAACCCCCGTATGCCGGGTTCACCGACATTTGCCAGTTTTCGGGACTGGTGCATTACCGGACTCTGCCAACCCTCCGGGAAAGTGAGAGAAATGGCGGAGGGTACAGGATTTGAACCTGTGTGGCCCCGATTCGACGAGGCTGTGGCACGTTAGCAATGTGCTGGTTTAACCGGACTCACCCAACCCTCCGCTATGGCTAGCGAATGCTGCGGGATCGGGATGATCGGTGGAAGTTCACAGACTGACTATAGCATGGATTTCCACGAGCGGGCTCTGAGTTCGTCGAGCCTTGGGAAAAGTCCACCACGCAGAAATCATAAGGCTGATTCTGCTACCATTTCCCCCGTCATGAGCGACTGTCTTTTCTGCAAGATCATTGCCGGCAAGATTCCTTCGAAGAAAGTCTATGAAGACGACCTGGCCTATGCCTTTGAGGACATCAATCCCCAGGCGCCGACCCACGTCCTGATCATCCCCAAGCGGCACCTCGTAGACATCAAGGAAGCCACCGAGCATGACGCCGAGATCCTGGGACACCTGAATCTGGTGGCCGCCAAGATTGCGCGCGAACGCAACCTGGAGCGCGGCTACCGCACGGTGTACAACGTCGGCCCGGACTCCGGCCAGTCCGTGTTCCATCTGCATCTGCATTTGCTGGGTGGAAGAAGCATGAGCTGGCCGCCGGGGTAAGCTTTTTCTTCATCTCGAGCGCAGCGAGAGAGCCCTATAACCACAAAGGACACGAAGGAACACAAAGGGTGCGCACAGAGCAGTTGAGAGCACTGGCGCAGATCCCAATCGTTAGTGTCCGAAGCCGATAGGGATTCCTCGCTCCGCTCGGAATTTCAGAAAAACCAACTCGCCACAACCACACTGACGTCCCAGGGCGAAATGCTGAGTGCCGATTGCTGAGTGCTCCTAAGCTTTATTGAAATTTTCGTCCGGCTCGTCTTCCGCGCCGTGGCGGCGCAAAATGTTGGGCAGGTTTTGCGAAAACGCGGAGCGCGGCATGACCACGTCGCAACCGGCTTCCTGGGCTTTCATCTTCAGGTCGCCCTGCAGGTGGGAGACAAATCCCACAATCGAAGTGGGCTTCTTGAATTTACTGCGCATCTTGGTGATGATGGCCAGCGGCTTGATGCTGTTGCTGTTCAAGTCCACCACGATCAATGACGGCTTGTCTTCCGTGTCGCCAATCTTGTCCAGGATGTCTTTCTCCGTCTTCACGAACTCCACTTTCACGTTGAGCTTGCGCGAGGTCTCCTGGATTTTTGCCAGGAAGAAGAGATCGTCCACGAAAGCGTAAATGCGGGTGGGAGCATCTACGCGCTGGCGTAGCGGCTCCATGTTGGCGATGGGAGCAGCGCCGTTGCGGAAACGGTCACCCTGCGTCCCCTGGCCGTTCTGGGCGCGGTAGCTGTGGTCCATGGGACCTACGAAAGCCGGGCTACGGCGCGGTCCGCGGCTGCGACCGCGGTTCTGTCGGTTCTGTCCGTCGCCGCCTCCGCCGCCTCCCGGGCGTCCCTGGCCGCCTTGGTTGTTCTGCGACGGATGACCAAAGCTTCTTTTGCGACGCCGCTGCTTCCGGTGTCCCGGATTGTGCGGCTGGTTGGTTCCTTCATTCATGAAAATTAACCTGTAGAGTTTTGGTGTTGTGCCGGGTCCCGCAATAGCTCAGCAAGCGCTCTGTGAGCTGTGTGTATTCACCTGGATCTGGCGGGGCAAAGGTCCGGACAATCTGTTTCTTCGTGAAATCTTCTTTTATCAGCGCTTTAGCGCGAACAGCCGCACCGGAACGGGCAGCAAGTTGAAGACAGGGCAATAGTACCACGAACCACCCTGACTCGGGCGCTAAAACTTTACGCATTCCCGGCAACCGAGGACAAGAAACGTAAAGACCTTCCTGGGTTGTTAAGAATGGTGGGCGCTATAGGATTCGAACCTATGACTTCCACCGTGTGAAGATGGCACTCTACCGCTGAGTTAAGCGCCCACGTTGCCTCACGCGTCATCGCCGGCAAAATGGGTAAGCAAATATATTAGCAGAACTGCCGCAAACGCCGAATCCAGCGTCCGGGACCATTCCACCCAGCGCTGGTTGCGCTGCGACAGAACGGGGCGCCGATGGGAAGTCCGGGACCGCACCCAGCCGGCCACGATACATGTCTTAATACGATACTTACCCCCAAACAGAAGTTACCAATGTACTCAAATTGGCCGATGGAATAGACTGCTTACCAAGGCTTTACACGGCTTCTGCCCGCAACTTTTTAGGGTCTGACGGGTTGAAGAGGGTGTGAGCAGCGTAGCCTTAAAATCGGGGTTGTTGATGCCCACAGCGACCGGCAGGGTGCAGGATATCGCGCAGATGGCGGCTAGCCAGGTGCCATATGATTCGCTCAGCGACGCGGAGGTAATGCTCCGCGTTGGAGCGGAGGACACCGCCGCTTACTCGTACCTGGTCCAGAAGTTTCACCGCCCCATGATCGCGTTCATGTACCGCATGTGCCACAACCAGGCGGTGGCGGAAGAGCTGGCGCAAGAGGTGTTCCTGCGGGTGTATCGCTCGCGGCAGAGCTACGCGGCGGAAGCCAAGTTCACCACCTGGCTGTATCGCATCGCCACCAACCTGGCGGTGAACCACGCGCGCGACCACAAAGTGGAACGCAGCGGCAAGGTGGCCAGCCTGGATGAGCCCGACGAAGAAACCGGCACCACGCTGGACGTGGCCGACCAGACGCTGAACGCGGAACAGCAGATCCTGCGCCGCGAACGGATGGCCGCCATCAAGAGCCAGGTGATGGCGTTGCCGGAAAAGCAGCGCGCCGCCGTGCTCATGCACAAGTATCAGGGAATGGATTACCGGGAAATCGCTGAAGTTCTGAAGCTCAGCGAGTCCGCCACTAAGTCTCTGCTCTTTCGCGCCTATGAAGGGTTGCGGGAGCGGTTGAAGGAATTTGTATGAACTGCACTCATATTCGCGACAATTTGATTGACATTGCGGCCGGCGCGCAGCCGGCCCCGGAGATGCTGGCCCATCTCCGCGAATGCAGCGCCTGCACGCAGGAAGTGGTGTCCATGCGCAAGACCATGGCGCTGCTGGATGAATGGGAAACCCCGGAGCCTTCTCCTTACTTTCTGACCCGCTTGCAAGCGCACGCCCGAGAGGAACAAGGGAAGGCGCCGGCCCGCGTTGGCTTGTTCGCCTGGGTGCGCAAACCGGCCATGGCGGTGAGCCTGGCGGCCATGCTGGTAGCCGGAGGAATCACGTATCGCTTTGTGTTGCCGGTAATCAATGGATCGCAGATCGAAACCGGCGCTGCCAAAGATGTGGAGAGCCTGGACAAGAACGCTGATTTGCTGGTCAACGACGACTTGATTGACGAGATGAGCGGCGGGCCGTCTGACGATGTTGCTGAACCATAAGACAAACCGTTAAAGGACCGGACCAAAGGTGAGGGGGAGCAAAATCTTCGGCGCAGTAGCGCTGGCGTGGCTGGCTGCAGTCGCGGTCACCGCCGATGCGCAGCGCAGTCCGTCTCCCCAGCATCTTCTGCCCCAGGCCCAGGGAAATCCGCAAAAGAATTCCGGTCCCGCAAAGAAAAAAGCCGCTCCGCCCGAGCACCACATGGGTGACTGGCTGGAAGCCCACAAAAACCTTCCGCCTGACCAGCAGGAAAGAGCGCTGGAAAGCGATCCTGGTTTCAAGAACCTGCCTCCACTACAACAAGCGAAGCTGCGGGATCAGTTGCGCAGATTTAACAGCCTGCCGCCGGCCCAGCGCGAGCGTGCGTTGATTCGCATGAAGTTTCTGGCCAGCCTGACGCCGCAACAACGCCAGCAAATCCGTCTGTCGCAACAACAGCTTCAGGGCCTGCCGGAAGACCGCCGCGTCATGGTCCACAAGGCATTGAGGCATCTGCGCCAGATGGACCCGCAGCAGCGCGCTGAAGTCATGCAGTCAGACCGCTTCAAGAGCACGTTCTCTGACCAGGAGCAGGGCATTCTCCGGCAGTTGGCGGCCATCAATCCTCCCGGCGAAGGCGGCGCAGCAGCGCCCGGCGCCCAGCAGCCGAAATAGCCGTCACTCAAAACAAGAAAAGGCGGCCGCTCTCGCAGCCGCCCATCCTTATTACCGTTCTTTGGGGTTACGCTGCCTTGGTGGTCTTCACCGGCATTGTCTTGTTGATTCCGATCTTGATCTGCTTCGGCTTGGCTTCTTCCAGCTTGTTCAGCATGATCTTCAGCACGCCGTTGTTGAACTCGGCATTGATCTTCTCCGTGTCCACTGTCATCGGCAGAGTGAAGGAACGGGTGAATTTTCCATAGCTGCGCTCGATCCGGTGGAAGTTGTCTTTCTTCTCCTCGTTCTCCAGTTTGCGCTCGCCGGTGATGGTGAGGACGTTGTTTTCCACCGTAAGGTTCAGGTCTTTCTCCTCCATGCCCGGCATTTCCGCGGTGAGGATGATGTTGTGCTCATCTTCATAGATGTCAACCGGGGGGACAAAGCTGGTCGCGGTGAGCGGTTGCTCGAAGGTGGGCGCCAGTCCGCGGAAAAAGCCTGTCGGCGGGTTGAGCAGCTGGTTGAAGCGGTCTTGCAGCGAAGTGAGCTCAGTGAATGGGTCCCAGCGTGTAATGTTCGCCATGATGGTTCTCCTTTTGTGAATTTAAGAAAGCAAGATTTCAATGAAGTGACAGGATCGAAGGGGAAGTTTCTGCGTCGGGAGAAAGGAGGAACTTCTCGTTCTTTCTGCCCCTGTATTGTTGATGGTCAGGAACGCCCGTTTGTTGTCGGATGTAAGGCGAAACATTTTGTCGCGTGACATCGCGCAAGATGTTTCACATTGTGCTGGTCACGCCGGCCGTCTGCCGAACATGCGCGTAGACAAATCACAACGGGGATATAGCAAATTCCAGGAGGGCGACGCTATTTGCTCTTGCTCTGCGTTTCCCGGCGCCGTTTGGCCCAGCCTTCTTTTATGTGCTGGCGGGCGCGTCCGAAAGCCAGAGCGTCTTCCGGAACGTCCTGCGTGATGCTGGATCCGGCGGCCACGTAAGCTCCCCGGCCAATCCGCACCGGCGCCACCAGCGTGGAATCGCTGCCCACGAAGGCGCCGTCTTCGATCACCGTGATGTGCTTGTTGACGCCGTCGAAGTTGCAAGTGATGGTTCCGGCGCCAATGTTGACGCCTTCGCCGATCTCGGCGTCACCCAGGTAACTCAGGTGGTTGGCTTTGGAGCCGCGTCCCATGCGGGATTTTTTGACCTCGACAAAATTGCCCACGTGCGCGCCCGGGCCGATCTCGCTCTCCGGGCGCAGGTGCGCGTACGGGCCCAGCTTGACTTCGGCCGCCACGCGCGACTGGTCAATCACGCAGCCCGGCCGCACCAGGACGTTATCGGCAATATGCGAATCGCTGATCACGCTGAAGGAGCGGATGCGGCAGTCGGAACCAATCCGCGTTTTGCCCAGGATTTGGACGAAGGGTTCGATGATGGTGTCAGCGCCAATCTCGACGTCGGCGTCAATCACGCAGGTGTCCGGGCGATAGATGCACACGCCGGCCTCCATCAGCTCATGGCACTTGCGCATGCGCAGCGACGCATCGAGCGACGCGAGTTCGGCCAGAGTATTGGCCCCCAGCACTTCCGCCGCGTCATCGGCTTTCACCGCAACCACATTGGCTTTGGCGCGCACTAGCAGCGCCGCCATGGTGGTGAGGTAGAACTCATGGTGGGCGTTGTCCGTGGTGAGCCGGTCAATGTTGGCGAACAACGGCTTGGTGGCAAAGGCGTAAATCCCGGTATTGATTTCGCGGATCTTCTGCTGGGACTTGCTGAGGGCGCTCTGTTCCACGATGGCTTTCACGCGGTCACCGCCCGCGCGGAGCATGCGTCCGTAGCCGAACGGCAAACCCGTGTCGGCGCTGAGAATGGTCATGGCGGCGCGTTTTGCCAGGTGAAAGTCGCGCAGCCGAATGATGGTGGAGGTGCGGATCAAAGGCACGTCGCCGGAGAGCACCAGAATGTTTTCGTAGCTTTGCACATGGTCGCGGGCGCACATGATGGCGTGGCCGGTGCCGCGCTGCTCGGCCTGCAGGATGAAGCGGACGCCGGTAGCTTCCACCGCGGCGCGGACTTCTTCCGCCTGGTGGCCGATGATGACGTAGATGTCGTGAGCGGCCACCACTTGTTGCGCTGCAGCAATCACGTGGGCCAGCAGCGGCTTGCCCCCGATAGCGTGGAGCACCTTGGCGCGCTTGGATTTGAGCCGCATGCCTTTGCCGGCGGCCATGATCACAATGGCCAAGGCCGAAGAAGATGTGGTGTGGTGGTTACCCATGTGTTTGCTGCCAGCAGAACATCTTACGCCTGCTGGACCACCGGCAGGGGCAGCCGGGCGGAGGCGGCCAGCCGCAACAGCTCGCGGCACAGGCGGTCGGTGGCGTGGCGGGCGAAGGCGTTCTCTTCCACAAAATTGCTGGCCACGCAACGCACACCCATTTTTTCCACGGCCGCCGCGTCACATTCCACCTGCTCGGCGCGTTCTTCCGCGTAACGTTCCTTCATCCGGCGCGAGACGGGCGCGGAGTTCACCAGCGCGTAGTCAAAAATCTGCTGGCGGGCATGGCCGACCAACGCTTCCAGGTGCTGGGAGGCGGTCATGTGCAGGCTCTCATTGGCTTCCGTCATGAGATTGCAGATGAAGACTTTTACCGCGCGCGATTGCGCGATGGCCTCAGGGATTCCCCGCACCAGCAGGTTGGGCACCAGGCTGGTGAACAGCGATCCCGGCCCCATGGTGATGACATCGGCGGCGGCAATGGCCTGCAGCGTTTGCGGCAGTGGCTCAGGGTCCGCCGGAACCATTTTTAGTTCGACGATGCGTTTTTCGCTGGCGTTGATCTTGGTTTCTCCCGTGACGCGGGAGCCATCGTCCATGATGGCTTCCAGTTCAACGTTGGCTGACGTGGCGGGAAGGATATGCCCGCGCGTGACCAGGATTTCTGACGCTTTCTTCACCGCGGCGGCAAAGTCCCCGGTCATGGCCGTGAGCGCCGCCAGAAACAGGTTGCCGAAGCTGTGGCCTTCCAGTTCGCCGGAACTGGAAAAGCGGTATTGAAAAAGCTGGGAGAGAAGGTTCTCGTCTTCAGAGACCGCCACCAGACAGTTGCGCACATCGCCCGGGGGCAGCATGTTGAGCTCACGGCGCAGCCGTCCGCTGGAGCCGCCATCGTCGCTTACGGTGACCACCGCAGTCAGGTCAGAAATCCATGGCCCGTCCGGCGGAGCTTCGCCGGGGAGCACGGTGTAGCGCTTCAGTCCTTTGAGAATCGTGGATAGGCCGGTGCCGCCGCCAATTGCCACCACGCGAAATCCGCGGCCGCTGCGGCTGGCGTTCTGGGCTGAGTTTGGCGCCATGTTTACTTCAGCGTTTCCTGGTGTCAGATCCTGCGGACGGCTGGTCACTGGGCTCGGGGTAAAGGAGTTCGGTGAACCGGGGATCATCCCCCATGTTCTGGAAGTCAGAATCGTTCCGCGCCTGATAGCGGTTGTGCGGGTTCAGGCGGATGGCTTCGCCCAGGCTCTTGAGCGAGCTTTCCACTTGTCCGGTAAGACAGTCCACCACGGCCAGGCCGTAGTAAGCGAAGTCGGCCTTGGGGTTGTGCTTCAGGATCTTTTCCATGTGTTCCCGGGCCTGGTCAAAATGCCCGCCGTTCATCAGAGACACCGCGTAGTCGAAGTGTTCTTCGTCAGTCTTAAAGCTGGAGGAGGTTGCGCTGAGCTGCTGTTTGCAGGTATTCAGGTGCAGCCGGGCGCGGTCGGCAAGCTCGCGCGGACCGCTGGTCACGATCTTCTCCAGAAGACCTTTGGCCTTTTCGAATTTGTGCTCCTGCATAGCCTTCAGGCCAGCTTCATAGTTTTGCACAGCCTGTGCAAAACCGGGATCTTCCTTGAAGCCAGCGTTCTGCGGCGGAGCAGGTGGTTTTTTGCCAGGCATCTTCGAACTACCCCTAGTAGCTTGTGTTTTGTTGGGTTTAGCAACCGAATGTTTAACGCTTGCTGCCAGTTTCTTCTTCATTCTATTGTGCCCTTGCGGCTCCGGATGAAACTGGGGCTAAGCAAGGCTGTGGAAAAGATCAAATCCTCCCGCTTCTTAGCGAGAAGGTTTTAGGGGTGCAACTCTTTATACGCAACAAGCTTAGTACGCGTCAACTGCACCATAGACAGTGCAAAAATCCTTAGTTCACAGGTTCAGGATGTTGCAGGTCAATCTGCTGGAATTCGCCGCGGATAATTCCTTCGCGAATCATCTTGGGCGTCCAACCTTTTTTGGACTTCTGATACGCGTACAGAGCTTCCGCCATGCAGGTGCCGCAATTTGCGCCGTGGGTATTTTCAAAACAGCTGCGCAGGCTGGTATGGCCGGCGTGCCGGTCGCAATGGCAGTAGCAGGGCATCTGATACATCACGCGGGAGCCCTTCGCGGCAGCTTTGTAGGACTCCTTCTGCGCCGGCTGCGTGAGGCCAGATTCGGCCAGCTGTGCTTGCGTGAGGATTGCAGGCAACGTAGCGCCCTGGGCCGGGGCCGTGGCGTGAAAGGCGGGAACTTCACCGCCCGGCGGGTTCCACTGGGCGTGCGTTATGACGACGGCAAAAATGAGTGCGGCTAAGCCAAAAAAGTATTTCATATTCGCCTATTTTACCTCAGAATGGACTTTGGTCATGCCTGCCACCCCAAGGGGTGGCAGAAGCACTGGACTTACCCCGTATAATCAATCAACAAGGGAGTTAGACCCAAGGAAAATGCCTGAACCAATCCAACCGCCGCCTCCGGTCCAGCCAGTCCTGCCCGCGCAGGAGCCATCTTCGTCATCTTACAGCGGACTGCGCGCGCTGCGTTCCTGGGCCCGCGATCTGTTCTTCTCCGTGGTGGTGGCTTTCTTCATCATTCTTTTTGTTTACCAGCCGGTGAAAGTGGAAGGCAGCAGCATGGAACCTGGACTGGAAGACCAGGAGCGCATTTTTATCAACAAGCTGGTATACCGCCTGGAGAACATTGATCGCGGCGACATCGTGGTGTTCCGCTATCCGCGCGATCCGCGCAAGAGTTTTATCAAACGGGTGATCGGCCTGCCCGGCGACCACCTGCGCATTTCCTACGGACGCGTCTTCGTGAACGGCAAGAGGGTGGAAGAGTCTTACGTGCCCGCAGAATTTCTGGATAGCCGTTCGTATGGGGAAATTGAAGTCCCCGCAGACACCTATTTCGTCCTGGGCGACCATCGTTCCATGTCCAATGACAGCCGCGATTTTGGTCCGGTCTCCCGCGACAACATCTACGGAAAAGCGGTTTTTGGATATTGGCCGGTGGAGAAATTGGGCGTGCTGAGATAAAGCAGCACTTAGCAATCAGCAGTTAGCCAAAATCAAAATCAAAATCAAAAGCCAAGAATCCGACACTAATGGCTAATGGCCAAAAGCCAAGAGCCAACAGCAGAATCCATCAGCCCAACGCCAGCATCCAACAATGTGCAGAGTTCATGCTGAAGAACCTCAAGGTCGCGCTCATCCGCCGCTTCGCGCGCAAGCGTCTGGGTAAAGACATTGCGCCGCTGGAAACCCTTGCCACCAATCCTGATGTGCTCATTCCTTACACCCAGTTCAGCATGGCCCTGGACAAGACCAGGCTGGCGCCGCGCAAGTTGAAGGTGCTGGCGCAGATCCGGGCGGCAAAGCTGGTGGAATGCCCGTTTTGAATTGACATCAACTCCGCCGCAGGTGCGGCGGCGGGCCTGAGCGACGAACAAATCCGCAATCTCAACTGGCACCAGGAAAGCAATCTGTTTGACGCCGACCAGAAGCTTGTTCTGGAACTGGCCGACGCGATGACGGCCACGCCGGCGCGCGTGACGCCCGAGCTTCGCGAACGATTGCAGAAGCGCTTCTCCACGCCGCAATTGGTGGAGTTGGCTGCGGCGGTTGCCTGGGAGAACTATCGCGCGCGGTCGAACCGTGTTTTCGGCTTCGGCAGCGAAGGGTTCTACAAAGGGACTGAGCAGGAAAAACACTAACCACAAAGGACACAAAGGGAAACCCAAACCCAAAACCTTTGAAACACGGAGGAACAGAGGTAGCGGAGGATTTCGGAGAAAGACAAGATTCACCGCGGAGGCGCGGAGGCGCGGAGGCGCGGAGACACGGAAGACACGGAGACACGGAGAAAAACAAAGCTTGGTGAGTTTTCTTCTCTGAATAGTTTTCCCTGGCCTTCGTTCGTAATCTCTGCTCAAGATATTGTGTTTTTTCCCTTTGTGTTCCTTCGTGTCCTTTGTGGTTGGCTCTGCAAATTGTGGAGAAGAGAAGAGCTCAAAGTCGCACACAAGTCCAAATCCTCCGTTGCCTCCTTCCCTCCGTGTTTCAAAGGTTTTGGGTTTCCCCCTTTGTGCTTCTTCGTTTCCTTTGTGGTTAGCTTTTTTGGAATCCTGCGGCGTTATCCACAGCCCGGCCCTATCTGCGAGCGCTGCTCGTCTGCTAAAATTCTTAAAATCCACGTCCCGGAGACCCCATGCAGGCAATTCTTGCGCTGGAAGATGGACGAATCTTCAGCGGCAGAGGCCACGGCGCCAAAGGCGAATGTTACGGGGAAGTTGTTTTTAATACCTCTCTCACCGGCTACCAGGAAATATTCACCGATCCTTCTTATGCCGGGCAGATCGTCGTCCTGACCAATCCTGAGATCGGCAACTACGGAACCAATCCTGAAGACAATGAGGCCACCCATCCTTACATCGAAGGGCTGGTGGTGCGCGAGTTTTCGGCGGTGAGTTCCAACTGGCGGTCGCAGCAGGTGACGGACGAGTATCTGGAAAAGTTCAAGATCCCGGTCATCGCCGATATTGACAGCCGCGCCCTTGTCCGCCACCTGCGCTCACACGGCGTGATGCGCGGGGTGATCTCGTCCATTGAAACCGATCCTGAAAAACTTGTGTCCAAGGCCCGGTCCATCCGCAAGATGGATGGAACAGATTTAGCGAAAGTCGTCACCACCAAGCAACGCTATACCTGGGAGACAGGCCGGCAGCCGGTGACGGCGGCCGATGCTGCGGGTGTGGCTGCGGCCAAAGTTGCCGCCGGGTCTGCGCCGAAAACCGCAGCCCCGCAACGCCACGTGGTGGCATATGACTACGGCATCAAGCAGAACATTCTGCGCATGCTGGTGGACGAAGGCTGCCGGGTAACGGTGGTCCCAGCGATGACGTCGGCGGAAGACGTGATGGCCATGGCGCCGGACGGCGTGTTCCTGTCGAACGGCCCCGGCGACCCCGAACCTTGCAACTACGCTTACGAGAGCATCCGCCGCTTGATGGGGAAAGTTCCGGTGTTCGGCATCTGCCTGGGACACCAGTTGATCGGCCTGGCGTTGCACGGCCGGACCTACAAACTCAAGTTCGGGCACCATGGCGGGAACCATCCGGTAAAGCAACTGGAGACGGGAAAAATTGAAATCACCGCGCACAACCACAACTTTGCTGTGGACCCGGATTCGCTGAAAGAGTCCGAGGTGGTCAAAACGCACGTGGACCTGAACGACAACACGCTGGAAGGCCTGCGTCACCGAACGCTGCCACTGTTCAGCGTGCAGTACCATCCGGAGGCTGCGCCCGGCCCGCACGATTCGCAGTACCTGTTCAAGGATTTCATGAAGATGATGGCGGAGTGGAAGGGATGAACTTCCACCACGGAGGCACGGAGGCACGGAGGAAGGCAAGCAATTCAAGTTTGCCCCAATGCTTACTTTGCGTATTTGACGCTGCGCGGATCATTCTTATCGTTGTCGTCTTCGGGGCGAATCCCGTACTCGCGCAAAAATCCCCGCAGGTCACGCTGGAAGGCACGCTGTATAGCGTGGACGCCGAAGCGCCTGTGCGCGCGGCGAGGATTCAAGTCCAGTTGCTGCCGTTGCTTGAGCCGCTGGAGAATTCCGCGCCGGGACGCTGCGCCAGCCTCAAGCGCAACCCTGAAGGCCCGATCTACAAACTCGTCACAGACTCCGCGGGCGGATTTGCCTTGAACCGCCTTGTGCCGGGGCAGTATTTCCTGGTAGTGACGTCGGCGACGGAGTCGTTCGATCTGATTTCCACCTGCCTGACCGTCACCGGACCAGAGGAAAGCAAATCATGCGGAAGCAAGACAAACGCACCGGCGAGCGAAAAGCAGAACGCTCCGCTCGTTCCGACCAAAGCATCAACACCGGCGACGCAGCTTCAGACGCGTCAACCACAGGCCATCCTTGTCCGCTACTCCAACCGCATGAAGTCATACCACGGGGACATTCTGGTGTCGCATCCGTGCGCGGAGCGGCGGGCGGACGTTTGCGATTCGCTGCATGAGACGCGTCCGCTGACGCTGGCCGCGCGTCAGATTCTCCTGCAGCGCGGCGGCGAGCCGATGGCCAAAGCCGTGGTGCGCGTGGCGCGCGCTTCGCAAAAAGAGGGCGCAACGGTTTCACTCACCGCTGACGCTCATGGAATCCTGGACGCCGGTCCGTTGTACTCGCTGGCGGAAGGCACGGGAAACGTCATCCTGCTGCTGATTTCCGTGGCAGGCGAATCGGCGAAAATTCTGGTGCAAGTTGCGGCCGAGCCCACAACCGCCAAGCAAACGTTGTCGCTTTTCCAGCGCAGAAAGTGCGGATGGGAAGCGGAGGTCATTAATTAAGGAAATGAAACTGAGGAAACCAGATTAATGCCACGCAGAGATGACATCGCAAAGATCCTGATCATCGGCTCCGGTCCGATTGTGATTGGCCAGTCGGCGGAGTTCGATTACTCCGGCACGCAGGCCTGCAAGGCGCTCAAGGCCGAAGGCTTTGAAGTGGTGCTGGCCAACTCCAACCCGGCCACCATCATGACCGACCCGGAGATGGCCGACCGCACGTACGTTGAGCCGCTGACCAGGACTTATCTGGAAGAGATCATCCGGCAAGAGGCTGATCTGCTGGCGCACTCCGGGGTTCCCGGCAAGTTTGCGCTGTTGCCCACCGTGGGCGGGCAGACGGCGTTGAACCTTGCGGTGGAGCTGGCGGACGCAGGCATTCTGGACAAATACGCTGTGGAGCTGATTGGCGCGCAGCTTCGCGCCATCAAGATGGCGGAAGACCGCCTGCTGTTCAAAGACGCGATGAACCGCATCGGGCTCGACGTGCCGAAGTCGGCGCTGATCACCAACCTGAAAGACGGCTTGGAGTTTTCCGCCAAGATCGGCTTCCCGGTGATCATCCGGCCGTCATTCACGCTGGGCGGCACCGGCGGCGGCATGGCGTACAACCGCGAAGAGCTGCTGGAAATCCTGGCGCGCGGTCTGGACCTTTCTCCGGTGCACGAAGTGCTGATCGAAGAATCAGTGCTGGGCTGGAAGGAATACGAGTTGGAGGTGATGCGCGACCTGGCCGACAACGTGATCATCATCTGCTCGATTGAGAATTTTGATCCCATGGGCGTGCACACCGGCGACTCCATCACGGTGGCTCCGGCGCAGACGCTCACTGATCGCGAATACCAGTTGATGCGCGACGCTTCCATCAAAGTGATCCGCGAGATCGGCGTGGAGACCGGGGGATCGAACATCCAGTTCGGCGTGAATCCCATCACGGGACGCATGGTGGTGATTGAGATGAACCCGCGCGTGTCGCGCTCGTCGGCGCTGGCGTCGAAAGCGACGGGGTTCCCCATCGCGAAAATTGCGGCCAAATTGGCCGTCGGCTACACGCTGGACGAAATTCCGAATGACATTACGCTGAAAACTCCGGCTTGCTTTGAGCCGACGATTGATTACGTCGTCGTGAAAATCCCCAAGTGGCAGTTTGAAAAATTCCCCGGCACGGACGAGTCGCTGGGGCCGCAGATGAAATCGGTAGGCGAAGCCATGGCCATGGGGCGGACGTTCAAAGAAGCCCTGATGAAAGGCGTGCGCTCGCTGGAGACCGGCAGGAAACCGGGGACGGAAAAAATTGAGCCGCGGATTCTTACGCAACGCCTGGTCACGCCGCATCCCGAGCGCCTCACCTACCTGCGCTACGCGCTGCGCCAGGGCATGAGCATCAAGGAACTCCACAAGCTCACGGGGATTGATCCGTGGTTCTTGCACCAGATGAAGGAGATCAGCGCGATGGACGCGGAGATTGCCGGGTACACGCTGGATACGCTGCCGCGGCAGGCGTTGCGCGAAGCCAAGCGCATGGGCGCGTCGGACGAGCGGCTGGCGCTCACGCTCAAGACCAACGCGGCCACGGTGCGGCGCATGCGCGAGCAGCAGCGCATCCGTCCGGTGTACAAGCAGGTGGACACCTGCGCGGCGGAGTTTGAGAGCTACACCCCGTATCTTTATTCGACGTACGAAGAAGAGGACGAGGCGCCGCCCACGCCGGAGAAGAAGATCATCATTCTGGGCAGCGGGCCCAACCGCATCGGGCAGGGGATTGAGTTCGACTACTGCTGCTGCCACGCGTCGTTCGCATTGCGCGATGATGGGTACGAGACCATCATGATCAACTGCAATCCGGAGACGGTCTCCACCGACTACGACACCAGCGACCGCCTGTACTTTGAGCCGCTCACGTTTGAAGACGTGCTGTCGGTTTACGAGCATGAGGCGCAGGGCGGCGCGCCGATTGGCGTGATCGTGCAGTTCGGCGGGCAGACGCCGCTGAACCTGGCGCTGCCGCTGAAAGCCGCGGGCGTGCCGATCATCGGCACGTCGCCGGAGTCCATTGATCTGGCGGAAGACCGCAAGCGCTTCGGCAAACTTCTGGAAGACCTGAACATCGCGCAGCCGCCGGGGGCCATCGTCACCAGCGTGGAAGAAGCGGTGGCGGGAGCGCAGAAAGTCGGCTATCCGGTGCTGGTGCGGCCGTCTTACGTGCTGGGCGGACGCGCCATGGTGATCGCCTACGACGACGAGAGCGTGATCCGCTACATGAAAGAAGCCGTGGAGTACTCGCAGGAGCGCCCGGTGCTGATTGACCACTTCCTGGAAGACGCAACCGAGGTGGATGTGGACGCGCTCTCCGACGGCGAGGACGTGGTGATCGGCGGGATCATGCAGCATATCGAAGAAGCCGGCATACACTCCGGTGATTCATCGTGCGTGCTGCCGTCGGTGGACCTGCCCGAGCGCGTGCTGTTCACGATTCGCGAGATCACGTACAAGCTGGCGCGCGCGCTCAAAGTGATTGGGCTGATGAACATTCAGTTCGCCATCCAGAATGAAAAAGTTTTTGTGATTGAAGTGAACCCGCGGGCGTCGCGCACGGTGCCGTATGTGTCGAAGGCCACCGGCGTGCCGCTGGCCAAGATTGCCGCGCGCCTCATGACCGGGCGCAAGCTACAAGAGTTCCTGCCGGACAACGCTGCCACTGGGCTGGACCTGGCCACGGGCGCGGGATACTTTGTGAAGTCGCCGGTGTTTCCGTGGAGCAAGTTCCCCGGCGTGGACACGGTGCTGGGGCCGGAGATGAAGTCCACGGGCGAGGTCATGGGATCAGCCGAGACGTTTGGCGAAGCCTTCGCTAAAGCGCAGCTTTCCGCCGGGCAGTCCTTGCCGACGAGCGGCACGGTGTTCATCAGTGTTACGGACCGCGACAAGGTCAAGTCCATTGAACTGGCGCGGCGCTTCGTTGACCTGGGCTTTAACCTGGTGGCCACGCACGGCACGGCTGACCGCTTGGAGAAAGCGGGCATCGCGGTGGAGCGTGTCTACAAGGTGAAAGAAGGCCGGCCCAACGTGGTGGATTGGATCAAGGGCGACCGCGTGCATCTCATCGTGAACACGCCGCACGGCCCCGACCCGTATTTTGACGAGAAGGCCATCCGTCGCGCGGCTGTGACCAATCGCATTCCCACGATTACCACGCTGGCGGCCGCGAAAGCTGCAGCAGAAGGCATTGCCGCGCTGCAGCGCAGCGAGATCAATGTGCGGTCGCTGCAGCAGTGGCATGGAAAGAGCAGCCAAAAGCATTCAGCAGTCAGCAAGAAGCGGTAGCTTTGCTCTTGTCGCTACGCACTGCGGTGCTGCGCTCCTGTTTGCAGCGACAGCCTCAGCAATTTCTTAACAAAACTCGTCTTGCGATATTTAACGTCGCGGCAGTAGCATGGTTAACATTCCCCCTAGGAATACCGTCTTCAACTGGTTCGAGGAGGCGTGAAATGCAAGCCATTCGCCGTTCTGCTGTACCTTCTTTCCTGGCAATTCTCTTCTTAATCCTGCTAGCGCTCAGCGCTGCCGTCTTTGCTCAAGGCGGGCCGCAGAAGGGGCTTCCTGTAAATCCGCCGCCGGCGAACTCGCTGGAGCTGGCCAACGGCGCCACGCACGTGGTGGAGACGCCGCAGGAGCGCGCCGAGATCGTTGAACTGGTGGAAAAGGCACGCCAGAATGCCGACCTGCACTCGCCGGGCAGCCCGGCCTTCACCTTGAAGGTCAGCTTCACCGCCAGCGGCAATGCGCAGGTCACCGGCGCCGGAGACATGGAAGAAACCTGGATGCAGCCATACGCCTTCCGCTGGAAGGTCCGCCTGGGGGACTATTCGCTCACGCGCATCTCGACCGGCGGAGGCGTGTATGACGACCCTGCTGCGGAATCGGTGCCCATGCGCGTGCACATGCTGCGCTCGGCGATCTTCTGGCCCATTGAATTTCAGTCGGCGCATACTCTGATTCGCACCGCCAAGGCCAACTGGCGAGGCAAGGATGTTACTTGCGTCCTGGCTTCCGGCGACATGAACGATCCCACGCCCACCCCGGGACGCCGCTGGGTGGAGAGCGAATACTGCGTGGATTCGAAAACCGGGTTGCTGCAGGTACTGTCTGAGGCGCCGGGCATTTACGTGGTGTACGACTACGCGAACGCGCTGAATTTTCACGGCCGTACGCTGCCGGGGCAGATCTCCATTGTGGAAGGAAACAGCTCGGTCCTTGAAGCCCGCCTGGAAAGCATCGTGGAAGCCGGCGGAAGCGGCCCGGAGGAGCTCATCGTGAACAAAGACATGATGGCCCATCGCCCCGGCCCGCTTCTGGGCGGGACCATGCGCTTTCCCCGCGTGGTGCCGGTTGCGCCGGGAGCGCAAGCGATACAGCCAGTGATTGTGCACGCGATTCTGGGCGAGCGCGGCCAGGTCATGGAAGCAGAGCTGCTCGATAGCTCGGCGGGAGAGCTGGGCGAGGCCGCTCTGCAGACGGTGACTACCTCCACCTTCCCGGTATTGCGGCCCAACGCGCATCGCCAGTATGAGGCGTTTGTGAATGTGAAATTTGTTTCGCAATAAATTCATGTCCCTTCGCTCCAAACCGCTTGTGTGCGTGGCGTCCTCCGCGTTTGGCTTTGCAATTCCGGGCAGCTCGAAAAGCATGTTCATGAATATTTCCGCATGATGGCCCGGATGGGTTCGTTATCCGCGTACACCTGCCATACGGCGATCTTGCCGTCTTTGACCACGGCACGCCAGGCGGCGGGAGTGGTCCAGAAGTTTTCCTTCTTCACCTGGCCGTCCTTTGAAAAAGTTCCCTGGGCGGAACCAAACATGGCCACCGTGTCGCCGTTGGCGAAGATTTCAGAATGCGCGATGGAGTAGTCTGGCACCATCTTGAAGTAGCCTTCCCACGCCTGGCGCAGCTTTCCGGCGCCGGCATTTTCCATGCGGTTGCCGAGCGAGTCTATGAATACCGAGTCAGGTGTGAGCAGCGCGCAGACAGCTGCGGCGTCGCGGGAGTTGATAAGCTGTTCGAATTTGAGGACGACATCAATCGGATTGTTTGGCATAAAGCGCTCCGAAGAGTTCTTTTTTGATGTAATACTACCGTTCCCGGGCGATTCCCTCTTGAGAAGGGTGCAACGCGCCAAGGTTCTTTGTCCTCAAGCAAGACAGGAACCGGCGGTCATGGTCAGCATGCCCTGCGCATTGTGCCCGGCCATTGCAATCGGCCGGATGGGGGGAACAAAGCTGACCGCTTGGTGCATGACCCCTGGCCGGATAGCCGAGTGCTCCTCCCGAACTGTGCAGCATTCATGGTGCAAACGCGGCCGCATGACGCGCGCAGTCGTCAAGCGAAGGTCTATTGGACTTGAGATACACGCGGAAGCGCACGACCGCGAAAATACTGCAAAATCAAAATGGTTTCGCCCCGGTTTCGTGGTAACGCGGATGGTCCCCGGAAGTACATGTCCTAATTCCATATTGCGGATGTCCTAATCAAAAGCTTCTAATCACACAGCCCATAAGTAAATCAATGAGTAGCAAGCTGGCGAGTCCCTCTTTTCCCCGAGTCGTCGCCGCCGACTACGCTTCTCCAGGAGCCATTGTTTATGCAGATTGGTGTGTACGGGTGCGGATATCTGGGCACAGTCGTGGCCTCATGTCTTGCAGATTTCGGGGTGCCAGTGACCGCGTACGGCAGCGATTCCATCAATACCACGTTGCTGGCCAGCGGCATTTTGCCTTTCCATGAAAAGAACTTGAGTGACATTGTGCGCCGCGGCGTGCGCTCCGGCCGGCTCATGTACTCCACCCACCTGCAGTCCATGGTGCAGCGCGCGGAAATCATTTATCTGGCGGAAGACGCCAACAAAGACATTGAAGCCATCTCCATGGAGATTGCCAACTATTGCGACCACGGCCAGATCCTGGTGCTGGTGACGCCCGTGCCCGTGGGCACAGCGCGCCGGATTGAAGAACGCCTGGCGGGATCGGGCCGGCAGATCGTAGTGGTATCGCATCCCATTTTCCTTTCCGAAGGCTGCGCCGTGGAAGATTTCAACTGGCCGGACCGCATCGTTCTGGGCACCAACTCCAACGCTGCGGTGACCGCGCTGAAAGCTCTGTATCGCCCGCTGGTCATGCGCGGCGTCCCGGTGATTGTGACCACGCATGAGACGGCGGAGCTGGTGCGCGAAGCCTCCACTGCGTTTCTGGCGACGAAGGTTTCTTTCATCAACGAGCTTTCCAGTCTGTGCGAACGCATCAACGCTGACGCCGTGGACCTTTCCCTGGCCCTGGGACTGGACAAGCGCATTGCTCCGCGCTGCATGCAGCCCGGCTCGCTGGGCGGCAGCTTCACTGAATCCGACATGGATTCCCTGGCCAGCCTCGCCGCCAGCTCGGGCGTGTCACTGAAGATCCTGACCGCCGCGCGCGAAGTCAACCAGGCCTTCTGCGGACGCATCATGCAGAAGATCAACAGCGCGCTGGAAACCGTGGCGGGCAAGCAAGTGGGCCTGCTGGGTCTGGCCTTCAAGCCCAACACCAATTCGGTGGCGCACTCCGGTTCCATCCATCTGGCGCGCGCGCTGATGGAAGGCGGCGCGCACCTGCGGGCTTACGATCCCATCGCCATGCCGGACGCGCAGCAGGAACTTACCGGCAACAACGTCCGCTATTGCGACTCCGCGTACTCGGTGGCCGAAGGCGTGGACGCGCTGGTAGTAGGCACCGGATGGCCGGAGTTCCGCACACTGGATTACGACCGCATTCGCCGCATCGTCCGCCGGCCCGTGGTGGTGGACACCAAGAACCTGCTGGACGGCGTGCGCATGAAAGCCCTGGGCTTCGAGTATCTCGGCGTCGGCCGCGCGTAAGCGAAGCGACAACAGGATTAGTTTTTGAGCCTCTGCGAATGCAGGGGCTTTTTCTTTGCGGATAGCCGGCGGCTTGTTGCCTTTCAATCGTCAATTTTTGGCAATTTCGGCGATTTTGGCAATCTCTTCCATCGCCTCCGGTCGCCATTTGGCGATTGCAAAACTCCACTCATTTTCCCTCCCTATCTTCGCCAACACCAGCGGGAAAGTAGTTCATCGCCCCAAAATCATCGGTCGCAGGCTCGAAAGTCCCAACGTAGAGACGTAGCACCGCTACGTCTCAAACTGCGTATGACGAGATACCCGAGGTCGCGCGAGCCGGGTCCCTGAGCGCGCTTTGCTCGTGTGGCACCGGGGTAGAGGTACTCTTTGCCAGTGTGCTCGGTGGAAGCCCGGCCCTTTACGTGCCGGGTGAGCGGAGCGAATGAGGGAAAGGAATGAAGAGAGAGCTCTTCCTTGCGCCGCGGGCCCGCGCGCAGCAAAGCGGAGCACGCAGCTTCATGATTGAGGATGCATTGAGTGGGCACCCTCGGCCTGCAGAGAGGGGCAGAATACGCGGGGAAGCCTGGAACACCCGGCAGGAATAGGTAGGCCACCCGGCCAGTGTGCCCTCCTGCCGTCACTTGGCAGCATTGTCAACAGTCGCAGACGGGGCACCGTTTGCGGCTTTCGCCAACGATCCAGAGATAAGCAGCAGCAGGTTTTTTTCGTAGGAAACAAGATTTTTGATCGCTGCCCGCCACAGCACACCGATCACCACGCAGCTAAACGCCAGGAGGGCGAGACCCAACAAGAAAAACACACAAGGGTACTGCCAGAGCTTGACGCAGAGCAGGAAGACAGCCGCCAATGCGCAGAGCAAGAGAGCGCAGGCGGAGTTGATATCAAATTCATACCAGCAGAAATAACTTTCCCATAGATAGTTCAGGTTGGCGAGCGTGACTGCCGGCAGGTAGTAATATTCCAGCGTCGGACGGTCGGGGCGGGCGAGCTGTCCCAAGGCGCGACCCGCTTGGCCAAAATACGCCGCGGAATCCTCCCAAAGACCCCGGGAGAGTTTCTCGCGCAGCTCGGCGTAGATCGTTCCGCGCAGTTCCGCGTCGCTGCGGGCACGCGCCCGGTGGTTCAAAGCCATCCATACAACGGTGTTTTGGAAGAACCCCAGGATCAGGCTGAACGGGATGAACGCGGCGGTGACTGGAGTGATCCAATCTTTGTGTAACTTGGCGATCAGGAATCCCGTACCGGGCTGCCACAGCGCCCATGCACCTTCTGCGAACAGCGCCAATGCCAGACCGAGGATGGCGCCAGGAAGAATCGTCTTGATGATTTTACCGAAGGAGAATGCGCTGAACATTCAGATCACCCTGCCGGTACGCCATGTGTCCCCGCGCCAGCCGTTGCCTTGGCCAAGCTGATGAAATCCTCGACCTTCTGCGGAGATTTCGACCCATCTGGAAACTCCAGACCGCTGTTGACATCTACGGCGAAAGGTTGGACCACCTTAATCGCCCTGGCCACGTTTTCTGGCTTGAGCCCTCCCGCCAGTATGACGGGTTTCTCGACGGCCTGTACGATCCGCGCGCTGATCGTCCAATCGTGGGTTTTTCCGGTCCCGCCGATGCGGGTGGCGGTGCGGGAGTCCAGCAAGACGGCATCAGCCTGCTGGGCCGCGGCCACGGCACGTGTCACTGCGCTTTCGTCCACAATGTTGACGGCTTTGATGATCCGCACATTGGGAGCCATTTGGCGTAGCTGCGGAATCTGCGCCAAAGCAAAATCGCCGTGCAGTTGCACGACGTTGCATCCGCTTTGCCCACACGCCCGAGCAACCCAGCCCAAGTCTACTTGGTGAGTGACCAGAACTGAGGAAACAAAAGGAGGAACCTCTGCAATGATGCGCTGCGCCGATTGCAGGTCGAGTTCGTCATCAGTGCGATAGCTCAGCCCGACCAGGAACCCCAGAGCGTCCACGCCCAAAGACACGGCCATGCGCGCCTCATCATGGTTTCGAATCCCGCAGATTTTGACTCGCATTGGCCGCATTCTCGGCTATTCTGCAAACACGAATATCATAACCCATTTTGTTGGTTCCAAAGCTATCGTTCCGAGCGGATGGCTTCATTTTGAGAGGACGTGCATTGGATACGAGCCCAGGGGTCCACCAAGCAAGAACCTTCCCGCTCGCTTGTTCGTCTCCTAAGATCTCTCCCTAGCCCGGTGGCCCGCCTGTCACACCGGGAACTGCGGGCACGAGAGGTGGAGCACCCATGTCGCGGGCCTCGCAATAAAACAATGTGACCATGATGTTCACCAGCGCCATCGCCACCTGCGTGATCAGGAACCAGACGCCCAAGGCTGAAAACATCGCGGCAGGCGAATCCGATTGTGCGGCCACCACACCGGCAACGTTGGAAGCAACCACTTGCCCCAAGATGACAAAAATGAGGAAGCACACATATACCGCCAGTACGCGGCCAAAGACCCGCTTGATGAGGGAGAACCCGCGCCGGATGGCGGCCAGAGGGCCAAGCTGGCCGTCAATTCCTGCCGGAACGATCAGCGCGCACGCGGTCGTAATCAGGAGTCCGGGAACCACGAAACACCAGCCTCCCAGGTAGGATGGAATTCCAATCATCGCGAAGTAGAGCACGGCGGTCGGAATGAACCGCAGCATGTCCAGCAGCACTTTTCCCAACGGTATGCGTACATCTTTTTGCTGTTCCAGAGCCATGCGGCAAACACCGCGCGCCGCCAAGTAAGAGGGCACAGTGGCCGATGCGATAAATGCCAGCACGATGAGCAGCCTCTCACCCCAGCCCATGGACTTCCACAGGGACACCGGGTCCCAGCTCTCATGAACAGCTGGCTTGAGGTGGATCATGCGCCCGATCAGGACCAGCAGGCCGATGGCTACCACATAGGGAAGGATAGCGACAACCGCATAGGCGGCAGGGCGTGCAGACAACATCGTGAAACTACGTTTGAAGACCGAGGGACGAGGTTCCATCGTGCGCCTCCCCAGGACAACCGAAAATCGGGCAGATCATACCACGGGCGTTTGTTGTTCTGGCAGCTTCTGGGGTTAAACAATCTCGGGCGACAAAATGCCACCTGCGGCGTAAGCGCGGCTATTGGCCGCAACCCCTTAACTGGGTTCTCCGCGCTAACTGTTCACTTTTATACAGCTTTCTGCTTAGGCCCCCATTTTTTGGGGGGGTGACCACCGTCACGGAATTTGTGCCCGGCTCTCTGCTAGCCTTGTCGTAATTCGGATACTAGAAACCAGCCGTGACAATTCGCAGTCAAGAACGGCGGGCAGCACGATGCTGAAAGTCTGCGGAGGTTTCCCCAGGCATTCCGCAAGGGAATCACAAAGGGGGAGCCGACATCAAGGTCCCACATAAAAAGCGGCCATCGTTTGATCCCAGAACCTTTCTTTCCAAAGCCGGCCTGGGCAGGACAATTGTTCATCTGCGCAAGACGCAGATCGTCTTTTCCCAGGGTGATGCGGCGGATTCTGTGTTTTATATCCAGAAGGGCCGGGTCAAGCTCACTGTGGTTTCCAGGAGTGGCAAAGAAGCCACCATCGCGTTGTTAGGCGCCGGGGATTTTGTAGGAGAGGCGTGCGTAGCTGCGGCTCAGCCCTTGCGCATGGCAACGGCTATCGCGCTTAGCGATGCCGTACTGCTCAAGGTTGATAAAGAAGCCATGATACGGGTGCTTCATCATCAAAACGCCCTTTCTGAGATTTTCGTCGCCTACCTGCTGGCCCGCAACGCCCGCATCCAGGAAGACCTGGTGGACCAGCTTTTTAGTTCCAGCGAAAAACGCCTGGCCCGGATTCTCCTGCTGCTCGCGCAATTCGGCAAGGAAGGCGCGCCGAATAAAGTGGTCCCCAAAATAAGCCAGGAAGTGCTGGCCGAAATGGTGGGCACAACCCGGACACGAGTCAATTTCTTCATGAATCGCTTCCGCAAGCTGGGGTTTGTTGAGTATAACGGCGAACTCCGGATCCATAGTTCGCTCCTGAACATCGTCCTGCACGACTAAGCACAAACGGGGGCGTTGCGCTTTCCGATCAGGCGGATGTAGAGGCGGTCCCATGCGGACCGGGTGCGCCGGCGGGTTTCGTGCTGAGTTGTCTCTCCGCTTCTGGCCGTGGCGACGCAGTGGCCAGCGAAAAATCAATGATGTATCTGACCGTGTTCGGACAGAAGAGGCAAGGAGTTTCCTGGATCTTCTGCAGGTCTTCGTGTGCCACGCTTAGCGGAAATGAGCGCAAGCACTCCGTGCAGGTCACCACCACGTAGGGTATTCCGTGTGAATCGTGCCCGTTCCGGGGTATCCAGACCGGAGCGGACTCTCTCTTGTGTTCCACGGTGCGCGCCGCAGAAGTCCCGATCAGTTCGGCCACGATATGCAAGAGCGCCTGTGGATTGCTTTGGCCCTTGTTGTAAAAAGCGTCGGCAATCACGCCGCCGGGTACGGCCTCCCCGGACTCATAAGCGCCACTCATAGCGATCACGGATATCTGGGGAAAGCGCCGGCGAACCACGGAAAGCAACTCAAAGCCCGACATTTGCGGCATATTGAGGTCGGAAATCAATATATCAGGGGCTTTCTTTTTCAACTGCAAAAGAGCGTCAAAGCCGTGTGTCGCACTCCGCACGTCATATCCTGACCGCCTCAGCAACAGAACCAGGCTGTCGCCGACGGCCTCGTCATCGTCCACTACAAGAACGTCATACCGGGAAGGGCTCGCCATTTGGGATGCACCCCTCCTATCTCCCTACCAGGGACCAGATTTTCCGATAAGCTGAGTATGACATTTAGTACCCACTATGGCTGTCTAAAATTGGACATACCATTGGACATGTACTACTGCGGCCTAAGTCCGTTAGATTTCTCTTAACACCCCTGCGCTGGTGCTTCAACAGCAGTCCAAGTTTGAACAAGGCTGGGTTTATCTGAATGGGAATGCAATGTATCTATGGGATGGAGGAGTGGGCCCCCGCCTTGATTCATCGGCCGCGTCAAACTGCGGCCACGCGTCGTATTGCTTCCCTATTGATAATGGTCCAGGTGTTGCCGTTCGTGGTGATCCATTTCATTTCCCGGAATTCTCCCAAGGCTCTGGACGTTGTTTCCCGCGTACTTCCAACGAACTGGCTTATCTCCTCGTGGGTCAGGGTGACTCGAATTCGTATTCCCACATCCCGATTCTGATTCGGCAGCGGGGATTCAGCCCACTGGAGAAGGAGTCGCGCGATCCGCTCTGGCACTGAGGCGGAAACACCCAGGCAGCGTATAGACGCGTAAGCCTCTTTGCAGTTGCGGCTTAGCTGGCCTGCAACCATTAGGGCCATCTGGCCGGAGGTTTTCAGTAAACGAAGAAAATGGGCTTTCCACACGAAATCAGCTTGCGTCGCTTCGAGAGTTTCAACCGTGGATTCATGGGCCGCACCGGTTAATACCGCTGAGAGACCCAGGATCGCGCCGGGGCCAACGATTCTCACGATCGCGGTTTTTCCTTTATCCGAAGCCACAGACTCTTTGGCCCGGCCCGTACGCAGAAGAAAAACCCCCGTTGCAGATTGCCCTTCCAGGAAGAAAATGCCGCCTTTGGGATAAAAGACAGGAAGAATTCCCGCTGCCAATTCGGCACTGTCTCGTTTGGCCAGCCCGGTCGATCTTTTGCTTTCAAAACAATCACCGTTCAACCAATTCCCACGCAGTTGCAGAGCGCCATTCGAATGCATGGAGCCTCCTTTCGGATGTCCCCTACACAAAAACCCTATCATGGGCCCCCGGAAACGACGTGCTCACTATTGAACACATCGGATTGAACACATCGGCCTTAGTTCTTAAAGACTGTCTCCGGAATTTCCAGCACGTCTTGGCGGAATAATGTGGATGAATTGGCAGGGGCTCTGGCCGGATGAGGCGCAGACGCGACGCAGGGAATTTAGTCAGGTCAAGCGACTGCTGGAGCTAGCGCGACTGCAGGACGTTCTTCAACGATTTGTATACTTCTATTCCGCCGTTGTAGTTGATGTATCCCCTCTTCCTGAATCGGTTCATGAAAAAATTGATGCGCGGACGGGTAGTGCCCACCATCTCCGCCAGGACCTGGTGACTTAGGTGGGGAAGCCCGGTGATGGCTGGACCTCGCCTGTCCAGATGGGCCAGCCGCAGCAGAACGCGAGCCAGCCGTTGTTCGGAAGAAGAAGTCAGCAATTCCGCCACATGGTCCTGATACGTCTTGACGCTGGAGAGCAGGTAAGACACGAAAGGATGCGTCACCTTGCTCTTCCGGCGAAGGATACGGGCCATGGATGCCTTCGTGATCTCCCGTATCGAACTGGCGGTGAGCGCAACGGCGGTAGAGACACGAAGAGGAAAGCCCGCCAGGCAAAGCTCCCCAAAAAAATCGCCCACTCCCAGAATGGCGGTGACCGCCGGCGGCTTATGTTTCGACCGGGTGGTAAGCCGCACCCCTCCTTCTTGAATGTAGAAGAGGGTGTAAGCGGGCGCGCCTTGGGAATAGATATTTTGTTTGCCCCGATAGAATGAGACCTTGCCGCCCATGCCGGCTCCCGCAGAACCAGCAACGTGTGACGGCTTCTTCTTCATGCGTTTCATAAGTCGCTCCGCTCCTCACGAACGCGCAATGTGCGTAAATTCGAAGACACAATCACCGTCACCAGTCTAGCAGGCCCTTCCGACGTGGAGTGTACAAAAAAAGACAAGTGATGCGATGCCTGTAGCGGTGCAGCCTCGTTCCGTGGCGTTGGGGTCCGCCTCGTTACGGCTTCAGCTTCTTCAGCTTGATCTCTCTCCACCTTGTCTTGTCCGGCAGAAACATGCTGCCCTCCAGGCGATCGCCCTGCAGCGCAAGATCAAGCACGCCGAACTCCCACTCGCAGTGGAGGAGTTTCTTCGCCGCATCATAGCTGCAGTCAATGGCGCCCATGTTGACCGGCTTGCCGTCCACGATCTTGTCCGCCTCCACTTGGAGCTTGCCGGACTTGTCTGCCCTGACGTGGTAGAGGGCTTCTTCGTCGTGGCAAGCGCTGGGCTTGACCAGGCAGAGCGACGTGCCGCGCCAGTCGCCCAGCGCGGCCCGGGTTGATGCAGAGTCAGCGCCGCCGGAACTGGCAACGGGCTTTGCGCCGCCCGAAAGCTTGGCCCGGATGGCCTCCAGCAGCGAGGCGGGCGCTTTCTCAAAAGAGACAACGGCCAGCAGGCTGTCTCCATGCTCAATCTCCTCCGGGTGGCCAGGGCTAGGACGGTCCGCCCCCCACAACAGGCCGCGAATGTAGACTTCCGCCCGTTGACGGCTAGCAGCATCGGCAAATTCAAAGTAGTAGATGGTGCCTTCCTGCCGTCCGCACCTCAGCGACTGTGCCTGCTTCCCCGCAAGCGGCGGCAGGGTCTGCCTATACGCCTCGTAGCGTTCAAATAGGATCTGGGTCTGGATATCCATAGGATAGCGGCCTTCGATCGCTCTGCATTCTGCAGGGATCTCCGCGTCGCTGAGTATCGCTGCGTCCAGCTTGTCGGTGGCCGCTGCGGAGCGAGGCAGAAGCATCGCGACCAGAAGGGAAATCGCGACCGCCGCAATCACAGACATTTTGAGTTTCATAGAGACTCCACAAGTGTCGGACTCATTGCCCGGCCTGCTTTCCGCGATATAAGAATCCGCCCAGCCAGCATTGCGGCAGGGAGAGCACAACCAACGCCACGGGATACCAATGCGGGCCGAGCGAAGGCACTTTGTTCCAGGTAACCACAGCGCCCACCGTGCCCAGCACCAGGCCCAGCGCGCCCAGCCACAGGGCGTGAGCCATCGGCCGGTTCGGCGCCAACCGCGCCGTGAGGTAGGCCCCGGCCACGCTGTAAATGGTGCGATAGGCCGTTGCCAGCAGGAAGAGCGAATCGGACATGGACTGGCCAAGCTGCGGGAAGATGCCGGCCGCATGCATCACCTTGTCGGTGCCGATGGAGAGGACCACTGTAACAATTATCCCGGCAAGCACGGCCACAATGCTTCGACCCACACTCGATGGACGGTCTGTGGTGTTCACAGCAGTCTCGTTCACAACTCGCTCCTTCGTTATTCCCTCACCGGAAGACGGTTTAGTCGGGGCGTTTTTCCAGCAGCCCCTTGCGAAGACCAGAATCCAAATTTTCCTTCTGGCCATTCATTGAACCAGAAACCAGGCTTTGTTGCTACAATCGCAATCCGTCAGAGGCATACACCATGAAAAAGCATACACGCCGCGAATTTCTGGGCAAGACCATTGTAGGAGCCATTGGCGCGGGCGCCGTCCTGAGCGGCCTGGACGCGGGCGCTCTGCTGGCCGAACAACTCACGGCTGATCGCCGCAGCTACGCGGCCGCGCGCTACGGCATCATGCTCGACGGAATCATGGCCGGGTGGTTGCACTCGGCGGAGGGCGGCCACGCCACCAGCGACCCCGTCGCGCAGAAGCCGGGCCCTGCCGGCATGCAGCGCAACCCCGGCGCAGTCGTCAGATACGAAGACATCACCCTGACTTGCGGCATGGGCATGTCGCGCGCATTTTACGAGTGGATCAAGGCCACGCTGGAGAAATCGCACATGCGCAAGGACGGCGCCATCCATTCTTGCGATTACGATGGCAACGTGAAATCCACGTTGGATTTTTTCCACGGGCTGATCACGGAAGTTGGCTTCCCAACGCTGGACGCCTCGTCCAAGGACGAAGCGCGAATGACCATCAAGATTTCACCGGAATCCACGCGCATGACCAAGGGCAGCGGCAAGCTCTCCGCCGGCGGCCCGGCGAATGCCGCGCAGAAGCGCTGGCTGCCCGCAAACTTCCGCCTGCAGATCCCCGCCCTGGACTGTTCGCACGTCAACCGCATTGAGGCCCTTACCATCAAACAGAAAGTAATCGAGAACCGCCCGGGCCAACCTAGGACGCCGGAACTCCGCATTCCGACAAAAGAACCACCGATAGTCGAGGTCCCCAACCTGGTGATTACCCTGCCGGAACAGCACGCGGCAGGGCTGCTGGCGTGGCAGAAGGAATCGGCCGGCCGCAGCGGCCACGACGCGAAGAACCAGAAGAGCGGCCAGCTCGAATACCTGAGTCACGATCTGCGCGAACCGCTGTTCACGCTCAACTTCCACGGTCTGGGCATCTTCAAAGTCACTCCGGACAAAACGGAGGCCCGCAACGAGAACATCCGCCGGGTGAAGGCCGAAATGTATTGCGAGGAAATCCGCTTCAGCTACGGGGCCGGGGCCTGGGCGTGAGAAGGGGCGCTTGTCCTCAAGATCAGGTTCTTATGCCGCACCCTAGGCGCTCTTCTTGTTTAATCTGACTTTCCCAGGCCGTAAAGGCCGGGGCTTCCACCGAAAATTGCCCGGATCATGCCCATCAGCGCTGATCAGCGGTAAGGTCTTGGGAGATTTATAATTCCAGCTAACCATGAAGGCCTACGTTACAGTCATGCTCAAGACCACCGTCCTGGACCCGCAGGGCAAGACCATTCACGGCGCGCTCAAAAAGATGGGATACCAGGGCGTGGGCGACGTCCGCCAGGGCAAGTTGTTTGAGCTCACCCTGAACGGCGGGCTGGACACGAACGCAGCCAAGGCGGAAGTGGAACGCATCGCCAAAGAAGTACTGACCAACCCGGTGATTGAAGAGTTTAGTTATAGGCTGGAAGAGTGACGGGAGATCGCCGGGATCGCGCGTGATCGCCGTGATCGCCGTCATCGCCGTGATCGGAAAAACCTTGCCGCTGATGAACGCAGATGACGCTGATCGGAAGCAAGCGTAGGCCGAGTCGACACGACCTCAGCGATCCTCTGTGACCTCTGTGGTTCGGTTGTTGATTTCTGTAGGCGAGTGCCGGAATCGCGGGAATAATCTGAGCATCCAATGTTTGTCTCCGGAAGCAGGGCAAGCCGCCAGGTAAAGCTGAGATCAAGCAGGTTTTCATATGTGTGGAATCGTAGGATACGTGGGCAAGAAGAGCGTTGTCCCGGTGATCATCGAAGGGCTGCGCAAGCTGGAATATCGCGGATATGATTCCGCCGGCATTGCCGTGGCAGGCAACGGCACGGGCGAGATGCAGGTGCGGCGCGCGGAAGGCAAGCTACGCAACCTGGAAGAAGTCATCCGCCTGAAGCCGCTGGACGGCACCTACGGCATTGGCCACACGCGCTGGGCCACACACGGGCGTCCCACGGAAGAGAACGCCCATCCGCATCGCGACTGCACCGGCAAAATCGTCGTGGTCCACAACGGGATCATCGAGAATTATCTTTCGCTCAAGAAAAAGCTCATCGAAGAAGGCCACAAGTTCCGTACCGAGACGGACACGGAAGTGATCGCGCACCTGGTAGAGAAGGCGTTCTTCGCCAAGTCCAACGGGCACCGTCCTAGTCTGGAAGAAGCGGTGCGCACAACAGTGAAGCAGTTGACCGGCGTGTTTGCTCTGGGCGTGCTGAGCGAAGAAGAGCCCGACAAGATTGTGGCGGCACGCAATGGGCCGCCGGCGGTGATTGGCTTGGGCAAGGACGAATACTTTGTGGCGTCTGACGTGCCGGCGCTGCTCAGCCACACGCGCGACCTCTTCTTCATGAATGACGGCGACGTGGCCATCGTGACCAGGTCCGGCGTGCAAGTTACTGACTTTGACGGCAAGCCGCTGAAGCCCCAGGTGCAGCACGTGACCTGGGACCCCATCATGGCGGAAAAAGGCGGCTACAAGCACTTTATGCTCAAGGAAATTTATGAGCAGCCGCGCGCTGTGCGGGACACCGTGCTGGGCCGCGTGTCGCAGGACACGGGTTTGGTCTTCCTGGAAGAAATGGACGTGACCGAAGCAGAGTTGCGCGCGGTGCAGAAGATCAACATCGCCGCCTGCGGCACCAGTTGGCATGCCGGGCTGGCGGGGAAATTCATGATCGAGCGCCTGGCGCGCATTCCCGTGGACGTGGATTACGCCAGCGAATGGCGCTATCGCGATCCCATTACCGGTCCCAAGGAAATCACCCTGCTGATTACCCAGTCGGGCGAGACGGCGGATACCATTGCCGCGCAGCGCGAGGCCAAAGCCAAGGGGTCCAAGACGCTGGCCATCTGCAACGTGGTGGGCGCCATGATCGCCCGCGAAGCTTCGGGCACGGTGTACACGCACGCCGGACCAGAGATTGGGGTGGCGTCCACCAAGGCGTTTACCGCGCAGTTGACCGCGCTGTTTCTGCTGGCGCTGCATTTGGGCGAAGTGCGCGGAGTGACCACGCCGGAACAAGGCAAGAAGTTAATTGACGAACTGCTGCGTATGCCGCAAAAGCTGGAAACCTTGCTGGCCAACTGCGGCGACGTGGAAGAACTGGCGCGGCGGTATTCCAAGTCACAAGACTTCTTGTTCCTGGGGCGCGGCATACACTATCCCATCGCGCTGGAAGGCGCGCTGAAGCTGAAAGAAATCTCCTACATCCACGCGGAAGGCTATCCCGCGGGCGAGATGAAGCATGGCCCGAACGCGCTGATTGATGAGAACCTGCCGGTGGTGGTGATCGCCACGGCCGACCCCAATGATCCGCTGTCGGTCCAGCGCTATGAGAAGACCATGTCCAACGTGAAGGAAGTCAAAGCCCGCGAAGGCCAGGTGATCGCCGTGGCCACCGAGGGCGACGAGGAGATCAAGGAGTCCGTGGACCACGTGCTGTACGTCCCGCAAGCGCCGGAGTTGCTGTTGCCCATCCTGGAGGTGGTGCCGCTGCAACTGCTGGCATACCACATTGCGGTGCGTCGCGGGTGTGACGTGGACCAGCCGCGCAACCTGGCTAAGTCTGTTACGGTGGAATAGTTTAGCGGTGGAACACCCAGGCATACCCAAAAGTCTTAATTGACCTAACCCTTGGTTATTCAAGCGCGGACAGCAGAACGACGGCCGCGAATTGGGCGAAATTTGGGAAAAAACTTAATGTTGCGAATATGGCCAAAGGGCTACAATGGCGACTGTGCCAAAGGACAATGTCCAGTTTGAGTCGTTTTGGACCCGACATGCCGGCTGGATTGCCGTGCTCATCGGCATTTTCGCGTTCGGGCTAGGCGTTCTCCAGGATGCATTTCTCAGCCAGGAAGGCTTTTCCCGCTGGAGCCTGATCATCATCAGCGACGTGATCACGGGAACTATCGCCGGGCTCTTGTTCTACCAGTTCGCCAGGAACGTGAAGAACCGGCATGAGCTGATGCGCGAACGGATGAGAACGATTGCGGAACTCAATCATCACATCCGCAATGCCCTGCAGGTCATCAAGTTTTGGGGTTCGCAGCACCAGAACTGCAGCCTTGACCCCATGCAACTGCAGCACATGAAGGAATCCGTGGACCGCATTGAATGGGCGCTGCGGGAAGTGCTGCCGCAATACCCCGAGCCCGCCGGAAGCGCCAGAAAACCGGTGATGATGGAAGACACGGGCGGTGGAAGCGTTGCCGGTGCGGCCCAACAGGGAGACGGCAAAGAAATCAAGTTGCAGTAAGTCCCGCCAGGGACACCGCTAACGGTTCTTCGCTCCGCATCTACTTCTTGACGCCATTTCTTCTCAGAAATGCCCGAATCGGCCTCTGGTAACCCCGCATCTAATCACTTGACAATAAGTCACTCAACTATAATAATGGTAGCGGCATTATATTTTAGTCTATTGTTTTAAAGCACTTATAACGATTCAGGAGAGTTAAGCCATGGGAAAAATTATCGGAATTGATCTGGGGACCACCAACTCGGTGGTCGCCGTGATGGAAGGCGGCGAGCCGAAAGTGATCGCCAACGAGGAAGGCGGACGCACCACGCCTTCGGTGGTAGCTTTCACCAAGTCCGGCGAGCGTCTGGTAGGCCAGGTGGCCAAGCGCCAGGCCATCACCAATCCTGAGAACACGGTGTATTCCATCAAGCGGTTCATGGGACGCCGGTTTGATGAAGTCAGTGAAGAAATGAAGATGGTGCCTTACAAAGTCGTCCGGCAGGGCGACCACGTGGCCGTTCTGGCGCAGGGCAAGGAGAACACGCCTCCGCAGATTTCGGCCATGATCCTGCAGAAGCTCAAGAAGGCTGCGGAAGACTATCTCGGCCAGCCCGTCACCGAAGCGGTGATCACCGTTCCCGCGTATTTCAATGACGCGCAGCGCCAGGCCACCAAAGACGCCGGCAAGATTGCCGGTTTGGACGTAAAGCGCATTGTGAACGAGCCAACCGCGGCCGCGCTGGCCTACGGTTTGGACAAGAAGAAGGACGAAACCATCGCCGTGTACGACTTCGGCGGCGGCACGTTTGATATCTCCGTTCTCGAAGTCGGCGAAGGTGTGACGGAAGTTAAGTCCACCAACGGCGACACGCACCTGGGCGGCGACAACATTGACCAGCGCATTGTGGAATGGCTGGTGGATGAGTTCAAGAAAGATGAATCGCTTGACCTGCGCTCCAAGGGCAATGAGATGGCCTTGCAGCGGCTGCGTGACGCCGCGGAAAAAGCCAAGATCGAGCTTTCGACCACCATGGAAACGGAAGTGAACCTCCCGTTCATCACCGCCGACGCCACCGGTCCCAAGCACCTGGTGAAGAAGCTGACGCGCGCCAAGCTCGAGCAGATGGTGGAAGACATCATCCAACGCTCGGTTGGACCCTGCAAGCAGGCCTTGAAAGACGCCGGCGTGGATGCCAGCAAGATTGATGAAGTGGTGCTGGTTGGCGGGCAGACCCGCATGCCGCGCATACAGGCGCTGGTGAAAGAGCTGTTCGGCAAAGAGCCCAACAAAGGCGTGAACCCGGACGAAGTGGTCGCCGTGGGCGCGGCCGTCCAGGCGGGCGTGCTGGCCGGCGACGTGAAAGATCTGTTGCTGCTGGACGTGACTCCGCTGACCCTGGCGATTGAAACCCTGGGCGGCGTGGCCACGCCGATGATCCCGCGCAACACCACCATCCCCACGCGCAAGACGGAGGTGTTCTCCACCGCGGCGGACAGCCAGACGTCGGTGGAAGTCCACGTGTTGCAGGGCGAGCGGCCTCTGGCCAAAGACGACCGTACTCTGGGCAAGTTCCACCTGAGCGGCATCCCGCCGGCTCCGCGTGGCGTGCCGCAGATTGAGGTCACCTTTGACATTGACGCCAACGGCATCTTGAACGTCACGGCCAAAGATCGCGCCACCAACAAGGACCAGAAGATCACCATTACGTCCTCTTCCGGTCTAAGCAAAGAAGAAGTGGAAAAGATGGCCAAGGAGGCCGAAGCCCACGCCACCGAAGACAAGACCAAGCGGGAAGAGATTGAAGCCCGCAACCAGCTCGATGGTTTTGTTTACAACGTGGAAAAGATGCTCAAAGAGCATGGCGACAAGATCTCCGCGGAGGACAAGGCCAACGTGGAAACCGCCATTGCGGACGCCAAGAAAGCCCTGGAAGGCACGGACCCGGCGATCATGAACTCGGCGCGCGAGAAGCTGACGCATGCTTCGCACAAGCTGGCGGAAGAGATGTACAAATCCGCCCAGCCACCGGCCGACGCGTCCGCCGGAGCGCAGCCAGGCCCGCAAGCAGACGGCGCAGGCGCGCAGGAGAAGAAGAAAGACGAAGGCGTGATTGACGCCGAGTACGTGGACGTGGAAGAGAAGAAGTGATCACGTTTGCCGGGCGTTTGAGCCCGGCGTGATCATCCTGAGCGAAGCGAAGGATCTGTTTCTCAAGGAGAAGAACGGCAAGGCGGCTTTACCAGGCCGCCTTTTGCCCTATGCAGCGAGCGAGGTGGCCCAAGTGAAGCAATATTTGGTCATGAAGATGGTAGAAGGTTTGAACCAGGTGGCTGGGTTTATGGCTCTCCCCGGACTCTATACGCTGGAAGCAGCGCAGGACTTCATTCGCACCGCCCTGGATGCCGAACCCGGCTCCAATTACTTGATTCAGGAAGTGGGAACGGCGTAAGGGAGAAGCGAAACCACAAAGGACACGAAGGAACACGAAGGTAGCCTTCGAATATAGGAATACCCCTTTGTGAACCTTTGTGTCCTTCGTGGTTAAAGCATTTTTCGTGAGCTAATCGGAGAGAAGAAATGAAATTCATGAAACGACGCGGTCTGCGGATGTTTGCCGTGGCCGCCCTTCTGCCCATGATGGCGTCCGGCGCCATCGCCCAAAGCGCTAAGGTCGCGACTAGCAGCGTCACGTCAGCGGCCATGTCTGCCGAAGATTCGGCCACCATCCAGCAGGTGACGCAGCGCGTGCGCGATTTTCTGGCTAACGTGCCCAAGAACGACCCTAAAGTTTTTGAAGACTTCTTCGCCGACGACGTGATTTACACTCGCTCCGCCGGCGTCACCGTGACCAAGGCTGACATCCTCAAGAACATTGACGTGCGGGCCAGCAACGAGCCGCAAGCCACCTTCGGCGCTGACGACTTCACCGTCCACCCCTACGGCACCGTGGCGGTGGTAAACTTCCGGCTGATCATGCACAACCAGGAAAACGGTAAAGAGACGATCAGCTACTTCCGCAACACCGGCACGTTCCTGAAGCGCAACGGCAAGTGGCAGGCTGTGGCGTGGCAGGCGACCAAAGTGCCGGAAGATACCAAGGCCAAGCCATGAAGCGCCTCGCCCGGACCGTGGTTCTCTCTGCTGTGGCGTTCCTCACGGCAGGACTGAGGCTAGCGCCGGCGCAAGACACTGCTCTGCTGGACCGCCTCAAGCTGCGAATGGAAGGCAGCATGATTCATTTCACAGAAGGCGGCCGGAAGCATGATGTCTCCATCGAGGGGCAATTTGATGCGGCGCGCATAGACTCCGTCAAAGTGCTGTCCGCCCAGGAAGGCAAAGGCGCCGTGTACCTGCTGCTGGATGTTACCGGGCCATCCAAGCTTCCCAGAGACAAAGAGAAATGCGGAGACACCAACGAGTCCGGCCTGATATGGCTGAAGCTGGACCAGGACTGGCAGCTCATGACCGGCACTGGTTTCCCTTACAGTTCATGCCTGTATCCCATCACCATGGTGAGCGCGCCCAAGTGGGACGGCAGTGTGCTGACGGCAAGAACCAATTCGCAAGTCGCGACCTATGACAACGCAAATCCGGGAGCAGGCCTGAAGATTGCTGCGACTAGCGCGGCAAAATAACAATGAGCAAAAATGTATTCATATTGGGAGCGGGTGCCTCAGCTCAGGCTGGCGTGCCGCTATTGAAGGACTTCCTCAACGCCGCCGACGCGATGCGAACAAGTGCATTGATAAACAGGGCTGATCAAGAGCTGTTTGATTTGGTATTCACGGCTCGCGACGCCTTGACCGCGGTGCATGTCAAATCGCGATTGGACTTCGATAATTTCGAAGAAATCTACAGCGCTTTTGATATGGCAACTCTGATAGGGCGGTTAGGAGATGTGGGAAAAGAGGATGTTCGCAGGCTGCCCATGGCGATGAGGCGTTTGATCACTGTGACCATCGAACGCAGCATGAAACTGCCGGTATCGGGCAATATGGAAAGCCGCAAAGCGATACCCCCTTTGCCGTACGACGGGTTTATCAAAGGAATCCTTCCGCTCATAAGAGAGAGGGAGGCGACATTTATCACTTTTAACTATGACCTCGCTCTTGATTACGCTCTGCACTACAACGGAATCCAGTTTAACTATGGTCTCAACGATTCTGGTGGCCTCGATCTTCTCAAGCTGCATGGTTCACTGAATTGGGGACGATGCTCAAGCAGCTCTTGTCGCAAGATAGTCGTTTGGGCCCTGGGAGACTATTGCAAGCAGTTCAGTTGGGGTGACATGATCGACTCTGGAAGCGTCTCTCTAAACTTGGCCTCGAATCTGCGAGGTCGCCAACATTGTCATCCTGAGACGCTTGAGGAAGATCCAGTCTTGATTCCTCCCACCTGGAACAAAGGGGGTTTTCACCAGGAGCTAAGTTCTGTTTGGGGCAAAGCAGCGGCTCATCTCGCTGCAGCCGAGAACATTTACGTCATCGGATATTCCTTCCCAGCCAGCGATCAGTTTTTCAAGTATTTCTTTGCCGTTGGTAGCGTGGGAAAGGGTTGGATACAGAAGATAAGAGTGGTCGATCCAGACCCAACCGATGAAGTTAAGGACCGGTTCAGCAGGATTTTTGGGCCAAATGCTTTGTCAAAGTTCAGCTTGAAGAGAGCGAAATTCGAAGATGTCGCTGGCGACATTGTAAAGGGATTGTCATAGTCGGATATGGCAACCACACAACAAAAAGACTATTACGCCACGCTCGGCGTAAAGAAGAGCGCCTCCGCGGAGGAAATTCGCAAGGCGTTCCGCAAACTTGCGCGCAAATACCATCCTGACGTCAATCCGGACAAGAAGGCGGAAGAGAAGTTCAAAGAGCTTTCTGAAGCCAATGACGTGCTGAGCGATCCCAAGAAGCGCAAGATCTACGACCAGATCGGCTTCTACTCTGACAACATTGATCCCGCCACGGCAGAGGCCTATGCGCGCGGCGGCGGGCACCCCGGCCAGGGCGGACCCGGCGCCGGCGGTCAGGGCGTGCCGTTTGACTTCAGCGGGTTTGATTTTTCTGACTTCACCGGCGGCGGACGGCAGACCGGCGGAGGCGGCGGCTTCCGCGATATCTTCTCCAGCATTTTCAGCGGCGGGCGCGGACCGGGCGCGGCCATGGCGCGCGAACCGGAACATGGCTCTGATCTTGAATACCTGGCCAACATCGGCTTCTGGGACGCCATCCGCGGCACCGTCATCCGTTTGAACATTCCGCGCCACGACACCTGCAATAACTGCAGCGGCAAGGGCGTGGTGGGTTCGCCGCAAACCTGTTCGCAGTGCGGCGGCAGCGGACAGATCACCCAGACCAACGGACGCATGAAGTTCAACCTGCAATGTCCGCGCTGCGGCGGAAGCGGCAAGGCGCAGAGCGAATGCCAGGTGTGCCACGGCGACGGCGTCGTCGAACGCACGGACCCGCTTGAATTCCGCGTGAAGCCGGGCACGCGTGACGGCCAGCGCATACGCCTGGCGGGCAAAGGCAACGCCGGACTGCACGGCGGACCGTTCGGCGATCTCTACATCATCATCCGCATCGGCGAGCATCCGGTTTTCCGCCGCAAAGCCGACGACGTTTACGCCACCATCCCGGTCAGCGCCATGGAAGCCGCGCTGGGCGCCAAGATTGAGGTCCCCACCATTGACGGCCGCGCGCAACTGCGCGTGCCGCCGGGCACGCAGAGCGGGCAGAAACTGCGCCTGCGCGAAAAAGGCGTCCCTTCGGCGACGAAAGACGGCGTTCGCGGCGACCAGATTGTGGAAGTCAAGATCGTCGTGCCGGAAGCGCGCGATCTGAAAGTCCGCGAGTTGTGGCAGGAATTACAGAAGTTGAATCCGGAGGACCCGCGGGAAGAGCTGTGGAGTAAGGTGTGAGCCGCAAATAACCAATGGCCAAACGAAAATCCAAAGGCGCCTACATGATCTCCGCCGTCGCGGAGATGTATGGCATTCATCCGCAGACGCTGCGCCTGTACGAGCGCGAAGGCCTGCTCAAGCCGTCGCGCACCGACGGCAACACGCGTCTCTACACGGAAGAAGACGTGCAGCGCCTGGAGTTTATCCTGAACCTGGCGCGCGACCTGGGCGTGAACATCGCCGGGATTGGCATCATTTTGCAGATGCGCGAACGCATGGAAGAGATGAACCGGCAGATGCAGGGGTTCGTCCGCTTTGTGCAGCAGGAAGTGGCCCTCCGCGCCAGCCAGGCCCACGCCGATCCCAGCCAGGGCGCCATCGTGCCCATCCGCAAGCCGACGATCAGCATGCCGGTGAAGAACAAGAAGAAGTAGTCACACACCTGGCTTTCTGGTCAAGAAACCCTACTCCAAAGATTTTCACCACAGAGGACACAAAGGTTCACGAAGGTTGTGTGGACGAAGGCAACCTTCGTGTTCCTTCGTGTCCTTTGTGGTCAATTGTTTTGGGTTTCCAAACTTGCCCACACGGCGACTACGTATTCTGCTTCGCTAGCCAATCCAGAAACAACTGTTCCACCGGTTTGTCCTTGGCTCGCAGCAGATGCCGGACGGTGTGCCCGGTGGCCAGGTGGCAGAGTTCTTCCGCCATGTTGGTGATGTGATCGCCCGCGCGCTCCAGCGCGTTGGCCATGGCCAGCACGTGCAGGCTCTCCTGTCCCTTGAGGCCCTCGGCATTTTCCGTGTGGCGGACCACCATGAGGTTGCGCAGGCGGTCAACGTCGGTGTCCGTTCGCAGGACGCGCAGCGCCTGCTCCACGTTGCGCTCGCGAAACGCGCGCGTTACCAGGGTGAGCATGTTTTCCACCAGGCAGGCCATGCGGGTCAACTGGCCTACGTCTTCCATGTCAATACGGTTGCGGACAATGGCCGAGCGTTCCGCGAAGCTGGAGAGCAGGTCGCCCACGCGCTCCAGATTCAGCATTAGCTTCATGCACGCCAGCAACTCCCGGGCCTGTTCCGGCGTGACCTGGGTGATGGTGGACGCCATGCGCTCGTCCAGTTCCCGGTCTAGCTCGTCGAGTTTCTGTTCACAACTCCTCACCGCCTCCAGGGACGAAGCCGCGCCATTGATCAGGCCGTCAATCGCGTGCGACGCGGCCTCTTTGGCCAGGTCACACGCTTGCAGCGTGAGAGCTGCAAGATCGGCTTTGCCGGAGTTCTGTTTAATGACGAAGAGGGCAGGAGAATTCATAAGCCGCGATTCTTGGTTAGCTTCTAAGGATCGAACTGCCTCAACTGTATGGCAGCCGGGTCAAGAGAAGATGAAAGGCATGTGAAAATCGTGTGAACGCAGCCGAGCTTCGCCGATTGTGGCAGCCCGGGAGTTTGAGACGTGGCAGTGCCACGTCTCTACGCGAAGATTCTGTCTTGATCCGCGATCATCCGCGTGAATCCGGGGTAAGGTCTGTATCACTTCGGCACTTCAAACCGATAGCCCGTTCCGCGCACGGTTTTCAAGTAGCGCGGGCGCTCCGGGTCATGCTCGATCTTCTCGCGCAGCTTGCGGACGTAAACGTCCACCGATCGCGGGCTAACGTACGTGGTCTCCCGCCAGACGGCATCCAAAATCTGGTCGCGAGTAAAGACCCGTCCGGCGTGCTGGGCCAGGTAGTGGAGCAGCCGGAATTCAGTGGCGGTGGTCGTCACCGTTTCGCCGCGGACGCTCAGGGTCATAGCGCCGGCGTCTATTTCTAGGTCGCCTGCCGTGATGGACGACGGAGCCAGCGGACCTTCACACCGCCGCAGCACAGCTTTGATGCGCGCGACCAGCTCGCGCGGGCTGAAGGGCTTGGTGATGTAGTCATCGCCGCCCAGCTCCAGTCCCATGATGCGGTCGGTCTCCGATGTCTTCGCAGTAAGAAAAACGATAGGTGTCGCGGCCAGCGGCGCGCCGGCCTGGCGGACCTGGCGGCACAGCTCCATGCCGTCGCCGCCGGGGATCATGATGTCCAGCAGCATGAGCGCGGGACGCTCTTTCTGCGCGTCATGGATCACGCTGGCGGTGCTGGAGAAGCTGCGCACGCGAAATCCGGCCGCTTCCAGGTGATGGCGCACCAGGCGGGAGATGTCCAGGTCGTCTTCCACCACAAATATTTTCTGGCTGCCGTTCATGCCTGGCTCGGGAGATTCTCTGAGCTTCGCGCCATCTCCAAGTACCGGTCCTCGATTGATCCAGCCCATCTAAAAGCCCCAGCCTATCTAAATGCCCCAGCCTGCCTAAATGCCAAGCCTGATTGCGTGATCAGAGTACACGGCGAATGTTAAAGGAGTATGAAATCGCGGAACGCAGAGGTGCGTGGGCCGCCGGCCAGCGGTCAAGCTAGAATCAGTGCGGTTCGTTGAGAGGCAAGTTAATCATGGATATTCGGTTGCGGCCATGCACCCCGGACGACCAGTCCTTTCTCTTCCAGCTTTACGCCGACACGCGACGCCAGGAAGTCTCCGCTTTTGGGTGGGACCAGGCGCAGCAGGACGCTTTCCTGCGCATGCAGTTCAACGCGCAACAACGCTCGTATGTAATGGCCTACGCTGGGGCGGAGCACGAAATCATTCTGGGCGACGACCAGCCTATCGGCCGCATCCTGGTGCTGCACGGCGCGGACGCCAAGGTCCTGGTGGATATCGCCCTGCTTGCGAACCATCGCGGACAGGGGACCGGCGGCCGGCTATTGCGCGAGCTGATCGTACGCGGCGATCGCGAGAGAGTGCCCGTGCGTCTGCAAGTGCATCGCGGCAATCCCGCAAGACGGCTGTATGAAAGGTTGGGCTTCGTCCAAACCAGCGAAGACGCCATGTACTTCCAGATGGAAAGAGCGCCGCGATGAGTTGGCGCTTTGCTTGTTGATCAACTGTTAAACCAACTGTGGCTTCCCGGCCGGGTCCAAGCAGCAAATTTTCTCCCTTGGGCGTTTGCAACTTCACTGGGTCAGGCGTACGCTTATGGGGTTCGCGCGAGCGACATAGACTCGATAAATAGATGAGCAGTGAAAGATAAGCTCTTCCACTCTTCGTCCGTTTTTGACGCCAGAATCCCGGCGCCTCTAATCCACTCAAGAAGGACCGCATGAAGAATATCTACGTAGGTAATTTGGATTTCAATGTTACAGAGGATGAGCTTCGCCAGGCTTTTTCGGCGTATGGCCAGGTTGATAACGTCACCATTCTCAAAGACCGCGACACGGGCCAGCCCAGGGGCTTCGGCTTTGTGGAGATGGCCAATGACGAAGAAGCTGAGAAGGCGATCAACGGGATGAACGGCGCGCAACTCGGCTCGCGCGCAATCAACGTCAATGAAGCCCGGCCCAAAGTGAGCCGCGGCGGCGGAGGCGGTGGTGGCGGGTTCAACCGCGGCGGAGGCGGAGGATTTGGCGGTGGTCGCGGCGGCGGTGGCGGCAATCGCCAGGGTGGCCGCGGCGGCGGTGGCGGGTTCCGCGGTCGCTAGAACAAAGATCGGATGACATGGAGACGCAGGATGGCCTGCGTCTCTGCCATTTAGACAAACTCCACGTTCGGCTCCATGGGAATAATCCCGGCGCGATGTCCCATATCCAGCAGCCGGACCACTGCTTCGCGGCCGTCCGGGCCGTAGTCCAGCGTGCGCTCGTTCACATACATGCCAACAAACTGGTCGGCCTTCTGGGGGTCGAGATCGCGGGCAAACTGCATGGCGTAGGCCAGAGCTTCTTCACGATGGTCGAGCGCATATTGGATGCTGTCCCTTAGCGCGTGAGAAACGGTGGCGATGAGTTCAGGCCCCAGTTCGCGACGAATGGCATTGCCGCCCAGCGGCAACGGCAACCCGGTGAGTTCGTGCCACCATTTTCCTAAATCCAGAATGCGGGTCAGCCCGGAGGTCTCATAGGTCAGCTGGCCTTCGTGGATGATGAGTCCCGCTGCATAGTTGCCGGCCAGCACTTCCGGGATGATCTGGTCGAACGGCACGGCCACGGTTTCAATGTTCGGAGCAAACAGCTTAAGCGCCAGATACGCCGTGGTCATGGTGCCGGGCACGGCCACTTTGGTCCGCTTCAATTCGTCCAGGCTCATGCCGCGCGGTGACACCACCATGGGGCCGTACTGCTCACCCACGCTGCCGCCGCAGGACATGAGCGCGTACTTGTCTTGCACGTAAGGGTACGCGTGGAAGGAGATGGCGCTGACGTCATAAAAGCCTTCCATGGCTTTGCGGTTCAGCGTCTCAATGTCGGTCAGCGTGTGGGTGAACTTCAAACCCGGCACGCGGACTTTGTTGGTGGCCAGCCCGTAAAACATGAAGGCGTCATCGGAATCAGGGCTGTGAGCAATGCTGATTTCGCGAATTTGGGGAGCGATGGAAAATGATGACATACTCTAAAATCCTAAGAACTTTCTCGGGTCCTGCGGCCGCAGATCGCCGCGAAAAAATCGTTCTATAAATCGGCACGGGCCGCGGTCTTGGCTCGCGCTTACTTTGGTTCGAGTGATTCGTGTTCCGGCTGGATTTCCCCCAGCGCGTGCTGCAGGCCCTTGTTCGAGCGGCGCAGGTGCCAGCGCAGGCGCAACCACATGGCGACCACGGTCACCATGATCGCCGCCACAGACACCACCAGCAACGCGAACAACACCTTCATCAGCACCCAGCCAGCATATCAGACTAGCGTGCCGTGGGAACACCGGGAAAATCCCTATACGCCCACCGGGAATGGCTTGGTGTGCGGCTCCGGCGCCGGGCGGGAGAGGCGCTCAAACCGTCCCTGCAGGAGTGACATCAGTCCGGTGTACCAGTAGCCCAGAACAAAGAGCAGCAGGAAAGGAATGGTCCAGTAGTTTTCGCTGGTGAACGCGTAAATGCACATCAGGGCGAAGTAACAGCCCACCAGCAGTTCCACCCAGGGAACAATCCCCAGCCGGCGGCGATACTTCTGCCCCATGGCTTTGTCCGCCTTGGACTCCACGCGGTACTTGGGCGTGCGCTTGAATGATGACTTGATGCCGAACAAGGCTTCCATCACGGCGCGCGTGTTGGTCAGCGTCAAGCCGATCCCCAGCGACATGAGGAACGGCAAGTACAAAAACGTGCGCGGCCACTTGTGCGGGAACAGCTCTTTTTGCGAAACCAGATAGAAACTGGAGATGGAAAACGTTGACGCCAGAAACAGCGGCAGATCAATCAGCAGCATCTGGAACCAGCCGCCAAACGAGCGGATGATCATCGCCGGCAAGAGCAGCGTGGAAAGCACGATCATCAGCGGATAGCTCAGGTTCGCCGTGAGGTGGTAGAACGCTTCCACCTTCACGCGCCACGGCGCTTTGCTGCGGAAGACCCGCGGCAAGACTTTCTTGCCGGTCTGGATCAGTCCTTTGGCCCAGCGAGCCTGCTGCACCTTGAATGCCGTCATTTCAATGGGCAGTTCCGCCGGACATTCAATGTCCTGCACGTATTTAAACTTCCAGCCCGCGAGCTGCGAGCGGTAAGACAAGTCCGTGTCTTCGGTGAGCGTGTCATGCTGCCAGCCGCCGGCGTCTTCAATGGCCTGGCGGCGCCACATGCCGGCCGTCCCGTTGAAATTGAAAAACACTTTGCTGCGCGAGCGCCCGCCGTGCTCCAGAATGAAATGTCCGTCGAGCAGGATGGCTTCCACTTCCGTCAGGAAAGAATAATTGCGGTTCAAGTGGGTCCAGCGGGTCTGCACCATGCCGACTTGCGGTTCGGCAAAATGGTGGACCACGCGCAGCAGCCAGTCCTCGGGCGGAACAAAGTCGGCGTCAAAGATGGCGATGAACTCGCCCTTGGAAGTCTGCATCCCGTGCTGCAGCGCCCCGGCCTTGTAGCCTTCGCGGTTGTCGCGATGGATAAACGTAATCGGATGCCCCAGCGCCGCGTAGCGCTCCACCACCGCGCGCGCCACGTCCGTGGTTTCGTCGGTGGAATCGTCCAGGAGCTGTATGTCCAGCTTGTCCTTGGGATATTCCAGCTTGCAGATGGACTCCACCAGCCGGTCCACCACGAACTGTTCGTTGTAGATGGGCAGTTGAATGGTGATGCGGGGAAGCTCCGCGAAACGCTGTGGCGGGTCCGTGGTGCGGTTCTTGCGGTTCTTGTAGTACATGTAGACCAGCGCGTAGCGGTGCAGGCCGTAACCCGCCAGGATGGTCATCACCACGAAATAGGGGATCAGCAACGAGAGATCAAACGCATTGGGCGTGTACAGCCCTTTGAAGGTCTTATCCAGGAATTGCGACTTGAGATAATGGACAAATCCCCTCTGCCCGGCAAAGGCGAAGAAGAGGAAAAGATTGGCAAGTAAGGGACTCAGACAGAAACTCCGTTAACCGCAAAACTCAAGCGCACATTGTAAATCATCTTTCCACCTGAACCATGACTCGTCGTTCCGGCTTTGCAGTCGAAGGCGACGAATCATCAATCTTGGCAATCCTGGCAATTTTGGCAATGACCCTACCCCTCCCTCTGCATCCCAATATCTAAAAGACTTAGCAGCCGCATCCCAGTTTGGCGTGGGTTTCCGCCGTCTACCAAGCCCTCCGCTCCTGTCATGTTGAGCGAACTCCGAATCCGCGCCAGCGGACGAGGAGGCAGTCGAAACATCCCGGCACTGCAAAGGACACCCATGCAGACTCGGTGAGTTCTCACCGATATCCACGGTATCCCAACATATCCTGGCAATTTTGGCAATTTCTTCGCCTACCCCACCCCCCTATGGCCTCGACTATGATTCCAAAGGGTTTAGCTTGGGTCATCCGGGTAAATCAGCCTCAAACTCGGGTTCAAACTGCGTCAAATCGGGTCCAAACATAGTCAAAATCCATTCCGTTTTCATCGAATCGCCCACCGCTCCGTCGCAAGTCCCCGGCGTTTGGCTAGCTGCCAGAGGCTAGTCGCTAGCAGCTGTTTATTTTACCTTTTATTCGCTTATGAATCAACCGCGAAATGGGCCAATGCACCATTTCCTTCTGAAGCTCGTGTGGCAACGCCGCCCCCGGCTGTGCTTGGTTTTGTGATGGCCTATTTGTGTGACTGGCGGTACAGGAGCGCAGCGGGCGCGGCTTAGTCGTAGCGAAGGCCGACCGGGTTATCTAAACCCTCTGTTGTTCTTAATGACCCTAAAACTCTTGAAGGCCAAACGTCCTTTAACGACGGAAACGCGATCATGTTTCCGAAGCGCACGTTCTATCGTTACTTTCGAGGTTTCGCACAACGGGCCGGCGATGACCTCGCGCAATACGAGGTCCTTATTGAAATCGGCAAAAAATAGCCGCGTCTCGGGATCGCGGTCTTCCAGGCGGGTGCAAATGCGCCATTCTTGCTCATATTGCCAGTCCGCGAATTTGGTGAACAGCAACTTTTCCGCCATTGCGTCGCTGACTTTTGTGAACATGGGGCGATGCTTTACGTAGTCCATTTGCCTTATCAGATCGTCTCGAACGTCGAATCCTAACGCCATACCACGATGCTTGTCGGCGTAATGACTCCAAAGCAGTGTGCTATGCCACGACCGGCAAAAGCAGAGCACCCCATACCTTCGCGACATTGTCTTCTTCCACTTTCGAAGGCCCGCTCGCACGTTCTTGTCCGGCTGAGCTACCGCCCACAGCTCAAACGGGTCGTTCAGCGTGTCGAAGGTTGCGATTTTGATCCTGCGCCGCCGGATGTTGTCCACGGCATGCTCAGCGGAAAGGAAATGGTAAACGCGGATCATCGGCTCAATCGAGGAGAAAACATTACAATCGCACCGCCCTATTTCATTGTAAGTAAGCCTGCATCTTCGCTTTGTCTGAAAAGATGTCTTGCAACCCCGATCTCAAAATCTTCAGCCACGAAAGCCTCAAGATAGATCCGGCGGCTTCAAGTAGCTCTCCGGCATAACTTATTTCTTCCCCGTTCAAACCTTTCCGGATGATATTTTTCTGCCAATCATCAGGTATCCGATCAGAGTGAGCGACCTTGTTTCGCAAACGGCAAATGTCTCTGATGAGATCGGTCGTTAGCTCCAACTTTGGGAGAGGCCAAAAATCGACCTGATAGTCCTCGTGAAGGTCAAGGCCGTTTCCGAGGAGCTTTGGTATCCTGCGCTTTAAAGCCGCCAAACCGTAACTGCTTTCGGTGGAGAAAAGTGCCTCAAGCGCCATGACTTTGAAGAGGAAAATGATTCTGAAATTCTGGCCGCCGATATATGACTGTTCGCCGAAGAAGAGCGCTAGCCAAAGCGGGTAGTAATGTTCCCAATTGTCTTTGAATTTGACTATCCACGGCATCAGAGTTTTCAATTCGTCGATCTGCTTGCGATCAATCCCCCAGCACAGATTTTCACAATCACACAGGAAGCGATTGGGACGGCCGGGGGCTTTGGAACAGCGAAAACCTGAGTATTGGCCAGACGATGTCTTTTCAAGCTGTATCCAATCATCAATGGAGTCCCGATGTGGGTTCAGTAACCGCAAGTGCCCGAGTACATATGGCAGGAGCTTGATCGAGTATTCTTCCGGCTCACCAGTGCCCGATGGTGCCGTATAGCGATGAACCAAACAACTTCCCCAACTGCCGATTTCTTTTTCATCATCCGGATCTCCTTTATGACTCCAAATGTATCGATCAGCGGAAGCCAGAAGTTTTTGACAATCCTCTACGGACACTCCGAAACCAAGTTCGATAGTCTCTCCGGGGGCGAGTAGGGAGCTTTCCGTCGAGCGGAGGGGCACGATAGTGATTTTGTCAATTTCGTACATTCGTGGCAAAAATCTCAAAAAGCTCGCATGGGAAAGTTGCACGCACGCGCAGTGCATCCTTGCAATAAAAGCAGCCTAATTCAGAAAATACTGCCTATACAACGTGTCCCTCTGTTTGGGCACAAACCCGGCGTCGCGGATCATGTAGCGCAACTCTTCTTCCGTGGTGCAGTTGGCCACGCCGGCCGAGCGGACCACGTTTTCCTCCAGCATCACCGACCCCACGTCATTGCCGCCGAAGCGCAGGCCGGTCTGGCAGACTTTGAGTCCTTGTGTGACCCAACTGGACTGCACGTTCTTGAAGTTCGACAGATACAGCCGCGCGACAGCCAGCGTCTTCAGGTATTCCACCGCGGTGGCTTCGTCCCAGTGGCGGCCGCCCAGCGCGGTGTTGCCCGGCTGGAAGCTCCACGGGATAAACGCGGTGAACCCGCCGGTCTCTTCCTGCAGATCGTAGACGTGCTGGAAGTGGTTGATGCGCTGCTCCAGCGTCTCACCCACGCCGAACATCATGGTCGCCGTAGTGCGCATGCCCAGCTTGTGGGCCGTCCGATGGACGTTGAGCCAGTCGTTGGTCAGGCACTTGAGGCGGGCGATCTTGTAGCGAACTTCGTCGTCCAGAATTTCCGCGCCGCCGCCGGGAATGGAGTCCAGGCCCGCGTCGCGCAGCCGCTTGATGGTGTCTTCAATGGTCAGGCCGCTGACTTCGGCAAAGTGAATGATCTCGCTCGCGGAAAAACAATGCAGGTGGACTTTGGGAAAGCGCTGCTTGATGCCGCGCAGCATTTCTTCGTACCACTCGATCTTCAGGTCCGGGTGCAGGCCGCCCTGCATGAGCACGCCCGTGCCGCCCACTTCCACCGTCTCGCGGATCTTCTGGTAGATGGTCTCAAAATCCAGCACGTAGCCCTTGCTGCGGCCGGGGCCTTTCACCGGTGCGTAGAAGGCGCAGAAGGTGCAGTACTCGGTGCAGAAGTTGGTGTAATTAATGTTGCGGTCAATGATGTAGGTGACCACGCCTTCCGGGTGCAGCTTGCGGCGGAGCGCGTCGGCTTCCATGCCCAGGCCGATCAGGTCGTCCGAGCGGAAGTAGTCCAGAGCTTGTTGTTTGGTTAAAGACATGGGTAAGTAACCATTTTAGAACAGCAGTCAGCAGTCAGCAATCAGCATTCAGGCGCCGCTAACATGTTGGATGTACTAGAATCGCTCTCACAAAGGACTGTAAGGAGCAAGCCTTGAGAAAAATCGCTGCCTTGATGTCTCTCTCACTCACGGTCCTGATCTCAGGCTGCGTCCCCGTGGACTCCCTGAATCCCCTGTATACAGACAGCAACGTGATCTTCGAGCCCGGTTTGCTAGGCCGCTGGGCCGGCTCTGAACCGGACGAAGGGCTGCGCTTTGACCGGGCTGAGAACAATGCCTACCAGATCATCATGACCGAGAAAAAGAATTCTGCGCTGAAACAGTCCATCTTTCAGGCCCACCTGGTCAGCCTTGGAGGAGAGAAATACCTTGATGTTCAGCCTAAAGAACTGGAAGGGTCGCCGGAGCAGTTCCTTTTTCAAATGGACACCGCAAAAAAAGGCTCCCGGTTCGCACCCACGCTTCAGAGGGTTTCCCTCGGCGTCTATCTGGAGATGATCGGTCCTACTCCGGGGAAAGCAACCGTGCAGGAGATCCAAATCAAGCTGCGGCCGGCGCATTGGATCTTCAAGGTTGAACTGCATGACAAGAGCCTGTCACTCGCCTACCTGGACGACGAATGGGTCAAGAAGGCGATCCAGAAGAAGCTCATTCAGGCCAGCCACCTCAAGGCGCGAGACGACAATCAGATTGCCTGGGTGCTGACGGGATCCACAGCTGAAATCCAGCAACTGGTGGTGCATACGGCAGACGATCCCGGGGCGTTCAACGCCGGCTTGGCCTTGAGCCGGGTCGATGCGCCGGCTTCAATGCCTGCGTCCAAAGAGCCGGGCAATCCTTAGAGTTTTGCGGCCAATCGGGGCTGCTCAAGAAAATGCAGCTCCGGCGCGGGCGGCAGGGCTTCATACTCCGCGGCGTAGCGATAGAACAGCCGCAGGCCCTTCAGGTTTTCATCATCCAGCGAGTAGTCAATGTTCTCCTTCAGGTAGTCGCTGATCAGCGTCTCCGGCAACTCCAGCCTGGGCGCCCACTCGGCCGCAATCTCCGGGATATGTTGCAGGCCGTGGTCGCGCGACTGCTGGAAGACACGCGCAATGTTCAAGTCCGGCGCAACTCCGGCCAGCGACGCCTTGCGCACCGCCCAGAAAGCGAACACAAACGGATGTCCCGTCCAGGTGCGCCATTGTTGCGCCAGATCGTAGACGTAATATCCCTCGGTGTTGGCCTGGAGCGCGGGGTCGCCGATGATCAACGCCGCGTCATGCCACTTCAGCATTTCTTCCAGTACAGGTTTTTGCCGGCGGAACCCGGGATCAGTGCCTACGAATTTCTTCAGATAAATTTCCACCAATGCGGCGGAGGTGCGGGAAGAATCGTCCGTGGCCACGCTGCGGATCTTCTCCACCGGCACTTTGCTGATCAACAGGATGGACCGTACGGCGTTCTTGGACGCGATGGCCACGTCCGGAATCACCGCCAGCCCGGGGATGGTGGCGTAGGCCGCTGCAGGAATGATGCCGATATCGGCCATGCCGGCATGCAGTTCTTCCGCGCAACGCGAAGGCACGGTGTAGCTGAGCTCAAAGTGCTCGCTGAGCTGCGCCGCGGACTCGCCATGTTCAAAGTCCCACATCAGCGGAGCGGTGTTCAGGAAGCTGATGGCCGAGATACGAAGGGCACACATTTAACCTTATTCTAGCAGGACACTTCCGGCGGCCGCCTTGACAGTTCTTTCGCCGCCCGTGTACAGTCCGCCAGAACTTGTGAAAAGCCGAACTTCCGGAGAAAGACCAGATAAATCTTCCGCACATGGCAACACCGGTGACCAGAACGTCGAATGCTCTCTATTGGCTCGCGCTCTCCCTCACGCCCGGACTCGGCCCCACGCGGGGACGCAAGTTGGTGGAGCATTTTGACCGCGTCGAAGATATCTTCCAGGCGTCTCTGACCGAGTTGGAAGCGCTCAACCTGCAGGCGCAGTCCGCCCAGCACATCGCGCTGGGCAAGTCGCTGGAGATGGCGCATGAGGAGTATGCCAAGGCCCAGGCCGCGGGCGTGCAGATCATCGCCCGCGACGAGCCTGCCTGGCCCGAGCGCCTGAGTGAAATTTACGATCCGCCCCTGGTCCTTTATATACGCGGAAATGCTGATGCGCTGGCCCGCCCGGGAATTGCCGTGGTCGGCACCCGGCACCCTACGCCGTACGGCATCGGGATGGCCGAGCGCCTCTCCTGCGACCTGGCGGCCCGCGGTATCGTCATTTTCAGCGGCATGGCGCGCGGCGTGGATACCGCCGGCCATCGCGGGGCGCTCAAAGCCAAAGGCCAGACGGTGGCGGTCTTCGGCACCGGCGTGGACGTGATCTATCCCCGCGAGAACAAGAAAATCGCCGACGGCATCCTGGAGTGCAATGGCGCGCTGATCAGCGAATTTCCGCTGGCTTCGTTCGCCGCGCCCCAGAATTTTCCTATCCGCAACCGGATCATCAGCGGCCTGTCGCTGGGCGTGCTGGTGGTCGAGGCCGGCGAGTACAGTGGCACGCGAATCACCGCCCGCTGCGCCCTGGAACAGAGCCGCGAACTCTTCGCCGTGCCGGGCAACGTGACCAACCGCAACTCCTGGGGCCCGAATACGCTCATCAAGCAGGGAGCCAAGCTAACTGCAACATGGGAGGACGTTTGGGAGGAATTGCCGGCCGCCGTCCAGAAGCAGCTTGAATCCGAATGGGGGCCGGAAGCATCAGACCATAACGCTTCAGAACGAAAACCAGGGACATCCAGTCTGTTCAGTCACGACGAGCAAGCCACGCCACGCGAGCAAAAGATCCTGGCGGTGCTCCGGGCGGATGAATCCACGCATATTGACGCGATCATCGAAAAGCTGGAACCCGAAATCTCATCGTCGGAGGTGTTTGCGGCGCTGTTTGAACTTGAGCTGAACGGCAAGATCAAACAGATGCCGGGGAAGAATTACGTAAGAACCTTCTAGCGGCTAGCTCCTGGCTGCTAGGCAGATCAACCCTCGGGTATTTATAAGGAAAGGCCATGAAGGACTTCAAAGATCTCCAGGTGTGGAACAAAGCGTACGACTTGGCGCTTACAATTTACGCGGCTTCCCGCAGCTTCCCGCGAGAAGAGGTTTACGGGCTCACCAGCCAGCTTCGCAGATCTGCGGTTTCCATTGGTGCTAATATCGCGGAGGGCTGCGGGCGTCGATCAGACGGGGAACTAGTCCGGTTCCTGCAAATCGCAAGAGGCTCTGCTTCCGAGGTTGAGCATCATCTTTTGCTTGCGCGAGACTTGAAATTCTTGCCCGGGAACGTACATCAAGACATCGAAAAGAGATTGGTAGAAGTACAGCGTATGTTAACGTCTTTGGTGAGCGTGATCCAAAAAAGGTCTGGTTCGCCGCCGTTGACGCCAAGAGTTACAGGAAGTGCACCGCGAGCCAGAAGCTAGTGGCTAGCAGCTTTTTGAGTATGTTAGTTTTCGGATAGGACTTAAGCACATTGCCCAAATCACTCGTTATCGTCGAATCGCCGGCCAAGGCGAAGACCATCAATAAGTACCTGGGAAAGGACTATGAGGTCGAAGCCTCGCTCGGCCACATCAAGGACCTGCCCAAGAGCCAGCTGGGCGTGGACCTGGAAGGCGACTTCTCCACCGAGTACATCGTCATTCCGGGGAAGGAAAAAGTCGTCGCCAAGCTGAAGAAGATGGCCAAGGACGCCGCGGCCATCTACCTGGCGCCTGACCCGGACCGCGAAGGCGAAGCCATTGCCGCGCATCTTGCCGAAGAACTCACGGACGGCTTCAGCAAGAAAAAGCGCGAGGGCACGCCGGTGCATCGCGTCACCTTCAACGAAATCACCAAGAAGGCGGTGCAGGAAGCGTTTCAGCATCCGCGGGAAATTGACCGCAATCTGGTGGACGCGCAGCAGACGCGCCGCGTGCTGGACCGCATCGTCGGTTACCAGGTTTCGCCGCTGCTGTGGGACAAAGTCCGCCGCGGTCTCTCTGCCGGACGCGTGCAGACCGTGGCCCTGCGGCTGATCGTGGAGCGCGAGCGCGAAGTCAAAGCCTTCGAGAAAAAGGAATACTGGACCATTGACGCGCACCTGACCGGACCCAAAGGGCCGGCGTTTGATGCCCGCTTTATCGGGCGGGGCGACGAAAAGACTGAAGTCCCCAACGAAGAAGAATCCAAGAAGATCACCGCCGCGCTGGAATCGGCGCTGTGGTCGGTACGCGACGTCGAAAAGAAAGAGCGCCGCCGCAGCCCTGCGCCGCCCTTTACCACCAGCAAGCTGCAGCAGGATGGTTCCCGCAAACTGCGTTTCAGCGTCAAACGCATGATGATGATCGCCCAGCGCCTGTATGAAGGCGTGGAACTGGGCGACGAAGGCTCCGTCGGCCTCATCACTTATATGCGTACCGATTCCGTGCGCGTCTCCAATGACGCGTTGGACGAAGCGCGGCAGATGATCGGCGCGACGTACGGCAAGGATTTCCTGCCGGAAACGCCCAACGTGTACAAGTCGCGAAAAGCCGCGCAGGAAGCGCACGAAGCTATTCGTCCCACGTCCGTGGCCCGCCATCCCGACGAGATTAAGAAATATTTGGGCGAGGATGAGTACAAGGTTTACAAGCTGATCTGGCAGCGCTTTGTGGCGTCACAGATGACGCCCGCGGTCTTCGACCAGACCAGCGTGGACATTGAAGCCAAGTCCGGCAATGAATCATTCACCTTCCGCGTGACCGGCTCGGTGCTGAAGTTTGAAGGCTTCCTGAAAGTGTACGAAGAGTCCAAGGAAGGCAAGGACGAAGAAGACGAGGCGCTTAAGCACAAGCTGCCGGCGCTGGAAGCCGGCCAGCAGCTCACGCTCAAAGAACTGAAACCAGAACAGCATTTCACCGAGCCGCCGCCGCGATTCAACGAAGCGTCGCTGGTGAAAGAGCTGGAAGAGCGCGGCATCGGGCGGCCGTCCACCTACGCGACGATTATTTCCACCATCGTGGAACGGCAATACGTAACCAAGATCGGCGGGAAATTCACCCCCACGGAAACCGGCCTGGTGGTGACCGACCTGCTGGTCAAGAACTTTGCCGACATCTTTGATTTCCAGTACACCGCCCGCCTGGAAGAAGAGCTGGACGAAATCGAAGAAGGCAAAGAGAAGTGGACTGACGCCCTGGGCGAGTTCTACAAGAAGTTTGAGAAAGACCTCCGCTACGCTGAAAAGCACATGGAAAACGTGAAGCGGATGGAAAAGCCCACCGACGAGAAGTGCGAACGCTGCGGTTCACCGCTGGTGCTCAAGTGGGGCAAGCACGGCTCTTTCTACGCCTGCAGCTCGTACAAGAAAGACGATCCCGCAAGCTGCACTTTTACCAAGGAAAATCCCATCAACTTGCCCGACCTGGACACGGCGGAGATGCCGGAGACGTCGCAGGAAGAATATTGCGAGAACTGCGGCCGGGTGATGGTGCTCAAGCGTGGGCGCTTTGGCCAGTTCATGGCCTGCACCGGCTATCCTGACTGCAAGACCACGCGGCGGCTGGACCAGGGCAAGCGCGTGCCCGACGTTCCACTGGAAGAAACCTGCCCGCTGTGCAAACGCAACCTGATCCTGCGCCATGGTCGCTACGGCGAATTCATCTCCTGCAGCGGCTACCCGGAGTGCAAGTACATCAAGCAGAATTTTATCGGCGTGAAGTGCCCGAAATGCAAAGACGGCGAGCTGGTGGAGAAAAAGGCGCGCCGCCGGGGCAACATCTTTTATGGATGCTCGAACTATCCCAATTGCGATTTCACGTCGGCTTTCAAGCCGGTGGCCGAGGCTTGCCCCAAGTGCAACAGCCCGTACCTGCTGGAAAAGCATCTTAAGTCGGGCTCCATGCTGATTTGTCCGAACAACAGCAAGAAGGCCGCCGACGAAGAAGAGGCGCCTAAGCGCCGGCGCACCAAGAAAACTGAGGCTGCGGAAGCAGCCGAGGCAGCGGCTCCGGTGATCAAGTGCGACTATTCGAAGGCCATTCCTTCGCCGGAAGCCGTCGCCTGACCAATCGTTGACTGCAAACATTTGCGACCGTCGGATCGCGAACTCCTGGAAGCAGGAAATCTTGACGTTTCTCTTCTGCCTTGCAGTGGTTGCGATTGGTTTTTCGTGTATACTTTGGCGCTTCTGACTGAGACGGATGGCCGCGAACGCCACCCCCTTGAGCACTCCGTACCCCGATCCGATCATCAATCAGACAAAATCCAAAAAGGAGCTACTGAAATGAAAACGGCTCTTCGCAACTCCATCCTCCGCATCACCATTCTTGCTGTCGCCGTCGCTAGCGCCAGTTTTCTCGCCGGCTGCGGCGGAGTCAGTGGCAACACCTACCAAGCGCAGGGTGGTGTGTATCAGATCGAGTTCAAATCCGACGGAAAAGCCGTCGAGTCGCTCGGCGGGCAATCAGAAACGTGCACTTACAAAGAGGACGGTAAGAACGTCACCATCACTTGTCCCGACGGCAGGCCTGTTGTTTTTACCATCAATGACAAAGGCCAGCTCCTGGCCCCACCGGACAGCATGCTTCGCGCGATGGGCCCGCTCTCCAAGAAATAGTAAGGAATCGGGGGACCCACGGCACGCCGGGGCGGGGCGGACAGCTCAGCCAAGACCGAGAATTTCAAAGACGCCTTGCCCCTTCATAGATGGCCGTTCTTCCATCCGATCGCAGCTCATTGTCGCGGGCGATCAGCGCGATGATCAGGAGCACTCATAGTCAAAGGAAAGAAAACCTCAACACAAAGGATGCGGAGATCGCGGAGAAAACATGCCTAGAAAAGCAACGGCGCAAGACGCGCAAGTCATCCTGCAGCTTTACGAACTTCGTCGCGAGCCGGTAATGCGCGCGGCGCGGAAATTCATGGTGTCAGAGTTCTGGCCGCAGAGTTATGAGGAGTTCAAGACCGTCCTGACCGGCTACGGCACCGACCAAAATGCCTACCTGCGCCAGGTAATCACCTATTGGGACATGGCGGCGGCCATGGTGCTGTCCGGGGCCATCAACGAAGATCTTTTCTTTGAGACCAACAGCGAGCCGTATTTTCTGTGGGCCAAATTCGGCGATTACATGCCGCAAGCGAGAAAAGATTTTGCCAACTCCTGGCTAGGACTGCATCTGGACCAGCTCGCGGCCAAGCCGCGGGCCCTCCAGCGCATCAAAGAACTGCAGGCCCGGAACGCGGCGCGCCACTCAAAGACAGCAAAGTAAGTTCGCAGCTTAAGGCCGTCTCGCGGGCGCGGGGCCGGGGGGAAGGATTTCAGGTTCCTGAGAGTGGACTTGCCCGCGGGTGATGAAGAAGACCGCGGCCGTCCACGTAGGGATTAGATCGAGTCCGGGGACCAGTTCCGCAGCGATGGTCGGCAGCAGAGCCCAGTGCCACCCGAGGAGCCTCCAAAGCGTGGCGGCGACGATAACGTCCAGCGCGTCATCAAAGGGCGACAGCGCGCCCTCCATGAAGACGGGAAACACGCCAATCTGTAGCGCGTCGGCAACGATGGCTACCAGCCAGGCCAGCCGGTGCTCGCGCGATTTCAGGTTCCTGAAGAACTCAATCGGACCCATAACAAGCCAAGCATACATCGTCTGGCAGGTCCAGGGAAACCGGGTTAAGCGTCTGTAGTGGGTCAGTTAAGTCTTTTACCAGTTTTCGTCTGGCAGCTTAAGCGATTGATCGCCGGGCTCACGCCAGCTACAATCCGGGTCGCCACCCATCGGAGGGCTTTGATGAAGAACCTGCTGATCGCGCTGTTCCTGCTGGCGTCTGCTCTGCCACTGTTGGCCCAAGGCGCGCCGGCGCAGGCAGCCGCGGACCAGCCTTACACCGTGGAGTATTACTACAAAGTCCAGTGGGGACATCAACAGGAGTTTCTGCAGCTCTTCCTGAAAAACCACTACCCGCTGCTCAAGAAGAACATCGAGAGCGGGCGCATGTTGTCAGTGAAGATTGAGACGCCTGCCCTGCACAGCACGGAAGACGGCCGCTGGGACTATCGCGTGACCATCCGCTTCAAAAACTCCACGGTCGCCACCACGGCGAATCCGGACGAAGAAGCCTGGACCAAGCAACTTTATCCAGACCAGGAAACATTCAAGCGTGAAGAGCAGCGGCGGTTTGAAGTCCTGCTGGCGCATTGGGACCTGCCGGTGACCGACATCACGCCGAAAAAATAGATCTCAGGAAATATATTCCTTGATATACGGGTCTTGCACGGCGCCGAGTTCGACTCCGGTTCCGTCAAAGATGACCTTGCCGTCGCGCAACACCATGAAGCTGGTGCGGACGTCACGCATGGGCTTGCCGTCCACGGGCTGCATGGTGCTGGTGACCGGATCGTAGTAGTGGCTGGCCAGCATGAAGCCGTCCTGCAAGCGATGGCTCACCAGCAAGGCGCTGGTCTTGGCCACGTCCCGCTGCTTCATGATGAGCTGGATGATCGTGGTTGAGGTAATGGGGTCCAGGCCGCCGGTGGGCGAATCGTAAAGCAGGACTTCTGGATGGGTGATGATGGCGCGGGCAATGCCCACGCGCCGCCGCATGCCGCCGGAAAGCTCGGAAGGCAACTTGTCAATGGCGTCTTCCAGCTCCACAAACCTCAGGACTTCGCGCACGCGCTCTTCCACTTCCTGCTCCGGATGTTTTTCTTCCATCAGGCGGAAGGCCACGTTGTCGCGCACAGTGAGCGAGTCAAACAAAGCGCTTTCCTGAAAAACAATTCCCACTTTGCTGCGCAGATCAAACAGGTCGGCTTCCGGCATGGTAGTCACGTCATGTCCCAAGACATAGATGTGGCCGGAGTCGGGCTTGAGCAAGCCCAGGCAGAGCTTGAGGATGATGCTTTTGCCGGAGCCGGCGACGCCGAGCAAGGCTTTGGTTTCGCCGCGCTTCAATTCGAAAGACACGCCGTCCAGGACCGTCAGGTCTTCAAAGCCGATGGAAACATCGTCAAAGATGATTGCTTTGTGGACTGTGTCCGGCGACAGCGTGGGTTGAGCGTCAAGCGGGGCCATGGCGGTCACTTGAGCGACAGCATGAGCTGGGTGAGGACCACGTCCACGGCCAGGATGAGCACGGACGAAGCCACCACGGCCTGCGTCGTGGAGCGTCCCACGCCCTGGGTGCCGCCCTTGGTGCTCAAGCCGTAGTAGCAGCCCACGGTGGCGATAATGAAGCCGAAGAACAGCGGCTTGATGAGGCCGGTGATCACGTCATTGTAGGTGAGCGACTGGTAGGCCGTGTTCCAGTATTGCACCGTGTCCAGACCGAGCATGAGGTAGGAAATCAGGTATCCGCCCGCGAGCCCCACCAGGTCAGAGAGGATAGTCAGGAAAAACATCATGAAAACGGTGGAGACCACGCGCGGCGTGACCAGTTTCTTGTACGGGTCCGTCCCCAGGGCGCGCATGGCGTCAATCTGCTCGGTCACTTTCATGGAACCAAGTTCGCTGGCCATGCCGGAGGAGTTGCGTCCCGCCACCATCAGGCTGGTGAGGACCGGGCCGAGCTCGCGCACCATGGAAATGGAGACCAGTTGACCGGTGAGAGAGAGTGAGCCGAATCGCTCCAGGGTGTTGGACGTATTCAAGGCCAGCACCATTCCGGTGAACATTCCGGTGAGGACCACAATGGGCAGGCTGCCCACGCCGATGAGGTCGGCCTGTTGGATGGCGTCCGACCAGTAACGTGGCTGGGCAAAAATGTTCGCGATGGAGCGGACCGCGAGATGCGTGTAATCCTGCACCGCCACCACGCTGCGCTTCGCGATTTCAACAGGAGAGATCAGTGCCATCCCATGGCCAATATAGCAGAGTGTCCATCGCGCTCACAAAACGCCGGTACTGGGTCAGTTTGGACTGACCCAGTACTCGTATCAGCGTCTAGCGATTCGCTTGTGAATCGCGGGCCTTTAGGCAGACGTTCATCGCAAAGCAAAGCCGTGATTGCCAGCCCTGCCCGTGTCGCATAGAATCGCATGGCTCATGAGCTCGCCGCCCAAGTCAATCCGCCAGGCGATTTACAGTGTCCGGCTTTCCAAAGGACGCATGGAAGCCTTGACGGACGGCATCTTCGCCATCGCCATGACCCTGCTGGTCCTGGAGCTGAAAGTTCCGGAACTGGCCAAGCATGTTGGCAGCGGAGAGCTGCTCAACAAGCTGGGAGAGGAAACGCCGGCTTTTTTCAGTTTCTTTCTCTCGTTTACTTATTGCGGGCTGCTGTGGATCCAGCACCACCTGGCGATGCATTTTGTCCGTCATCTGCAGGCCGGTTTGGTCTGGCTCAACTTGATGTTTCTGATGTGTATTTCTGTTTTGCCGTTTTCCTGCGCCTTGCTGGGACATTTCCTGAACAACACGGCGGCCAAGGAAATCTATTTCGGCAACCTGTTTGTCGCGGCAACGCTCCTGGCCTTGCAGTGGGTGCTGGCCAAGCGCAAAAAGCTGGTGAATGAAGAGGACGATCCGCGCGCGGCCAAGGCCATGGGCCGCACGTTGATGATGTTTCCGGTAGCGTTGGCCGCCGGCATGGTGGCCACCCCGTTCGGTACGGAGACAGGCTTTTACGCCATGGCGGTGGTCCTGCTGGCGATGCGGGTGTGGCAGCAGAAGCGTTTCCGCAAGGAGCTTACTGCTCCCTCGTCCCCGACTTCTTCCTGACTTCAATATTCAACCGCTTGATCTTCTGGTTGAGCGTGGAAAGCGGGATATGGAAGCGGTCGGCGGCCTCGGTCTGGTTCCAGTTGGATTTTTCCAGCATGTCCACGATCAGGCGGCGTTCGCAGTCTTCCACAATCTCAAACAGGGAAGCGTCGGGGCGATGGTCAAACATCTTGCCGGCGGAGCCGCGGCCCACAATGTGGTCAGGCAGCAGCTCAATGCCAATCACCGGACCGTTGGAGAGGACCACGGCCCGCTCCATCACGTTCTCCAGTTCGCGCACGTTGCCCGGCCAGCCGTAGTCCATCAGCGGCCGCAGGGCTTCCGGCGAGATCTGCCGCGGCGGCTTGCTGTTTTCCTCTGAAAACTTGGCCAGGAAGTGGTTGACCAGCAGCGGGACGTCCGCCGCCCGGCTGCGCAGCGGCGGCAGGTCAATGGTGATTACGTTGAGGCGATAGAACAGGTCATCACGGAACCTGCTCTCGCGCACGGAGACCTTCAGGTCAATGTTGGTGGCCGCAATCACCCGCACGTCCACTTGGATTTCCTGAACGCCGCCCAGGTGCATGAATCTCTTGTCCTGAAGCACCCGCAGGATCTTGGCCTGGGTTTCCAGGCTCATGGTGCCGATTTCGTCCAGGAAGATGGTGCCGCCGTCGGCGACTTCAAACAGGCCCTTCTTGGACGAGACGGCGCTGGTGAACGCGCCCTTGACGTGGCCGAAAAGCGTTGACTCCAGCAGATCGGCGGGCATGGAGCCGGTGTTCACCGGCACAAAGGGATGGTTCTTCCGCGGCGAGTTGGCGTGAATGGCCTTGGCGATGAGTTCCTTGCCCGTCCCGCTTTCACCCTGGATCAGCACCGTGGAGCGGCTGGAGGCCACCTGGCCCACCAGGTCAAAAATCTTGAGCATGGATTCGCTCTTGCCCACGATGTTCTCAAAGTTGTAGCGCTGTTTGAAGGCGCGCTTGAGCTGCTCGTTTTCTTCTTCCGCGCGGCAGCGGGCCACGGCGGCGCGCACGTCGGCCAGCAACTTCTCGTTGTCCCAGGGCTTCTGGATGAAGTTGGTGGCGCCGTTCTGCATGGCGCGCACGGCGTTGTCCACGGTGCCGTAGGCGGTGATCATGATCACGGCAAGCTGGGGATCGCGATTGCGGATCTCCGCCAGAACTTCCAGGCCGTTGCGGTCGGGCAGGGCGAAGTCCAGCAGGATCAGATCAAAGGGCCGCTCGCCCAGCTTGGCAAGCCCTTGTTCCCCGGTTTCCGCCGATTGCACAGAGTAGCCTTCAAATTCCAGCAGGGTCTCCAGGGACTCACGAATTGCGGCCTCATCATCAATGATAAGGATGGAACCGGTGCCGGCGGTCTCCGCCGGCGGGCGGCTTAGTACGGCGGCATCAGACATTGACGGCCTTCCTGATTAAGGGGAATTCAAGATGGAACTGGGTCCCGCGGCCAGGATTGGACTCCACCCGGATCTTGCCTGCATGTTCTTGAATGATTCCGTAGGTAACTGACAAACCCAGGCCCGTGCCGCGCGACTGGCCTTCTTGCGGCGCGTTCTTGGTGGTAAAGAACGGATCGTAGATCTTATGAATGTGTTCCGGCGCAATACCCGTGCCGGTGTCGCTGATGCTGACCTGGACAGCGGACCCGTTGGCGGTGGCTACCCGCAGCGTGCCGCCATGGGCGGCCATCGCGTCCTTGGCGTTAAGGAAGAGATTGAGGAAGACCTGCTGCAATTTTCCCGCATTGCCGTAAATGTCCGGCAGACCTTCATGCAAATCAGCTTCCACTTTGATGCGCGAAGTCTTGAGCTGGTGCTCCAGCAGGGCCAGAGTGTCCAGGATGATCTTGTTCAGGTTGATGTCACTGAATTCCGTGGCGCTGGTGCGGGAGAAATTCAGCAGGTTGTTGACGATCTCTGAGGCCCGGAAGGTCTGCCGCGTGATCTTCTCCATCAGCGCGGCCAGCTTCTCGTCACCATTGATCTGCTTGGCCATCATTTGCGAGTAACTGGAAATGACCGCCAGGGGCGTGTTGACTTCATGGGCCACGCCCGCGGCCAGCAGGCCGATGGACGACATTTTTTCCGCCTGCGAGAGCTGCGATTCCAGTTCAATGCGCTCGGTGATGTCGTCCACGATGATCAGCCGCCCGATGACGCTGAAGTTTCGCGTCACCAGCGGCGCAATGGCCACGTTGGCAACCCGCGTGTCCCCGGTGGGCGTAAGCAAACGGAATTTGTAGAGATTGTGGATGCCCGGGTTCTGGCGCACGCGATAGAACTCTTCCATGAACGGCCCGGGGAAGACTTCATTCAGCTTCTGTCCTACCACCTGGGCGCGCTCCTGGGCGTACATCACTTCCATCTGCGAGTTCCAGGATTCGATGCGGTCTTCCAGGTCCACGGCCAGCACGCCCACATTGATGGATTCCACAATGTTCTCGTTGAAGTCCTTGAGGCGTTCGTATTCGCTGGCTTTCTGCTCCAACGACGCGTACAGGCGGGCGTTCTGGATGGCAATCCCGATGTAGCCGGCCAGGGTCTCCAGCAATTCCACGTCTTCGCTCGACAGGAAGTCGCCGGACATGGTCTTGCCCAGCCCCATCACGGCGATGGTGCGGCCCTGCACCGTGCAGGGAATGTAGTAATTGAAATTCAGCCGGGCGATGGTTTCGCGCGCGGAAACACTGCCCTGGAGCGCTTTGCGGGTGTTGTCAAAAAAGATATGCCCGGCGTAGTGCTCCGGCTGGTCCACCACCAGGAAGCTCAGGTCCAGCGTGCCGCTGCCGCTGTGGGAGATGCCGAAGGACTTGGCCATCTCAAAGGGCTCAGCCGGGTTGCCGGTGGCCAGGAAGATGGCGATGCGGTCCACCAGCAAGGTCCGCGACAGGCGGTCAATCACCGAGCTCAGCATGTTGCTGAGGTCAATTTCCGAACTCAGTTCGCGGCCGAATTCAATCAGGGTGCGGCGGTAGTCGTAACGCTTGCGGTAGAAGAACTTGTCCACCTGGTCCTGGATCCAGTTCTTCAGCGGCTCAAAGGCCAGCGCGGTGATGACGATGACGGCAAGCAGGCCCGCGAAGCCGGAGCCCGGCAGCTTGTTGCTCACCACCGCCGTCATGCCGCCGATCACCACGAAGTATCCGCCCACAATGGCTGCCGTGGCCAGGGTGTAAGCCACGCCGCGCTTGAAAATCACGTCCACGTCCATCAGCCGGTAGCGCACAATGGCGTAGCCAAAGGTCAGGGGCAGAAAGACCAGTGAGAGCACGGAGAGCTTCATGGCCGGCGTGGCCAGGACCCCAAACAGGTAAGGGACCACGTAGATCAAAGTAAAGGGCGTGATCGCCAGCACCGTGCCGCGGGAAATCCACTTCATCTGCTGGCGTTGCAGCGGCGTGTTGGACTTGCGATAGCTGTCCCATAGCACACCGGCCGCGGCAAAGAAGTAGAGCGCCAGATACAGCAATTGCAGCCGGTCCAGGTTCCAGAGCAGCACTTCGCGGGCTTCAAACTGGGTTTGCGCTGTAATTCGCACGGCCAGCAGAACGGCCCCCGGCAGATAGACGAGAGAAGCCAGCCAGGGATGGCTGACCAGCGTTTTGCGTTTCTCCGGGAAGGTGTAAGCAAAATGCAGGAACAGCGCGGGTTGGAGCAGTTCGGCGACAATGTTCGCCCAGAAAATGATCTGGTCAAACGTGTTCCATTTCCCGGTGTAGTGGAACGAATAGAGGATGAACGAAACCAGGCAGAAAATATAAAAATGAGTGGACTTGGGGGCCGTCCAGCGGCGGAACAACACGTAAACGCCGATCCCCAGGTAGATGAGCGCAATCAGCCGTTCGCCCAGGTACAGCGACCGGTCCACCGGGGCCAGGACCAGCGAAAGTTCTTCCACGCGCGTGCCGTTGCGGTCCAAGTCGTAGTTAACCTTGGACCACACGCCGGCCCGGTCCAACTGCCGCTGCAGTGCGGCCACGGTCTTGAGCTGAGGTTGTTTGGGTATGTCTTTGCCGGCCGGTTTGATTCCGCGGCGTTCGGCGGCGCCCAGAGGTTTGCCCACCAGCGACTCGTCGGGCGCTGTGACGTTGACTAATTTGTCGCCAACTTTGACTCCCGCGCGCTCGCCCGGCCCGCCCGGGCTGATTCCCTTGGCGACGAGCTGGCCGCCCTTATCAATCCACCAGACGCCGTCATCGGGTGTAACGAACAGGCCTTCTTTCTGGAAATTGATGGCTGCGAACACGATGCTGGCGGCCGTAAGAAGGGCTAATACAACAGCCGAGACCCGGATTAGGGAGTCCTTACGCATAGGCGGATCAGCGAAAACGCGCGGCTCGCTCTGTTCCCGCTTGGTGAGATCTTTCCGCCGTGATTGGAGCAAGTCAGATGCCATGGGGACTGCTTCTCTCCGCCGAATAACTCTCCTGTTTACTGGTAGTTAAACGGATTATAATGCTTCCCTGTAGAGAAAAATACAAAAATCGGTATCTGGCGTGTGAGTTTTGGTATGTGCAGCAGAATGGGTGCCGAGCAGCTTGCGAAACCGATGGCAGTCTGCAAAAAAGAGCGGGACACCAGAGATCTCGTGTCCCGCAAAAACAAGCTACAGAAGCGATATCCTTTAGTTTCGAAGATCAGAGAGGCTTTGTGGTTGCCCTGGAGTCGCCAAAAATCCAAGCCAGCGTGAAAGGCGCCAAGGCGGAGAGCCATTGGTTCGGCCTCGATGACGAGAAAAACGCCGGCCAACGAAACGACGTTCTGAATAGCGCTGCCCCGAAAATGCATTACCTCAAGGCCGGCTCTGGACCGCCGTTGCTGCTGGTCCATGGCTTGCTGGGAGGCTCGTTCTGCTGGCGCTTCAATCTCCCGGAACTGGCCGCCCGCCGCACGGTCTATGCCGTGGACATGGCTGGCCTGGGCCTGTCTGATGCTTCGCGCTACGCCGACTGCAGCATGGCTGCGCAAGCGGCGCGCCTTGGCTCGTTCATTCACGCGTTACGCCTTGGACCAGTTGATGTGGTTGCCTCCTCGTGGGGCGGCGCCGTAGCGCTGTTGCTGGCGGCGACGAACGCCAACGTACGCTCCCTGATCCTGGCGGCCCCGGTGAATCCCTGGTCGGCCTTCGGACGTGAGCGCGTTTCGTCCTTCAGTGGACGCCTTGCTGGGTTCTTGCTTCCGCGACTCCTGCCGTTCTCGCGCCGATTTCAGCGGCCCTACCTCGAACGCTTGTACGGCGATCCCCACCGCATTCCTTCCGGCACGATTGAAGGCTATGCTGCCTTGATCACGCGTCGCGGACGCGGCCACAATCTGCTCAGCATCCTGCGCGGATGGCAGAAAGACGTTGACGAAGTGCAGGCGGCCATTCCCCGGGTCAAAGCTCCAACGCGGCTGATCTGGGGATCGCAGGACCGGGCTGTGGACCCTGCGTCGGCGGAAGCGCTGCAACGCGCGCTGCCGGGCAGCGCGTTGGCCGTGATGCCGGGAGTCGGACACCTTCCCTTTGAAGAGTCGCCCGCGGAATTCAACCGGCTGGTGCTGGAGTTTCTGGCAAAGGCCAACTGACGCCGGCCGTCGTCTGACGACAGCAACGGGCGGCACGCTTTTTCTCGCCTGCTCTTGTGGCCATGACCTTTCTTCGCTATCCGAACTGCATTTTCTTTTTCCACCCTGGCCCTGCTGTGCCACACTAGAAGCAAGTTTGCGAAATGGTAAACCGTCTCAAGTCTCTTCTGGCCAACCTCGACGGAGAAGCCTGGCTGCGTTTTTTTCTCGCGCTGGCCGGGCTGGCTCTGGCTTTTGCCGCCGCCGTGTTTTCGTCCGCGGCCAGCGAGTCCGGCAATTTCGCGGCGACCATTGTCTTCGCCTCCAGCGCGCTGTTTCTGGCCGGCTTAGTGGCGATTACCACGCTGCCCTACCTCACGCGCCGCGTGATGGCCAGCCGCGTCCGCGACGCGCTGCACTACGAGCTGACCAAGGAAGGCATTGCCTACCTGGGAGCGGCGCTGGTGGTCGGCATCGCTGCGCTCAACACTGCGAACAACCTGCTGTTCATTGTTCTGGCGGCCATGCTCGCCGCCGTTGCAGTCTCCGGTTTTGCTTCCGCCGCGGTGCTGCGCCGCCTGGCGCTGGACGTGGGCATGCCGGGCAACGCGTTTGCCGGGCGCGCGGTCGCGGTCCGCGTCAAGCTGCAGAACCCGCGTTATTGGGTGCCCGCCTTTTCCGTCAAAGTCTCCACGCCGGTGGAGAAAAAGAAAAAGAAGGCGGGATGGGAATGGCAAAAGAGCGAATTCGTTTTCCCGCGCAAGGGTACATGGCTTCGCCTGCCGGACTACACTTTGCGCCGCAAGATTCTGGTGCCGCGTCCCGCAAACATCCTGACCCGGCCGGTGTACTTTACTTTTGTGGCGCCCCGCACCACCTCGGAAGCTGAGGTGGAGCTGGTTTTTCCCCGGCGCGGACTGTACAGCCAGGATTCTTTCAGCCTGTCCACGCGGTTTCCGTTTTCGTTTCTCATCAAGAGCCGCAGGGTCACGCTGGAACGTGAGCTGCTGGTGTATCCCACGCTCCTGGACCAGGACAACCTTCTGGACGTGCTGCCCATGATCACCGGCGAATTCGTTTCCTACATGCGCGGACGCGGCAGCGAACTCTATCGCATCCGCGAGCACCAGCCCGGAGACCCCGCGCGTACCGTGGACTGGAAAGCCACCGCCAAGACCGGCGCGCTCAAGGTCCGCGAGTTCACCCGCGAAGATGAGCGCCGCCTGCGCGTGGTGTTTGACAATCCCGAGCCCGCACGCGTCTCGGCCGAGAAATATGAACACGCCGTCTCGCTGGCGGCCACGCTGGCCTGCCACTTTGCCACGGAGAACGTGGAACTCTCCTTCGCCGGCTCCGGCTACCACGGCGGGATCCACCTGGAAGACTTCCTGCGCTACCTGGCGCTGGTGGAGCCCGAACCGGGCGACAAGTACGGCGAAAATATTTTGGACGCGCTGCCCGTCTCGTCGGACTACAACGTGATCCTCACCGCGCGCCAGCCCGGCACGCTGCCCAGTTCGCTGTGGCACAGTTCGTATGTGATCTATATGTAGAACTCCGTCCTTCGGATCGGATTCGGGCCGTTCAATTTTCCGCTTTTGGCAATTTCGGCGATTTTGGCAATCTCTTTCCCACTGCCCTCCCTCTGATCTTGCTACAATCACTTCGTTCCAAGGCACAGGTTTCCCATGGATTCCTCCATCATTCGCGCGCTGAAGAAGATTGTCGGCAGTGAAGCCGTTCTCGATCGCCCGGAAGAGCTCATGCTCTACGAATACGATGGCGGCGTGGAGAAGAGCCGTCCTGGTGCGGTGGTGTTTGCGCAGACCGCGAAGCATGTGTCGGAGATCATGCGGCTGGCGTCGGCGACGAAGACTCCGGTGGTTCCGCGCGGCGCGGGAACCGGCCTGAGCGGCGGCGCCATCGCCCGCAAAGAGGCGATCATGCTGGCCATGGCCCGCATGAACAAGATCTTGGAAATTGACGTGGAGAACCAGCGCGCCGTGGTGCAGCCCGGCGTGGTCAATCTGGAAGTCACCAACGCTGCGGCGAAATTCGGCTACTACTACGCGCCCGATCCTTCCAGCCAGAAGGCCTGCACCATCGGCGGCAACGTGGCGGAAAATTCCGGCGGCCCGCACACGCTGGCCATGGGCGTGACCGTGAACCACGTCACCGGACTTGAGGTGGTCCTGCCCGACGGAAAAATCGTGGAGTTTGGCGGCAAATCGCAAGATTCCTGCGGGCTGGACCTGGCGGGATTCTTCGTTGGCTCGGAAGGCACCATGGGCGTGGCGACGAAGATCACCGTGAAGCTGACCAAGCTTCCGGAATCGGTCGCGACTTTGCTGGCCATTTACGACTCGGTGGAAGACGCGGCCAACACGGTTGTCGCCATCACCCAAAGCGGTGTGACGCCGGCGGCGCTGGAGATGCTTGACGGTTTCATGGTGCGCTGCGTGGAAGAAAACGTCCACGCCGGCTATCCCATGGACGCCGCGGCCGTACTGCTGATCGAGCTCGAAGGCATGAAAGAGACGGTGGAAGAGCAGGCTGAAATTGTCAGCGCCGTGTGCACCAAGGCCAAGGCCCGCGAAGTTCGCCGCGCCAAGACTGAACAGGAACGCCAGCTTCTCTGGCTGGGCCGCAAGACGGCGTTCGGCGCCGTGGGCCGCGCGGCGCCCGCTTACTACACGCAGGACGGCGTCATCCCCCGCACCAAAGTTCCGGCCACGCTGGCGGAGATTGAACGCATCAGCCAGAAATACGGCCTGATTATCGGCAACGTCTTCCACGCCGGTGACGGCAATCTGCATCCGCTGATCCTGTTTGACAGCCGCGATCCCAAGCAAACCGAAGACACCCACAAGGCCGGCAATGAAATCATGGAGACCTGCATTCGATTTGGGGGCTCCATCACCGGCGAGCACGGCGTGGGGCTGGAAAAAAAGAATTTCATGCCGCAGATCTTCACTGAGGACGACCTGGAATTCATGATTCGCCTGCGCAACGCGTACAATCCTGACTCCATCCTCAACCCGCAGAAAATGATTCCTGAAATGCGCTTCTGCCGCGAGATCACCGGCCCGCTACCCAAAGCGAAAGTAGAACCAGTATCCGGGGTGCCGATGTGAGCGCCGTGGCCGCAGCACAATCCGTGGAGCGTGAGATCGCTGCCATTGTCGGCGACGAGCACGTGGGCCTGCAGGAGTTGACCAGCGCGCAACTGGAGATCAACGGCGTAACCCCGGCCACGGTGGTGGCGCCCGCGTCAGCGCAGGAAGCCGCTGCTGTAGTGCGCGTGGCCGCGGAGCGGAATCTGGTGGTGGCTCCCGCCGGCGGTTTTACCAAGCAGGACATCGGCGGCGTGCCCGAGCGCATTGACATTCTTCTGCGCACACACCGGCTGAACACCGTGGAAGCTTACGATCCCGGCGATCTTACGGTGAGCGTCAACGCCGGCATGACTTTTGCCGAAATGCAAAGCAAGCTGGCCGAACACCAGCAGTGGCTGCCTTACGACGCGCCCAAGCTTTCGCAGGCCACGGTGGGCGGGTTGCTGGCTACCGCCGCAGCCGGGCCGCTCAAGCACGCCTTCGGGGGCCTGCGCGACTTCTGCATCGGCGTGCAGTTTGTCACCGCGGAAGGCAAGGTAGCCAAAGGCGGAGGCCGCGTGGTGAAGAACGTTGCCGGTTACGACCTGATGAAGCTCATCATCGGCAGCTACGGCTCGCTGGCCATCATCACGCAGGCCAACTTCAAGGTGTTCCCCAAGCCGCGCCAGACGCAGACGTTCATCTGCAACTTCGGCTCGCTGGCGGAAACCATCCAATTTCGCGAACGGATTTTCAAGTCGCCGCTCACACCCATTTGCCTGGAGATCATTTCTCCGCACGCGCCCGAATACCTGAACGATCCGCAACCGGCGCAAGATCCAGACCATTACGTGCCTTCGCAGCCGTTGCGTCCGACGGCCAACGTCTGGCAGATGGCCTTGCGCGCCGCGGGAAGCGACAACGTTCTGGCGCGCTATCGCCGCGATCTGGGCGCGGCCGTTGCCCGCGAGTTGCACGGCGCCGAGGAAGACCAGTTCTGGCGCTGGGTTTCACATTTTGAGTACAACGTGCTGGCCAAGCATCGCAACGCCATGGTGATGTACACGCACCTGACCATTCAGGGCGTGGCGCCCGCCATCCACGGCCTGGAAAAGGCCGCGCCGGACTACAACTTTATTCCCGCGGTGCTGGGCCGCGCCGCCACAGGGAACCTGGTGATCGCTTTCATTCCGCTTTCCGTGGACCCGCCTTCTGCCATGCAGTACGCCAACTGCGTGTCCGGCTTCCGCGCGCTGTTGCCGCCGGGCGCGTCGGCGGAGGTGGCGCACTGTCCCAAGGAAGCCAAGCTGCACTTTGACGTTTGGGGTACCACGCCCACCGACGTGGCCGTGATGCAGGCCGTCAAGCGGGCCGCTGACCCCAAAAATATTTTCAACCGAGGCCGTTTCATTGTCTGATTCAAGTCAACCGACGAGCGCCGCCGCAGTCGAACAGCCGCCACTCGGCGTGAGCATCGCCGACCAGGACATTCCCACGTGGGACCTGCTGCGCACATGCGTCCACTGCGGATTGTGCCTGAACCACTGCCCCACGTACAAGACGCTGGGCGTGGAAATGGATTCGCCGCGCGGACGCATCTACCAGGTTGCCCACGTCAACGACGGTGACTTGGAACTGGGCGCATCGTTTGTCAAACACATTGACCAGTGCCTGGGTTGCCTGGCCTGCGAAATTGCCTGTCCGTCGGGCGTGAAGTACGGCCACATCGTGGAGCGGGCCCGCGCGCGGATTGAGCAAAAGTACCGCCGGCCGTTCATAGCGCGCACCGTACGTAACATTTTCTATCGCAAAATCATCTCCAACTTCGGCACGCTCAAGTTCGTGGCCCGGATGGTGGGCTTTTACCAGCGGTCCGGGCTGCAGGCGGTCACTCGCGCCACTGGCGTGCTAAGACTTTTCGGCATGGCGGACGTGGAACGCCTGTCGCCGCAGATTGACAAGGAATTTTTCTTCGGCGAGATCGGCAAGGTTTTTCCCGCCGTGGGGGAACGCCGCGGCAAAGTGGCTTTTCTTGCCGGGTGCATCAACAACGTGGCTTTCTCGCACTTGAACCGCGCCACCATCAGCGTGCTTACGCAAAACGGCGTTGAAGTCCACGTGCCCGCCGGGCAAGGCTGCTGCGGCGCGCTGCACGCTCATGCCGGCTATCGCGATGAGTCGCGCGCGCTGGCCCGCAACAACATCAAGATTTTCCTCAACGCCGACTACGATGCCATCATCACCAACGCCGCCGGCTGCGGCTCGCACATGAAGGAATACGACGACCTGCTGGAACACGATTCGGAATACTTGACGCGGGCGAAGGAGTTCAAAGCCAAATCCAAAGACGTGACCGAGTACCTGGCAGGGATCGGCGTGCGCGCGCCAAAGAAGAAGATCAGCCAGAAGGTCGCCTACCAGGACCCATGCCACCTGGCTAACGCGCAGCGCATCCGCATCCAGCCGCGCGAGTTGCTCAAGGCCATTGGCTGCGAACTGGTGGAACTGCCGCACTCCGACCAGTGCTGCGGCAGCGCCGGCGTGTACAACGTGGCGCACAATGACCTCTCGATGAAAATCCTGGCGGCCAAAATGGATGACGTGCAGTCGGTGACGGCGGACATCATCGCCACCGCCAACGTGGGTTGCCTGATCCAACTGCGAGCAGGCATGGCCCAGCGCGGCTTGAAGCAGCACTCGTAGCTTTTTTCTTTATCCCGAGCGGAGCGAAGGAACCCTATAAACACAAGGCACACGAAGGATCACAGATGCCATTTGCCGCAGAGGCTGCTGTAAAATCGTGACCATGAAACGCTTGTGCACGTTGCAGCTTACGCTTGACGAATGGCGCGGGGAAATCCGATATAAGCCAAGGATTTTCAGTGGAAAAGATCCCGAGGGAGAGGCGTACTTCCCTCAGCCATGGAAAACGCTCAAGTATCTCCTGGAGCGATGGGGTGTCGCTAAGGCCAACATGGATGCCCTTAGGACGAAGGCCGACAAGAATGAGCAGGCCATACTGGAAGTGGAGATAGAAGAAACTTACCTGAACAGTTTTAGTTTCATCTTCAAGCCGGACGATATCGTTTGAAGACCATTGAGTTTCTCAGCAACATACAAGACGCGCTCAGCGCGGAGGCACGAGGGAAGGTCGGGCTGGTCTGAGAAATTCCTTGCTGCCGGTCTGCGCTTATCCATTCATGTGGTGTACGTGTAGGCTTTCGTGATGATAGGGATCTCTCGCTTCGCTCGAGATTACAAAAACAGCACTACTCCTCGACTCCTTCCCCCGTCACCACGAAATGCGGATCGTCTTCGCCTGGGCGAAACAACCGCCAGTGCTCGCCGGGAAGAGCATCATCGGGAAAGATTTCCAGCGCCATATCATCTTCAAGCGCAACGGTAAGAGCGCCTGCCGCGCCAACCTGGAATCTGGTCACGCGATATTGCTTGCGGCCCTGTTCGAAAAGGGCGGCGACCAACTCGTCGCGGCGATTGCCGCCTTGCACGTCCCAGTTGAAATTCCGCGGGATTTCCTGGGTCTGGTCGCAGTAGCCGGCTGGGTAATAAAGATCGCGGCTGCCGACCAGCACGCGGCCGCCTTGGGTGATGCGCCAGGCGCACTGCACGTGCAGTGAATACTCGCCGACTTCTCTGGGTTCGCCGCGAAAGTCCTTGATGGTCCGGCGCTCGCCGAAGATGAACCACTCCAGGTCGGCGGCGCGGCCGGAATCCCACAACGGCATTCCCACGAGCGGAGCGAGAGCCTGTGCAATTCGGTCTTTCAACGGATTTGTTTCGGCCATGGTTGCGTGTCTTTCTGAAATCTCGAGCAGAGCGAGAGATCCATATCGTCACGTTACGCTCGCGGCTCACTTGCCTCGGTAACCCTTGGATCCACGCGCTGATATAGATCTCTCCCCTTCGCAAGCTCAGAGTCGAGATTTCAGAGAAAGGTTATGCCTGTGCCCTTGACAGTCTCTCCAGTTCTTCAGGACTCTCGACCGGCGGCTGACACGAGAAGTTGCTGCACACCACAGCCACGGTCTTGCCTTCCTTAACCGCCGGCAAATTAGGGATGGTCTCTGCCAGTGCTGGAGGCAGCATTTGCGGCACGGCTTCGCCCTGCGGAAGATGCAGGACAGATTTGTTCAACCCAAAATGCTTCAGCGCCGCCGACTTTAACCGCTCCGCCTGCTGGCCGCTGCCGGCGATGACCACCTGCACGTGCGGACGCAGGTACATGTCCAGCGCAATGGCGTAGGTGGAAGCAAACAGCCCATAGTGCTCAGCGATTCCGGCAAAGGCTTTCAGCGTGTCTTCGGCAACTTTGTGATACCTGGCATCGTTGGTCCACGCGTGCAGTCGCAGCAGAGCGATGGCTGCCGCCGGATTGCCAGCGGGAGTGGGCGAATCCTGCAGCGGCTTGCGCCGTGCCGCCAGCGCGCCCAGAACGATCCCGTCGCCCGCGTCCGGTCCCGCGGCTATATCAAAAAATCCGCCTTCGTGCGAATCATGGAAGCGGGTGATCATGGCGTCGGCAATCTTCTGCGCGAAGTGGAAGTAGCTCAGGTCAGCGCTGGCTTCATACGCGTCCAGGCAGGCGATGACCATGAAAGCGTAGTCATCCAGCACGCCGGGGACCCTGCGCTGCACGGCCTGCGGATCCGAGTAGGCGATCACGTGCTGCAAACTGCCGCCGGCGCTCCAACCTTCGGCAAGAATGCGGTCCAGCGAGCGCAGGGCAAATTTGCGCGCGCTATCGAGCACAAGAACGCCTGCAGCTTTGAGGTAGGCGGAGATGCACAGTGCGTTCCAGCTTACGTAAACCGTTTTGTCCACAAATGGCGTGGGACGCTTGAGCCGCGCGGCGTACATTTTCTTTTTGGCGGAAACCAGAATAGCCGCAATTTCCTGGTTTGTCTTCTTGAGGCGCGTGGCCAGCTCGTCAATGGGAACGCGCATGTACAGCACGTTCTTCTCGGGATTGTGGTGCATCTCGCCCACTTCGCCAATGTCATAGTGCAGCATGGCCACTTGCAGTTCGTCGTTGTCCACGCCCAGCGCGGCCTGGGCTTCGTCCAGGGTCCATGTGAAGTAGTCGCCGTCGTCGTCCAGCGAGTAGTCGGCGTCCTGGGACGCATAAAATCCGCCTTGCTGCTGGTCAGTGAGCCATTCGTCCATCCAACGGACCACGTCGCGGGCCACCGCAGCAAAGGTTTCATTGCCGGTCAACTGGTAGCCGTGAACATAATTCTTGAGCAGCTCAGAATTGTCGTACGACATTTTTTCGAAATGCGGGACGATCCAGTGCTCGTCCACCGAGTAGCGATGGAACCCGCCGGCCAGGTGGTCATACACGCCGCCTTCGGCCATTTTTTCCAGCGTAAAGCTCACGGTGTCGCGCAGCAGCGAGTTGCCGGTTTCCGCGTAGCGCTGCATCAGCATGTCGGTGGCGCTGGGATGAGGAAACTTGGGCGCGGAGCCGAAGCCGCCGTGGTCGGGATCAAACAGCTTCATGGCGGAGGCCACCATGCTCTCAATCAGCTCCGGCCGCAGCGGTCCCGATTTGCCGGTGAATCCTTCTGACTGGCTGATGGCGCCCATCACGCTCTCGGCTGATTCCAGCACGTCAGAATGTTTTTCCTGGTAGCTGCGCGCCAGCGTCAGCAACACGCGGCGAAAACTGGGCCGCCCCTGGACGTCCTGCGGAGGAAAGTACGTCCCAACATAAAACGGTTTGCCCTCCGGCGTGAGAAACCCAGTGAGCGGCCACCCGCCTTGCCCGGTGATGGCCTGCGCCGCGGTCTGGTAACGGCTGTCCACGTCAGGACGCTCGTCGCGGTCCACCTTGATGGCGATGAAATGTTCGTTGATGATGGCCGCCACTTCCGCATCGTCATACGACTCGCGGTCCATCACGTGGCACCAGTGGCACCATACGGCTCCGATGTCCAGCAGGATGGGCTTGTTCTGGTCGCGCGCTTTCTCAAACGGCTCCGGCCCCCACTCGTGCCACTGGATAGGCTGATGCATGGCCGAACGCAAGTAAGAAGAAGATGCGCTGGCCAGGGCGTTAGCAGGGTGCAAAGTGGTTTCGGGGGATTTCGAGCTCATGGCAGTAGTTTAGTCGCGATCACGGGCAGGCTCCAAGTTGCAAGGGAACTGCGGCTTTTGGCTATTGGCCATTGGCTGTTGGTTTGGCATTGTGATCTCCAAGCCACTTCGCCAAATTTTTAATCTCGGTGTTCCTCTGTGCCCTCTGTGGTTCCGGTTTTGTCCCGTTCTGATCCGTGTCATCAGTGTCAATCAGTGGTGGGCCGTTCTTAGAACTTGGAAAAATCCGGTTTGCGCCGTTGCATGAACGCCGACATAGCTTCGCGGGCCTCCGGCGCCTGCAGCAGCTCCGCGAACTGCTGTCCTTCGCGCGACATGGTTTCGGCAATCGCGTTCGCCTGGCCGCGCTTGAGCAGCGACTTGGTCACGCGCAACGCTGCCGGAGGTTTTTCCGCGAGTCGCTGTGCATTGCCCAGGGCGGCGGCGGCGAGTTCGCCATCGAGATAGACTTCATTCACCAGTCCCCAGTCGCGCGCCGTGGTGGCGCTGAAGGGCTCGCCAAAGAACATGAGTTCCGCGGCGCGGTGGAGCCCCATCTGCGCCGGCAGAATCAGGCTGGAAGCCGCCTCCGGACAAAGGCCCAGGTTCACGAATGGAAGTTGGAAGCGGGCACTGGCCGCCGCGTACACCAGATCGCAGTGCAGCAGCATGGTGGTGCCGATCCCCACGGCCACTCCGCCCACGGCCGCCACCACCGGTTTGTGGGTCCCGGCCAGTACCTGGAGAAATTGCACGGCCACGCTGGGCTCGCCCGGCTTGGCGGTGGCAAAATCCATCAGGTCGTTGCCGGCGGTGAAGCAGTCCGCGGTGCCGGTAAGCAGCACCACGCGCACGGTGGTGTCAGACTCCGCCTTGCGCAGGGCGTCGGTCATGGCCAGGTACATGGCCTGGGTCAAAGCGTTCTTTTTTTCAGGACGATTCAAGCGAATCGTCTGCACCTGGTTCTTGATTTCCACCAAAACCTGGTTTGACATAAAAGCTCCCGGAAGGGCCCAAGTTGGATTCACCAGTCTCTACACCACCCGCATCTCCGCTTCTTCCTTTTTCAGCCGGCCCAGCTTGGTCATCAGGAACACCAGGTAGATGGCGTAGACGCCCCACGCCGCGAAGTAGCCGGAGTAGAGATACACGTGCGGATTGATTTTGTGCGGGACCTGGAACAGCGCCACGGCCGGTAGCAGCGCGAAGGCCGTGCCGCGCGCGGCCCGCTGGATGTGCGCCGCGGAGATCTTCTGCGCCGTCCGCTCCATTTCATAGCGGAACCAGGCGATCAGCAGCCCAAAGATCAGAAACGCAAACATGTTGAAGAACAGGATCTTCTGCATCCGCGGGTCAAGGGCGGGCGTGCCGATCATCGGCTGCGGATGGTTGGTCCTGAACCAGCGGTTGGCCATGTACACGATGGGCACATCAATGTACGCAAAGATCGCCAGCGCCGCCGCCAGCACGGCCGTTGACCCGGCTTCCGAAGACCGGCGCAAGATCAGGTAGCTCATATAGAGCAGCCACAGGATCAGCGTGGTGGTCAGACGCATGTCCCAGACCCACCAGGTGCCCCAGGCGTAGCGCGCCCATATAGGGCCGGTGACCAACACCACGGTGCAGAAGACCACGCCCACTTCCGCGGTGGAGATGGCCCAGGCGTCGGCCTTGGTGCTGCGCTTCCACAAGAACATGACCGAGGCCACAAAGTTCAGTGTGAATAGTGAGAAGCCCGTAGTGGCCCCAGGCACGTGGCAATAGAAGATCCGCTGGACGTCGCCCATGGTGGCTTCGGTGGGCGCAACCACCAGGCCCAGGTAGGTGCCGTAGGCCAGCAGGCCGGCGTCAATCGCCAGAAACAGGAAAAAGAGTTTTGATTTCATTCTGCGTTTAAGACTATTTCAAATAACAGAAAACAGGCTGTGGTATATATCACACAAAAGCCCGCCAGGAATTTTACATAAGCCCAGGGCGAACCATCACCGTTAAGAACAATGCTGGTGGCCTCCACCATGGAATATACCGCCGGAAGCGAGATAGGCAACAGCAGCAAGGGCAGCATCAGCTCGCGGTTTTTCGTTCGGATGGACATGGCGGCAAAAAACGTGCCGTTCACCACCAGGGCCCAGGTGCCCAGCAGGAAAATCAGCGCAAGTTGCCACAGCGGCCCGCCGGACTTGAGGTTGTAAAAGATCACAAACAGCGGGGCCATCACGCATTCCAGCAACATCATCAGAATATAGTTGCCCAGACATTTTCCCAGGAAGAGCGCCTCGGCCGGCGCGGGGGAGACGCGGTAGGCGTCCAGGACGCCGTTGCGCAATTCGCGCGCCCAGGACTGGTTGAGCGCCATGGTGGAGGAAAACAGAAACGCGATCCAGATGAGCCCGCCCATCACCGGACGGGAATCCTGCTGGTCGAAAGCAAAGCTGAACACCACCACCACCAGCAGGGCGAAGAACAGCATGGCGTTGAAAACGTCGCGCGAGCGCCACTCCAACTGCAGGTCTTTGCGGACGTTCACCGCCGTCAGCTTGCTGATGGAAAGGCTCATGGGCGCGCCTGCTGCATTACGCCGCGGCCTTCCAACTGGCCGTGGGAGAGGAGGATGTATTCGTCGGCCAGGCTGGCCAGCAGTCCCACCTGGTGGGTGACCAGCACAATGGTCTTGCCTTCATCGCGCATGGAAGCCAGCAGCTTGGCAATGGCCAGGGCGGATTCAGGATCAACGTTGGAAAAAGGTTCGTCCAGCAAGAGAAGGTCGGGGGAATGAAAAATCGCGCGGGCCAGGGACAGCCGCTGGCGCATGCCCTGCGAATACTGCCCGATGCGGCGATCCAGCGCGGGATCAAGCCCCACGCGGCGCATGGCGCCGGCCAGAGGTTCGTCAGAGCTGATGCCATACAATTTGGCGAAGAAGCGCAGGTTCTCCATGCCGGAAAGCTCGTCATAGAGCAGCGGAGCGTGGGCCATGTAGCCCAGGTGGGAAAGGGCCTGCTTGTTTTCGATCCCGAAGATCAGGATGGAGCCTTCGGTCGGCTCATTGAGCCCGGCGATCATCCGCAGCAAGGTGGACTTACCCGCGCCGTTTTCGCCGCGCAACACGTAGAACTTCCCCGGCTGCAAGTCCAGAGAGACACTTCTTACCGCCGCGGTGCGGCCATAGACTTTGGAAACGTTCTTGACTTGGACGGGGGGAGCGTCGGGGTTCAGCGGCTGACCTCAGAGGCCTTTTTTATTGGCTTCGCTTTGTGCCTTTTCCATGTCCTCATACTTGGACGCGCACTTGGCCTGGACTTCCGTGGCGTGGAAAGTGCCATCGCGGCCCAGCTGGCCGATCACCAGCGCCTGGGCGTGGTCCTTGAAGGTGTCGGGCGGCGGTTCCATGCCCTTGTAACTTACGGGCACGGTCTGGTCGCCGTCCTCAATCACAAATTCCGCATGGGAGCCGTTTCTCTGGATGGAGCCGGGCTTCACAAATCCTTCCACACGCAGGCGCCGGGCATAGGCGGCATCGCCCATTGCGCGCATCTCTTTGATCTTGACGTAAAAGCTCTTGCTTTCGTTGACGCCGGTCCAGGCCAGATAGCCCAGGGAAAGCACAATAATGGCGACAGCCGCGCCAAACTTGAAGAATTTGCTCTTTGATTGCGACATATACCTATTCAAAGGGTAGCCCGGAGTGCAGGCTGGGTCAAGGGGGCGGGGCCGGTGGTGTGACGTTCGTCACTCCACTCCTTGTAGGGGCGTATAATGAAGGTTTTCAAGAGCAAAGGCGGACCCCAATGAGCGGAAGCAACGGCCAGAACGGCACCCAGCAGACACCCAAGCCTCGCGCGGAATGGATTGCCCGGCGCAAGGCGGAAGCAGCCCGCAGCGGCGATGGCAACTTCTCCCAGATGCACTTTGCCCGCAAAGGGCTGGTCACGGAAGAAATGGTGTACGTGGCGGAACGGGAAAAGATCACGCCCGAGCACGTGCGCGGCGAAGTGGCTGCCGGGCGGATGATCATCCCCGCCAACATCAACCATCCTGAGCTGGAGCCCATGGCCATTGGCGTGGAGTCACTGTGCAAGATCAACGCCAACATCGGCAACTCTTCCATTACCTCCAACGTGGATGAGGAGTTGAAGAAGCTGCATACCGCCGTCCACTTTGGCGCCGACACGGTCATGGACCTTTCCACCGGCGGCGGCATCCATGAGATACGCGAAGAAATTCTCCGCCACTCGCCCGTGCCCATTGGCACGGTGCCGATTTATGAGGCCGTCTCGCGGGTGAAGCGCATAGAGGATTTGTCCATCGGCCTGATGCTGGAAGTGATTGAAGAACAGGCGCAGCAGGGCGTGGACTACATGACCATCCATGCCGGCGTGCTGGTGCAGTATCTGCCGCTGGTGGCCAAGCGAATCACGGGCATCGTGAGCCGGGGCGGCGCCATCCTGGGCCAGTGGATGGCCCATCACCACAAGCAGAACTTCCTGTACGAAAATTTTGACGACATCACCAAGGTCCTGAAGAAGTATGACGTATCTTACTCGCTGGGTGACGGTTTGCGTCCCGGCTGCATCGCTGACGCCAGCGACGAAGCCCAGTTCGCCGAGCTGCGCACCCTGGGCGAGCTGACCAAGCGGGCCTGGGAGCATGACGTCCAGGTGATGATTGAGGGCCCCGGCCACGTGCCGCTGGACAAGATCAAGGAGCAGGTGGACAAGGAAGTGGAGTGGTGCTACGGCGCGCCGTTCTACACCCTGGGTCCGCTGGTCACTGACATCGCTCCCGGCTACGACCACATTACGTCAGCCATTGGCGCGGCCCTGATCGGCTGGCACGGTGCTTCCATGCTGTGCTACGTCACCCCCAAAGAACACCTGGGGCTGCCCAACGAGAAGGACGTGAAAGACGGGATCATCGCCTACAAGATCGCCGCGCACGCGGCCGACATCGCGCGGCATCGCCCCGGCGCGCAGGACCGCGACAACGCCCTCAGCTATGCGCGCTACACCTTCGACTGGGACAAGCAGTTTGAGCTGTCGCTCGACCCTGAAACCGCGCGCTCCATGCACGACGAGACGCTATCGGACGACTACTACAAAGAGGCCAAGTTCTGTTCCATGTGCGGACCCAAATTCTGTTCGATGAACTACTCGCAGAAAGTGGACGAGTTCAATAAGCAGGTTTACGGCGTGGAGAAGAAAGATTATTCGCAGTTGGTGGAGAAGATCACGGCGGGAAAATAAGCAATTAGCAATTGGCAAATAGCAATTGGCCAAACCGGAAACGCAGCCTTCGTCGTTTCACGGTTGGAGCTAAATTGGATGCAGCCTTGGCTGTTTGCCAACTGCTAATTGCCAGTTGCTCCTTCAGTTCTGCAAATCTGAAATCCTTCTAAGTTGCGGCTGCGCGTTCAGCGCGGCAGGCTTGGCCTGCGTCGGGAAACGGCTGGCCAGGCTCGCCGCCGGGTATTGGCGGATGGTCACATCCGCGCCCAGGCGACGCACCGTGATCTTGTTCGCAGCCGTCTCTGTGCCTGCGTTCCGGGCCGCGACTTCGCGCCTAAAAGGGCTGGGCCGGGAAGCCTTTGCGGTCTTGCCGGAGTTCACCGCGGCTCCGCTGGTCTGCCCGATTGTTCCGGCGGGATGATCCAGTTTGGCAAGCTGGGGCGTGGAACGCAGGGTAACCAAGGCCAACCCGACGACCAGGAGAGATCCCAGGGCGGCTACGCCGGCAAAAACATATTCCGGTTTCAGACTGAATCTGCGCCAAACATCGCGCGAGAAAGCTGCGATGGGCGCGCGCACCACCGGCCGGGCTTCCGGCACCGGCTCGACTTTTGGTTCCAGATCAAATTCCGGACCAAATTCAGGAATTTCCGCTTCGGCCTCCTGGTACGCGACGACCGGCCTTGCCGCCTCGTCACCGCGCTCATTCAGCAACTGTTGCAGCCGCTCGGCGGCAGCTTCGCGCGCTGCCTGAAGTTCCGCGGCGCGTTCCTGCGCCTGCGCTTGCCGGGCCTGCAATGCCAACTGGCGCTGGCGGCGGCCTTCGCGCACGCGCTCCACGCCGAGATTGATCTGCTCGCGGCAGCTTTGCGCGACTCGATGCGCCAGGGCCGGAAGCGCCGCAATCCATCTTGGCAAGGCGGACCCGGGACCGGCCGCCGCTCGATCTTCGCCGACTGTGACTGGCTCCTGGGTGAAGGACTCAGCTTCCCGCATGTTCACAATTTCCGGGACGCTGTCGAACTGGGCGTCGGAATCGCTGGAATCGCTCAGGATGGCTACCGGCGGCATTTCCGGCATGACCACCGGGGACTGGGAAAACGCGGGCGCATCCACCGGAACGTCAACGACGGGCAGGTTCATCGAGGACATAGCCAGGGGCTTGTTGGCCTCTGCCAGGGCGGTGGTATCGGGGACAAACTCTGTGATGAGTTCATCGGAGTAGGTGGGCGACTCGGCCAGGCGAAGGAATTCAAGATCAATTTCCAGGTCTTTGTCCTTGCGCACCGGCGGCTGGTCCGCCACCACCACTTCCACGGTGTAGCCCTGGCGGCGCAGTTCTTCCGATAGAGATATAGCTGCTTCCGGGCGACGGGTAAAAATGCGGGCCACTGCCATAACAGAACTCCAAGGGCCAGGAACATTCAGACTTTTGACGAGCCTACCGCCCAGGCGGACCTTCGGGCGCCTGGCTGGTTTTAAGACAAAGAGTGGCGTGGATACTGAACCTGATTCTACGCGGAGGGGCTTGCGGAAGGGAAGGGGATTTTAGTTAACTTCAGCGAAATCCATGCCTTCAGCAAACTGTAACCCGGCGATCTGCCGCGCATGAAACTGTACTTCCAGATACGCCCTCAGAATAGCAATATGGATGGATTCGCGTTCCGCCGGGTTCTTGCATTCCGTCCGAATGCGGTCCAGTTCCATGTAGCGGTCGTGCGCTTCTACGAATCTGTTCACTATCGTGTTCATATTTGTAATAGTTCTAGTTCTGAGCATTAAGGCGAATCACTCAAAGACCTTAGAACCCTCCTTGGTTTCATCTAGGCCAGTAACGTTACTTGGATAACGTTACTTGTCTGCTTTTTGTGCGCTTCCGCTCCGCGAAAAATCTCTCCAGCGCTTGAACATCACTGGCGATTGAAATTTTTCGCTCGGCTCATCACTGGAGGATTGTCACTCTGGGAGTGTGAGAAAGATGTGAGTGCTATCACACGTCAAGGGTGTGACGGCCATCACACATGGAAGAGTGAAGTGAGGATGGGGAGAGGCGCATGGGGCGCCGCGCCTCTCCCATGATCAGCACCGTGGCCATGACACCACGGCCTGCGCGTAAAAGCGAGGGCTAACGGTCGTCGCGGTCGTGGTCTTCGTCGGCTCCATTGCTGATGGCCACAATCTCGCGGTTGCCGCGCAGCGGAACGCGGCCGATGTTGCGGTAATCGCTGCGATCATCATTGGGCCTTGGGGTGTGGTATCCGGCAAAATGCAGGATGCCGCCCTTTTCGCCGCTCAAGGTAAATGACGGGCTGTACACGCGGCCTTCAAACCAGCCCAGCGTGTTGCCGACCACCGGCGTCTGCGCGGGGACGGTCACGCTGGCGCCGTTGAAAATCACGGTGACCGGCGCGATGGAAGCGATGGGGTTCTGGATGCCGTTGATCACCGTCCAGTTGCGCAGGTCCGTGGATTCAGCGTAGCCCAGGAAGTGGAATGCATCAGAGTCGCCGTCCAGGCAGTTGCCCCCGGAGAAAAACAAGCCCCATTTGCCATCGGACAACTTCAAGATTGTCCCGCGAGGGCCAACGTAACGGATGTCCGTGGGGCCAACAGCGGCCGGGTTATTCAGCCCGTTGATGGGCCCTAGGTCAGTAAAGTTGATGCCGTCTGTGGTTGAAGCCATGCGTGGAATGACGATGTCATGGCTGGCGGCCGGCTCCTTGAAGATCACCGGCTTGCCGCACTGCTGCGCCGCGGGCAGGGCCGTGGGGCCAGTCTGGTCTCCGTTCAGTATTTTCTGGAGATAAAAAATGGTCTTGGGAGTCACGCCCGGTATCTCGGCGATGATCCCGTCCGGATTCAGCAGTCCGGTGGTATGCAGCGGAGTTTCCAGCGTGGCCGGCACGGGATTGAGAGGCGCTCCCGGCTCCGGGGTCAATTTGTGGACCACCATTCCAACCTTGTCCACGTTGGCGGGTGCGCGGTCAAGATTGTAAAGGAACGTTTCACCGTTCACTTTCATGGAATAGCTGTGGCCCAGTCCGTTGTCATTGCCGATATCCACCAGATCGCTGGCCGGGCAGATGCCTTTGTTGAGTTCAAGAACTTCCTGTTCGAACTGCCAGGTCAGCCCGCCGTCTTTGGTGGAGGCAGCCACCACGGCTTCGTTGCTGGTCCGGGGACGATAGTCAAAGATTCCGTGCAAGTTTTTCCCGGAGCCGGTGACAAAAGGAAAGTAATAGGGCGCCATGCGCTCGGTGCCGGGGTTCCGCTGAGGCACGCCGTTGACGCAGTAGCCGGCAGAGGGGGCCGCGTTGCTGGACCCGGTCTGTTGCAGAGTCCAGGGGCCGCCGGTGATATGGGACTGGACAGGAACGCTGCCGGCCTTCCATACATCCGCAGACTGGGCCCAAATCGGGAGCGCCTGAAGGGCCACGATGGCAACGAGAGAAATCAATACTGTAAAGAACAGCTTACGTTGATTCACAAGTATCTCCTTGTTATTCGCAGCGCCCAGGGGCCCGCGGTGATTTGTTTCCTGCCAAAAAGGCAGAAGTCATCGCCTCTTCCAAAGAAAAATAGATGGGGAGTTAAAAGCTATAGCGTGCTCCCAATTGCACCTGGCGCGGCCCGCCAAACCTGGTGGTGAACGGCGCAAACAGGGCTTGCCCGGCCGTGGGGTTGGGCGTGGCAGCGTTTCCAAACAAGCTGACCGCGTCAGGCCCGTAACCCTTGTTGGTGTTGTGGGTGACGTTGAAGAATTCCCCGAACGTCTCCAGCCTGGACTTTTCACTCACGTGAAACGACTTCAGAATGCGCAGGTTGAGATCAGAAAATGGCGCGCCGCGCATGCTGTTGCGTCCGGCGACGTGGCCGTTGATGATGGCGCGGTCATTGTCGTCATTGCCGTCGTTTTGCGTGTCAAACCCGATGGTGGGAGTGAAAGGGGTGGCCGAGCGCGTAAGCGCAATGGCGCTCAAGGAAAACCCACGCCACAGGTCCAGAATGCCGCTGATGCGAAAGTTATTCCGGACGTCGTTCTTCGACCAGCCGGCGTCCAGCTCGGGCAGAAGCGGGTCCAGGGCGCCTTCGCGATTGAAGACGCGCTCCCCGGATTCGTCATCGCGGTTCCACGCCAGGGTGTAGCCGGCCTGGAATTGCAGTCGCCGGTTCATGCGGTGGTTCACGGCAAAATCAAACGCGTCATAGCGAGAGTGGGCTTCCGACTCATTGATGGACAAAGGGCCGATCGCCGGGTTAGGCCGCACCAGCGGGAAAATAGGCATCCCGGTGGCGTCGAACGTTGCCGGGAAGAGGTTCTTGTCCAGCCTGCGCTGCAAGCCCCAGGTGGAGTTTCGCGTGTAGCCGCCGGAAACCGTCCAGGCGTCGCTGAACGTGGATTCCATGCTGGCGCTGGCCTGGAAGGAACGCGGGTTGTGGAAGTCGGGTGAGAATCCGATTACCTTTGCCGGGGCGGCGTTGATGCCCGCCGGCAGCACGGTCAACGGATTCGGGAACTGCACGAAGTTAAGAACATTTTTGTCGAACTTGCTATCGAGCACGGACGTGACCAGAAAATTGTCGGTAAACATGCGCTGGAACAAGTTGGCCGGCGTGCGCGCATCGTAAAGTCCCGCCGAAGCCCGGATCACTGTGGTGCCGCGGCCCTTGGGGTCCCAGGAAAGGCCCAGACGCGGCTGCCACATGGCCAGGTCATTGGGGATGCGCGTGGTCTGCGGTATGGCTGGATTGGGATTGGTTGGCTGCGGGTTCCACTGGCCGTCCCAGCGGAAGCCGGCGTTGACCGTAAGGTTTCTTGCCAGAGTGAATTTGTCCTGCACGAACAAGCCCAACTCCTGCTGCGTGCCGCGGTACATAAGACTGTTGGGATCTCCGTTGGTGGGGACCGTTCCCCTATAGCGGGCGATCTTGCCAATGTTGAAGTCAGCCAAGGACTTGAAGTCATACCGGCCGGCCATGAAGGTTTCACGCTGCTGTTTCGCCGGCGTCAGGTTGCCGTCCACGCCGAAGCGCATGGAGTGGCGGCCTTTGGTGACGCTCACATTGTCAGTAACTTCATAGCGCGAGTTGTCGAACAGGCGCGGATGGGTGACCTCGCTGCCGAACGTGCCCACTCCGGTAATCACCACCATGGATGACTGGCTGTTGGGCTGTTCGAACCTGTGGTCCGTCGCGAACTGCCCGCGCAGTTCGTTGAGCAGAGAAGAGGTGAAAGCGGAAACCAGGCTGCCTTTTACCGCCGCGCTGGAGCCTTGGCGGTCAAAGTTCGTTGACTCGGCAATATCATTGGTGCGCGGCGATAAAGCAAAGTTCTTCGCGTCCAGGGTTACGTAGTTGAGGTCCAGGTTCACCATGTGCTTGGAAGTCAACGAGTGGTCCATCCGGGTGAAGGCCGAAAACGTGTTGTTGGTGCCTTCCTGCTCTCCTTCCAGGCCGGCCAGGATGGCGGGCAGCGTTACGCCGGCGGGCTGGGGCTGGAACTTGACGACAAAAGGCAGGTTCAAGTCGTTCTGCTCGACCGCGGCAAATAAGAATGTCCGGTCTTTCTTGATGGGGCCGCCCACGGAACCGCCGAACTGATGCTGGATGTTTAGGGCCGGGTTGCCGAAGGCGTCCGGGGAGGTGAGGTTGGCATTGCGGTTCATGTAGAACCCCTCGCCGTGCCAGTTGTTGGTGCCGGATTTGGTCACCGCATTGATAAATCCGGCGTTGGTCCTTCCGACTTCAGCGTCAGCTCCGGCGCGGACTACTTGAAATTCGCGCACCGCCGCCAAGGGGAAGAAGAACACCGGATCATTGCCGCCACGCTGGTTTCCTTGCAGCGGATCATTAAAGTCCGCGCCATCAATGGAGACATTGGAATTGATGGACCGCTGTCCGGAAATGACCAGGCCGTTGCGGTCTGATTCCTGGAAGATGTCCGCCGTGAGCTGGACAAAGTCCGGGAAGGAGCGCCCGCGGATGGGCGCCGTCGCGACCGACCGGAGAGAGACACTCGATGAGCTGGAAACTTCCCGGGTGTCAATCGGGCTTTCCGTGTTCATCACCATGGTCTGCGTCTGCTTCCCGTCGCTCGCCTGCTCGCTGGCGGAGTTGAGGGCCAGCGCCGTGGTGCGGGTCCGGCCCACAGTGACAACGGCCTCCACCTCCGGCGTTTTCAGCTCCGCTTTCTTGGCCTGAACAAAGTAAAGGCCGACGGGGAGCGCCGTTGCAACGAACTGCCCCGCGTCGTCACTCTGCATCTCCCGAACATAACCGGTTTCCGCATTGCGCACCCTGACCACGGCAGCGGCAGCAGGTTTGCCGTCCGCGGTGATTACCGTGCCGCGCAAGGCGCCTGCGCCCGCATCCGACTGCGCAAACACGAACTGGCTAAACAACAGCACGAGCAGAAGTGCTGACCAAAGTACGGCATTTCGACGGGAAAATAATTCTTGCGACATTGCTTCATTCCTTCACTTTGCTAGGTTGTCTTCAAAGTCCAATGCGCTCCCATGCGCTTAACTTTTTGTCATCAATCCAAACCCAATCGAAGTTGGCTGGTGTGTGAAATGGACTTCAAATCCGGGGGATGGGAGAATCACACAAGCGACAGGGGCGATTATCTATAGTTCACCATAAGAGTGAAAGTTACGTGGGTGTCATTACTGGCATCACTGCTGTGATGATCAGCGAAGTTTCAAGAGATGAGAAACTCTTAACTTGCGAAAGGAATAACTACGCGCTTGTTCGGTTTTCGGAAATTGTAACTAGCCATAATCACAATGAGTGACAAAAGGACAGAGTAAATCCATCTATCGTCACCTATCGCATCTGCTTGCGTTGATAGTATTCTTCCGCACGTAGTTGATCACGGACACAGAGATCTGCAATCAAAATAGACCGATGAACATCTGCTCTGCAACAAAACGGCTGCATCCGTTGAAAGTGGCGCTTTTTCTCGTGGCGGGAGTACTTCTCCTGGGCCTCATGGCAATGCCGGCAGCAGGCCTGCAAGGGCAGACGCAAGGCCCGCTGCGCAAAGTCAAGTTGAGCCCGCCGCCGGAATACCCGGAACTCGCGCGAAAGATGAGCATTCAAGGTGTGGCCCGAGTATTGGTGTGGGTCAATCCTGATGGCAAGGTCGCAGACGTTAAGGAACTCGGCGGAAATCCGGTTTTGGTGGCGGCCTTGGTTCAGGCGGTCAAGAAGTGGCGCTACGAAGCGGCCGACAAACAGACTACCATCGAAGTAAGATTTGAGTTCAAATAAGCCCTCGCTTAGGCTTTAGAGTCGGACTAGTTCTCTCCCGTCGCCAAGCAAGAGCCGAGCAGGTAGCTACCCATTACAAATCACATAACATAAGTGATATTGGAAACAGCCCGGCCTGTTCACAGAAGGCGCGGGCTGTTCTGTTTTCATTCCGAGGGCCTTTCTTACGGCTTGTAGTTTTCCAGGACACCGGCTGCGCGGTTCAGCGCGTCGGTCAGCGCTTCCAGTTGTTCCGTGGCGCGTTGCGCATTCTTGGCGTCAACGGCTTCATTCACCCCGGGGATGACCACGGCGGCGTATCCGGTGTACTGCCCGGGAGCGTAAATCGCGTGGCGAAACCACGGGCGGTCCGGCAGTCCTTTCTCCAAAAGCAGCGCGCGCTCCGCGGCGATCAGCGCCTGGTTCAGCTTGGCCGCGTCCGCTGGAGGGTTCTTCTGGATCGCCAATATCTTTGATCCGGCAGCGGTGAAGCGTTTGGCTGCTGCTGCAGCTTTGCCGAAGTCCGGACTGCCGGCCGCCAGCATGGTTTTGGATTTCTCTTGCGCGCGTTCAATGTATGCGCTGATTTCTTTGCCGTACAGTTCGTAGTCGTAGGGCAGGACGTCCGCATCGGACATGTGCAGAGCTTCCAGGCCCAGCACGCGCGCCATCTGCTGCTCATATTCAAAGGTGGGATCGCCAAATTTCTTGAACCAGGCAAAATCGTCAAAGGTGGAATGGTAAACGCCGTACTGGCCGCTGGAAGTCATGTCTGCCGACGGCACGCCGAGATGCTGAATGAAAACGCTGTAGTCAGACCCGCTGCCCAGGTCGCCGACGGGAACATCGGCGTCAACGCGGGCGTTGGGGACGCTTCTGCCGCCACCTTCAGGACGGCGCTCGTTCTGGCGCTCGCGGGCCCGCTCTTTCCACACGTCGTAAACCGTGCCGCCTTTGGGGCTGGGAACGAAGCGGGTTACGTCGCGAATAAATCCTTTTAAGCTGGGTACGGCAGACGCGCCAAAATTCGGGCCGGTCACGGCCACGTCCAGATTGAAGTACGCCACGGCGTGGGCCAGTTCGCTCTCATGGTCTTCGCCCCACTCGGTGCTGCCGATCAGTCCTTCTTCTTCCGCGTCCCAGCTGGCAAAAATAAGCGTGCGATCCGGCTTCCAGCCCTGGTGCAGCAGTTCCTGAATGCCGTGCACCGTCTCCAGCATGGCTGCGGTGCCGCTGTTGGGGTCCACCGCGCCGTAAACCCAGGCATCGCGATGGTTGCCCACCACCACCCACTCGTTGGGATACTTGGCGCCGGTTATTTTGCCGATCACGTTCCAGATGGTCCAGTAGCGGTAGTCCTGCTTGAGATGCATCTTCACTTTCGCCGGCCCTGGACCAACGTGGTAGGTGAAAGGCAGCGCGCCTTGCCACTCGCGCGGTGACTCCGGCCCGCCCAGGCTTTGCAGAATCGGAGTGGCGTCGGCATACGAAATGGGTGTGGTGGGAATTTTCGGCATGCTGGCGGCTTTTTCCGGCGCGATGCGCTTGGACTCCGGCAGGGTTGGAACCGACGCAAACCCCGGAGTGGTGGGATCGCCGGGATACTTGAACATATATTGGATGGACCCGCGCTGCACCCCGGTGTCCGGACGCCACGGGCCCTTGGGATAAGCATCGCCGCGGAAGTAGCCGTCGTCCCAGGGATCGGAGTAGATGATGACGCCGGCGGCGCCGTGCTCTTCCGCCACAAAACTCTTTACCCCGCGGAAATTTTCGCCGTAGCGGACGATCACGATTTTTCCGCGAACATCAATTTTCATTTCCTCCAACTTCTTGAAATCATCCGGGCGGCCGTAGTTGGCGTACACCACCTCGGCTTCCACGTCGCCGGAGGGCGACGAACCGTTGAAGGGCATCAGCACCCGCGGGTCGTCCTGGTATGGATCGCTGCTCACGTGCTCGCGCGTGGGGCCGTTCATCTTCACGTTGGCCGGCGCGGTCAGGGTCACGCTGATCTCGGCTGGGCGGTTCATCCACACCCTGTAGGAGACGGTCTCAGTCTCCAGGCCGCCCACGAAGAATTGCTTGGCAACGTATTCCGCCGTGGCCCTGTCCTCCGCCGAACCGGCGACGTGCGGCACAGCGGTAAGGATCTTCAAGTGCTGTTCCGCGAGCTTGGGATCAGGCACGGCGATGAACTTCTGGTCCCACTGGTGCTGCTTGCTGAAATCGCGGAAGCCAAACACGCGCGGCGTTTCTCCGGGACTTGGCGCGCGGCTTTCCTGGGTTGACTGCGCGAAGGTGGCAAGAACAAGGACCGGCAACAGCAGGGTCAATTTGGCGCGTAGCAAGAGTGTTCTCCTTGAGGTCCGCGGGCCGCGGGAACAAAAAAGCTTACACTATTGAGTAGGATTTATTCGAATGCCGGGCGAGAGGCCCTGCTGAACTTGGGAACGAATACGGAAATGACAGAAGGCAACCCTGGGCCCGCGGCGGCGCCAGCGACGGATGGCGCGCGTTCGTCCCCGATGAACTCTCACATGGATGCGGACGGTGTAGATCTGGCCACCGGCGCCGCGACCGATGAGACCGCCGCCTTCCGCCTGCCGCGCATTGCCCGCGCGCTGCACAACCGCGACTTCCGGCTCTTCTGGATTGGCAACTTTCTCTCCAACATCGGCACCTGGATGCAAAACGTGGCCCTGGGCTGGGTAGTGCTGGAGCGGACCAACTCGGCGTTCTGGCTGGGCGTGGTGGGGTTTGCGTCATCGGCGCCGATTCTGTTGTTCGCTTTGATCGGCGGCGTCATCGCTGACCACGTCAACAACCGCAAACTGCTGATGATCACCCAATCGGCCATGATGGTGTTTGCCTTTACCATGGCGGCGCTGGCCTGGCTGAACGTCATCAATGTGCTGGAAATTATCTTGCTCGCGCTGGGGACGGGCATTGCCATGTCATTGAACACGCCCAGCTACCAGGCGCTGGTTCCCCGGCTGGTCCCGCGGGAAGACCTCACTAACGCCATTGGCCTGAACTCCGCGCAGTTCAACATGTCGCGCGTCCTGGGGCCCACGCTGGGCGGCTTTGCCATGGCCCTGGTGGGCGCTGCGGGAAATTTCTTTCTCAACGGGCTGAGCTTTCTGGCCGTGCTGGTGGCCCTCTCACGCATGGATTATCCGGAGCGCCCGGCGCCCGCGGAAGGCCACTTGTGGGACAAACTGAAACAGGGGTTCGCCTACGTGTTCGGCCATCCCCACATGCAACCTCTGGTGATGATGACGGCGATTGCCAGCCTGCTGGCGGTACCCTACCTGACGTTTATTCCGTACTTTGCCCGCGACGTCCTGCATCGCGGCGTCAGCGGCCTGGGCGTGCTGATGGCCTGTTCGGGCGCGGGATCGTTTTTTGCCGCGGTCACCATCGCCCACACCGGGACCATGCGCCGCCGCGGCGTTTTTGTTTTGCGTTCGGGCATCGGCTTCTTTTGCGCCATCATTGCCTTCACCTTCTCGCACAATTTCTGGTTGTCCGCGCTGCTGCTCATGACCGCGGGCTATTTCATGATCATCATGGTGGCCACGGTCAACGCGCTGCTCCAGCATTTGGCGGAAGACACCATGCGCGGACGGGTGATGAGCATTTACTCCACGGCGTTCCTGGGGCTGCCGCCCATCGGCTGCCTGATTGCCGGATACCTGGTGAAGGTGGTCTCACCGGCCCACGCTATCGCCGGAATGTCGGCCGTGGCGCTGCTGGGCAGCGTGGCGGTGTATGCGACGAAGGTGTCGCTGCGAGAGTTGGATTGAAAATCACATCTCGAACGAAGTGAGAGGTCCCTATCGCAACGAAAAAGCCAAACGTTGGACTTTGAAGTGGAAGTTTTTGTAGCATCGCCCAGATGAGAAAAGCGAAGTCCAGCAAACGCCGTTCTGCTGCCAAAAGCACTCGAGTCGCCCAAAAAACTTCCCCAAAGACTGTTGCTGAATACTCTGCCGGCGTCCCGCAACCCGCCCGCGGCGCTTTGAGCAAGATTCGTGCGGCGATTCGCGCCGTTGTTCCGCCGGAAGCCACCGAAACCATCAGCTATGGGATTCCTGCGTTCAAGCACAAACGGGTACTGGTGTGGTTCGCCGCGTTTTCCGACCACTGCAGTTTGTTCCCGACCGCAGCCGTCATCGAAGCGTTTAAGGACGAGCTGAAAGGCTTCTCCACATCCAAGGGGACCATCCATTTCCCGCTGGAGAAGCCAGTGCCGGTTGCGCTGATCAAGAAACTGGTGAAGGCGCGGGTCGCACAGGAAAAGAGCAAGAAAAAGTGACGAATTGCAAGCGGCGGTGAAGACGTTACGTGGTTCTGCTATCCTCGCTCAATCTCTTCTCCGCGAGGTCACTTGTTTACATGAAGCTGAAGCTGCTGATGGCATCCGCGCCGCTCCTCTGTCTCGCAACACTTTTTCTAAACTCTGCAACACTGTCCGCGCAAGCCGTCGCGCACGCAACGGGCGTCGCTCACACGGAACAGGTTGACATCGGCTATGAGACCTTTGGCAAACTTGGCGCCACGCTTCCGGTGATCGCGGTCAATGGCGGGCCCGGGCTTTCCCACGCCTACATGATGCAGAACGACGTTTGGCAACGCGTCGCCAAAAACCGCCTGGTCGTCTTTTATGACCAGCGTGGCACCGGCGCATCGAAACCTGTTCGCATGCCTACGCCATCGTCCGGTGATTCGGGGGCGTCCGCGGTTTCACAATCTTCTATTTCACAAAATATGGACGCGCAAGTTGCCGACCTGGACGCAGTGCGCCAGTCCCTGGGGCTCGCCAAAGTTGCGTTGGTGGGCGACTCTTACGGCGGGCTGCTGGCCATGGCCTACGCCGCTGCTCACCCTGAGCACGTGGCAAAGCTGGTGCTCTCTGACTCTCCTGGCCCCTCGTGGAAGAGCATTGTGCACGTGTTGCCGGAAGTCTTTCCGGACATCGAAGAACAGAACGAGCAGGAGCGGCAACGGCTCGGTCCTGAGACCGAGGCGGCAGCCCAGGCCGGCCTGCGCAACCACTTCCGCATGATCTTCTATTCTCCGGAGAAACGTGACGCCTACATGAGCCACATGGGCGATCTGGGATACGAGCCGGCGGTTGCCGCAGCCGTGGGAAAAGCCACTGCTGACCTGGACCTCACCGCCAAGCTTGCGGACTTCAAGTTTCCCACGCTGGTCATCACCGGCCGCTATGACATGAATGTTGCGCCGCTCACGGCATGGCGGCTGGCGCACGCGATCCCCGGCGCCAAGCTGGTCATCTTCGAACAAAGCGGGCACCTGCCCTCATATGAGGAGCCGGAAAAATATGTCACGGTGCTGGAAGATTTCCTGAACAGCCGCTGAGCTCTTACTTCAGCTCCGTGATGATGGCGCGCTGTTTTCCACGGACCAGCGTTTCCGTGTGTGTGCGGTCGCGCAGGTTGAACCTGACCGTGCCGGCGGTGTACGCGTTCACGACTTCCTTTCCGTCCGGCGTGGTTGATTTCAGGTCGCCGTCTTCCAGGAACAACACCACCACGTCTTTATCGTGGAAGTGCATTGGCGTGGCCACGCCCGGCTCCCAGGTGTAATCCCACACGATCACGCGTTCGTTTTCCAGGAGCTTCTTCGAGCCCGGCCGCGGAAACCCCAGCGGATATTTGGTGGGATTTGCTATTGGCGCCACCGGATGGTCCTTGAGATCAATGACCAGGGCCCTTCCAGTAATCTTGGGCGGCGTACCTTTAGGCACCCACTCCGCGCTGCCGGAGAACCCAACAACCACGGCATCAACCGTCCGCGCATTTGTGGGCGCATTCGCGTCCCATACGGTAACGCGCTCATTATCAATCGCCGGCTTCAGCCTGGTTTGCACACCGGACTGGAGCAGCATCATGCAGAACAACAGGATATGGACCATGGTGAGCACCTTTCAGATCAATGATGAAGAGTCCTGGTGTAAAGAGGTTCTTGAGGCGAAAATCGAATACGCAAGCTTGGCCCAGGCCTCCATCAAGCAGATGTTCTTCCGCAGGTGACGATGGCGCCGCATTCCTGCGCGGCTTGCGCCACGGCGGCTTCATCAATCGGCTTGATGGCGTATCTATCATAGACGCACGCGTTGATGCCGTCATCAGCGCCAATCTGCGCCTGGCGCACAGCGCCCGGCCTGGACCAGCAAGCGCATTGACTGCTATTTGCGTGGTGCAATGTGCGTATGATTTACAACCCCGAATCTCTTCGGCTACAATGCACAGTCGGCGCGAGCGCGGAAAGAACACAAGCAACTTGAGGAGAGGAAGTGATAGCAGGGAGTCATTCTGAAGCGGCAGTTCATGTTACCTGTTTGCCAACCCGCTCCACCAGCAGTATGCGAGCATGAGCGCAGTTGCTGCCCCTAAAACTGTGACCCTGCAGCTGTCGCAAGGTACAGAGATTCGCATGGGCCGCGGACACCCACTCTTTCTCATCGCGGGTCCCTGTGTGGTGGAAAGCCGCTCGAAAACCCTGACCATCGCGCGCATCCTGCGCGAGATCTGCGGCGAGTTCGGAGTGCCGCTCATTTTCAAGGCAAGCTATGACAAGGCGAACCGGTCATCGCAAGGGACCTTTCGTGGACTGGGAATGACAGAGGGACTCGAGGTCCTGGCTGAGGTCAAGGCGACGTACGGTCTGCCACTTCTCTCAGACGTTCACGAGTCGGTACAGGTGGAGCGCGCCGCGGAAACGCTCGACGTGCTTCAGGTCCCTGCCTTTCTCTGCCGCCAGACTGATTTGCTCCACGCCTGCGGCAAGACCGGTCGCGTGGTTAACGTGAAGAAAGGGCAGTTTCTGGCGCCTGAGGACATGGCGAACGTTGCCGCAAAGGTCGAGGCGGCGGGCGGGACGCGGATTCTCCTCACCGAACGCGGCGCCTCGTTTGGCTACCACACGCTGGTAACCGACCTGCGCGCCCTTCCCATCATGGCTCGGACGGGCTGGCCGGTTGTCTTTGACGGCACGCACAGCGTGCAACGCCCGGGAGCGCTGGGGAACACCTCAGGCGGCGATCGGGAGATGATTCCCTATCTGGTGCGCGGCGCAGTCGCGTGCGGGGTTGACGGGCTGTTTCTTGAATGTCACGACGATCCGGACCATGCTCTGTCAGACGGTCCAAACAATCTCGATCTAAAGGACCTGCCGAAGCTATTGCGCGAAATCCTTGCGATCCGCCATGCGCTCGGACAAACCTGAAAGGTTGCGAAAGATTATTATGAAAACAATCAGCGAGTTGGAAGCGATCGCCAGGCAGTGCCGGGTTGACACCCTCAAGGAATTGCGATGCGCTCAATCGGGGCATCCCGGCAGCTCTCTCTCATTGATGGACGTGATGGTTGCGCTCTACTTTGGAGGCTTTGTCCGTCACAATCCTGCAGACCCGGATTGGAAGGACCGTGACCGCGTGATCCTGTCCGTGGGACACGCCGTGCCCGGACTCTATTCTTGTCTTTCGCACGCTGGCTATTCCCCGGTGGCCAAGCTTTCGGGTCTGCGCCAATACGGTACCGGCTTGGAAGGCCATGCCAAACGCCACACGTTCCCCGGTATCGAGTGCTCTTCTGGCTCCCTGGGACAAGGTTTAAGCGTCGGCGTCGGACTGGCGCTGGCCGCGAAGCTGCGCTCGGAAGCAAGCCGGGTCGTTGTATTGATGAGCGACGGCGAGCAGGAGGAGGGCTCCGTGTGGGAGGCTGTCATGTCGGCATCAAAGTGGGGTCTCGACAACCTGATCGCGGTTGTTGACAAGAACGGTAACCAAATCAATGGGCCCACTTCCGTCGTGATGCCGACTCTTGATCCCATTGCAGACAAGTACCGGGCCTCGCACTGGGTTGCACGAGACATTCAGGGCAATAACATGGCTGAAGTTATGGACGGAATGAAATGGGCGATGGAAGCCAAAGGTCCCGCGGTGCTCATTTCCCATACTGAAACCGGCTTCCCGATCTCGTTCATGCGCGGCGACTACCATTGGCACCACGGAGTGCTGACAAACCCGCTGTTTCTAAAAGCTATGTCGGATTTAAAAGAGCCCGTAAGCAATGAGCCCGACGAAAGCTGGATGCCTGGGTATCAACCCGTAACTCAAGAGGAGGCCAAGCAATCATGATTACTCCCGCGTCAGCTATTGATCTGAAAGCCGGGAATTTGGTCGCGATCCGGCAGGCTTTCGGACCGGCATTTGAGGCGCTTGCTGAGACCGACAAACGATTGGTGGCCGTTACGGCGGACCTTGGAGGCAGCGTAAATCTCGCCCGTTTCGGTGAGCAAAACCCGTCCCGGTATTTCAACTGCGGGGTTGCTGAGACGAACATGATCGGCATGAGCGCGGGGCTCGCCATGGCCGGATACATCCCTTATGCCGTCACATTCGGGGCGTTTCTTGGCCGGGCGATGGACCACGTCCGGCAGTCCATCGGCCACAATAAGCTCAAAGTGAATGTTGTCGGTTCGCATGGCGGCATCTCCAATGGTAAAGACGGGCCTTCTGCTCACGCCATCGAAGATGTTGCTTTCTTCAGGTCAACGCCTCCCTTCGCGGTGGTGGTTGTGGCAGACGCCAATCAGATCCCCTCGGCGCTCCAGGCCTCGGTTGACTACCCGAATCCCGTGTACCTCAGGCTGTATCGAGAACCCACCGCGGTCTTTTACGAGAAGAACCCGCCTTTCAGTATTGGAAAAGCCAACGTGCTGCGGAAAGGCTCTGACATTACGCTGGTGACCTGTGGCCCTCATGTGGGTTATTGTCAGCGCTGGATGGATGTTTGGTCGAAGGATGTTTCCATTGAACTGATTGACAGCCACACCGTGAAGCCTTTGGACGAGGAGGTCCTGCTGGAATCTGCTGCACGGACAGGCGCCGTTGTCACAGTTGAGGACCACTACGTGAATGGTGGACTGGGTTCTGCGGTTGCGGAATTGCTTAGTGAGCGCCGTCCTACTCCGCTGCAACGAGTCGGCCTCCAAGGGTACGCCGCCAGCGGACCATACTATGAGTTACTGGAGCATGCGGGGATCGGAGAACGCGCGGTTCGCGACGCCATCGAGGCAGTTTTGCGCCGCAAACGAAGCTGATTCAGTGGCGAGGGCCAGTGCCCTTGCGGATCTCCGCAGAAATCCGGAGAGAGCGCCGCCTGCGAAGAACTCCCGCAACCTGACAGGCGCGGTCAACAAGCAAGATTTACAGGTGCCTGCGCTCCTTGGTGCGGTTGATTTTTCCGGTCTCTTCTTTGTCACCGATGAATCCGGGAGTGGTCATTCGCGTGGTCGCAGCTTGATATGTGGAGAGAAGTGACTTGGCTGCTGCAGAGACAGTGAACCCGAAAAAGACGGACGCTCCCTGCGCCGTCTTTGGCATCGGATGGGTATTGCACGACTCGATCCTGCAGGTTCCTGCTTATCCGGTGGAGAACACCAAGGCAGAGGCGTTACGGGCGCTTGACCAGGTGGGCGGACCTGTCGCGCGGGCGCTCTCGGTTATTTCTCATCTTGGCTTCACCACCGCGATCAGCGCCGTGGTGGGAAACGACGAGTCTGGTCTTCGCTGCCGCCAGGCGCTGCACCGGCGGGGTGTTCTAACAGACCGCATTCAAGTGATCAGCGGCGGTCACACACGGCATTCCCAAGTGTGGGTCAGCTCCCAGAATGCGAGCCGGACGATTGTATACGTGCCAGGTTCGCTCCCGGGTCTCGGCAATCTGCCGGACCTGCTCATGGTGGCCGAACATTGCCAAATTCTTCATCTCGACGGGCGCGAGCTGCAAGCCGCTGTCCCCGTCGCCCGGCGTATGCGCGGACTGGGCAAGACTGTCGTGTTGGACGCCGGCGGCTGGAAACCGAACCTCGAGTCCCTGCTGCAATACACGGACGTACTGGTCGTCTCCCTGACCACACTGAAAGAGGCCGCCACGGGAGATCTGGCCGGCAGGGCCAGAAAGCTTCGCGATGAACATGGACTCCGGTCCGTCGTATTGACTGGCGGGAAAAAGGGCGCTTGGGTGCTGGAAGGTGATGAGTTATACGGCGTGCCTGCGTGCTCTGTGCGCCCGGTGGACACGAACGGCGCGGGTGATGCGTTCGCTGGCGGCCTGATCTATGGCCTCCTGAAGGGATGGCCGATGCTGAAAAGCGCAAGGTTTGCTTCAGGCGTCGCGGCCCTGAAATGCGACCATTTCGGCGATTTTTTCCCCAGAGTTGAAGATGTCTTGGAACTGTTGGCGAAAGGAGACCAACAATGACAGAGACGGCCACCACCAAAGACACGGAAGACACGGGGAGCCATCCCCGCTTCCATCGGCTGATGAAGAACGCGTTTAGCCATAGGGCCAAGACCGTCTACATACGTGTCTATACGGTCATACTTTTTGTCCTCGGCTGCCTGCTCACATTCTCCCCCCACGTATTCGAGTTCTTTAAACGGTTTACACAAGAATCCCCTCTTCTTCTGCCGGTGACGCTTCTTGTCCCCTACATTTACTTCATTTTTGAGATGGTGGTCTCGCGTCTGGAAGAAGCCGATAAGTCATTTGACAAAGCTGTACAGAAGCTCGAAGAAGCGGGTCGCCCGGACGCCTCCGTGGAGCAGGCTTGGCTCTTTGAGGCCCGCCGCGCCGAGCTTGACCATCGGCGATTTGAGCGCAAAATGGTAGTGGAAGCATTTATCCGCAGCGTAACGGGCCTGCCAAATCATGGCCGTCTGGGCACCCAGGCCGTGGTTGAGTGGATCGCCGCGGAGCGCGGGCCGGAAATCGAAGTGCAGATACTCGCTTATTCGTCGGAGACGCTGCTCGACGGGCTCATCGACGTGGCCAATCGCATCAAGGGCAATGCCAAAAAAGGCGTGCCGGCGCCACAACGCATCGTCTTCAGGCTGCTCACCCGGGACCTTAACTGCGGATGGCGGATCCCGTGTCTTTCGAGCCGCGAGGCGGACGAAGTGTATCGTCATGGCCTCAGGGGCAGATTCGGCCAGTACCTGTCGCGTTGGCAGACCGAGTTTTCCAAGGCGTTTAATTTCATACCCCAGGACCAGTTGGAGCTTGAGGTGAGGTGGTACCAGTTCGAGCCCCTGTTCAAAGCGGTCATCGTCAACCGGAAAATAGGCGTCATTGGCGTGTATGACGTTCATGAAGTGGAACGGGGCCAGGGATGGGATTATCACGGACAAGGCGTGGACATGTATGAAGTGAACTCGGTGGGGCCGGACCAGCGCAGCCAGCTCGGATTGTCGGATGTCACGCAGCTTTTTGAGGAAATCTGGAGCCAGCATTCGAGCAAGGCAGACATCTTCTGACCTCAGAGTGCTGCCCTAGCTTGCAACCCCTAGTATTTATTTTGGGGTGATATTTGATCTAGCGGGCATCCACTAAGAGTTGCTGACCTACATGAATTCTTGCATGCCGGGCCACAATCCGGCGGTTTCAAAAATTTGTGCTATTTAGAAAGAATCAATCGTTAAGGATCAGGAGCGGCTCCGCGCAACGGCTGGGACCGTTCTGCGCCGCTTCAATCAGGAGCCGCTCGTAGGCAATGTTGGCAACAACGCTCAAGTTGTGCTCCCCAAAAATTGTGGTCCCTAAGCCCCCATGCTGACTTCTCTATTCATCTAAACCGCCGGTCGGGGCAAAAGGTCACGGTGGGACTTCAGGTTTTTTTGGGCTATCGGCGTTAATCAGCGAAATCAGCGGTAAAGTTTTTCCTCCGGTAGTCTTGTCGAGCACTGTTCCGGCGACTATCATTCCCGGCATGGCTACCTTTCTTGGTATTCGATTTGCTATTAAAAGAATGGCGATGTTCGTGCTTCTTGCGGCAGTTACTGCGCTTGCCCAAAACGATTCCCTGAAGCAGCAAGTGGACGCCGTCGTCCCGGACGCCCACGCCTTGTATCTGAACCTGCACCAGCATCCTGAGCTGTCTGGACACGAGACCTGGACGGCGCAGGTCATGGCGGACAAGCTGCGCGCGCTGGGTTATGAAGTCACCGAACACGTGGGGGGCACGGGCGTGGTGGCCATCATGAAGAACGGCCCGGGGCCGGTGGTGATGCTGCGCACCGAACTGGACGCGCTGCCGGTGACGGAAGAGACCGGGCTGGCGTACGCCAGCCCGGTCCGCGCCAAGGACGATAGCGGCCGCGAGGTGGGGGTGATGCATGCCTGCGGGCATGACGTGCACATGGCGTCGCTTTACGGCACGGCCATGATCATGGCCAAGAGCGCCAAGGGTCCCGCGAATGAAGGCACGTGGCACGGCACGCTGATGCTGGTCGGCCAGCCGGCGGAAGAGACCATTACCGGCGCCAGCAAGATGATCTCCGACGGACTGTTTACGAAGTTTCCGCGGCCGGACATTGGCGTGGCCCTGCACGACGAAAACGGCATTGCCGTGGGCCAGGTGGGGATCACGCCCGGTTACGCCAAGGCCGCTGCTGATTCGCTGCGCATTACGGTGTACGGCAAAGGCGGGCACGGCGCGCGTCCGGAGTCAACGATTGATCCGGTGCTGATTGCGGCCAGCATCGCGGTGCGGCTGCAGTCCATCATCGCGCGCGAGATCCATCCCGGCGACGCAGCGGTGGTCACCGTGGGCTACATACAAGCCGGCACCAAGAACAACATCATCCCCAATGAAGCGCAGATGGGTTTGACCGTGCGTTCTTACAAGCCGGAAGTGCGCGCGCACCTGCTGGCGTCTATTGAACGCATTGCCAAAGCCGAAGCCATGGCCAGCGGCGCGGAGAAGATGCCGCTGATCGAGAAGTACGAATCCACTTCCGCCGTCTACAACGATACCGCGCTCACGCAGCATCTGGCGGCCGTGCTGGAGTCTGTGGTCGGCAAGAACAACATCGTGAAAGAAGACCCGCTGATGACGTCAGAAGATTGGGCGGCGTACGTGGAGCAGGGCATTCCGTCGTTTTATTTCACGCTGGGCGTGGCCGATCCGCAGAAGCTGGCTGCGGCCAAAGCCAGCCACAAAGAATTGCCGTCGAACCACTCGCCGCTGTTCGCTCCCGTGGCTGAGCCCGCGCTGCGGACGGGCATTGCCGCGGAAGTGACCATCCTGCGCGATCTGCTGAAAGGCAGCGCGGCGGATGTGGTGAAGCTTACGGAGGGGAAAGGCGCCGGAAACTAGAAAAGCTGCAAACCAAAACCTTGAAACACGGAGGAAAAGAGGAAGCAGAGGATTGGGAGGGCAAGATTCACCGGTGACGCTTCGGCGCGGAGAAGAACAAGATGGGAAGGCGCCTTCTTCTGAGCAATGATTCTCTCGTGCCCTTTGAGGTTGATTATTCCACCTAAGAAAGCGAAGCTTCAGTTGTACGCGCCTATTAGTCCTCCGTTTCCTCTGTTCCTCCGTGTTTCAAAGATTTTGGGTTTCGTGCGCGGCAAGTTCTTCCGCTGGCGCAAAATCAAATTTCTCCTGAACCACCCCACACATCCACACCGGCGCGAATGACAGCCGGTGCAGCGGCGTGGGGCCGTGTTCTTTGAGAGCGGCTTCATGTTTGGGCGAACGGTAGCCCTTGTTCGACGCCAGATCGTACTGAGGATAGACCGGGTCCCAGCGGCGAATCATCTCGTCGCGATGTACTTTGGCGACGATGGATGCGGCGGCAATCGAAATGGAGAGCGCGTCGCCGTGGATGATGTTGGTCTGCGGGCAGTCGTAGTCGAGCTTGACGGCGTCAATCAGCAAGTGGTCGGCTGCGGGCGTAAGCTGAGCGACGGCGTTGCGCATCGCAAGTAAAGACGCGTGATAGATGTTGAGCTGGTCTATGCGCGCAACGTCCACGGCGGCCACGGCCCAGGCGATGGCGTGGTCTTTGATTCGCTCGGCGAGTTTCTCGCGGGTGGCCTGGTCCAGGAGCTTGGAGTCGCGCAGGCCTTTGATGCGATAGTTAGGCTCAAGGATCACCGCTGCGGCGACGACGGGCCCAAACCATGATCCGCGGCCGACTTCATCAACGCCGGCCACCAGCTCAGCACCGGACATCCACGCCAGCTTTTCAAATTTCTGCGTGCACTTGAGCCGTTTGAGCAGGCGCATCTTCATGGTGCCCTGGGAATAGGGCAGGCCGGTTTCAGGATTGATGGGGACGGGAGTCTTCTTGCGTCGCTTGCGGACCGGCGTGGATGCGGCAGACATGCGCCACTAAGGATAGCGCAGTTGAAAAGCATCCGCGAGTCCATGCGAAGAAAACATCAGCGAACCGAACCAGAATAGGTCCGGGCGGCGATAAGACGCTCCTTCGCGCGAACTCGCGGCTGAAATCTAGCGTTAGCCTTCTGTGGCCACTGGCGCTGCAACCTGCGTGCGCGTATCCACTTCGCGCAGGCGGGCCGCCTTGCCGCGGAGTCCGCGCAGGTAGAACAGCCGGGCGCGGCGCACCTGGTTGGAGCGCACCACTTCAACCTTGTCAATCACCTTGGAGTTGAAGGGGAAAATGCGTTCCACGCCGGTGCCAAAACTCATTTTGCGGACGGTGAAGCTGCCGGTGGGGCCGTTGGTCCGGGAAATCACCGTGCCTTCAAAGGCCTGTACACGCTCTTTGTCGCCTTCCTTGATCTTCACTTGCACGCGGACGGTGTCACCCGCTTTGATTTCAGGAAGGTCGGTGCGCTGCAGCTTGGCAGCGAGTTTGGCCATGATGGGATGTTGGGACATGATTTCTTTTCCTCTCAAATTCTTTGTGCGCGATAGCAGCATTCGATCCGCTAGCTTTACCGCTCAGCACTTAGCAATTAGCACTTAGCAATTAGTTCAGCTAAAGCTGGGAACGCGATCAGCGTGCTCTTCCAGTTTTTGTTGGGCTCCTTTAGGTGAGCCAATTGCTAGTTGCCAATTGCTATTTGCTTCTCTTCAACTCCTGGAGCATCTTACAATCTTCCACGCTCAGTTCTTCTTCCCGCAGCAGGTCCGGACGGTTGCTCAGCGTTTTTTCCAGCGCTTTGCGCCGCCGCCACTTGCGAATCTGGTCATGGTTGCCGCCCATGAGCACGTCCGGCACCGCCATGCCGCGAAACTCCGCCGGCCGTGTGTAATGCGGATAGTCGAGCAATCCGCCGGAACCGCATGTGCTGTCCGGCGCCGTAATTTCCGGTCCCGGGCCTTCGCTTGCGGACTTCTGCGTCGCCGTAAAACTTTCCTGCTGGGCAGAAGCCTCGTTGCCCAGGGCTCCGGGGAGCAGCCGTGTGACTGCGTCCACGATCACCGCTGCGCCCAGCTCGCCGCCGCTGAGCACGTAGTCGCCGACGGAGATCTCTCGGTCAGCCAGCGCTTCAGAAACGCGTTCATCCACGCCTTCGTAGCGGCCGCAAATCATGATGATCCGCTCCAACCCCGCCAACTCTTGCGCCACCGCCTGCGTGAACATCTGGCCTTGCGGCGAAAGCAAAATCACCGTTTCCCGCGACTCGGGGTCCATGCGCGCTTCCCGCGGCGCCACGCCCAGCGATTCCACGCACTTGAACAGCGGTTCCGGCTTGAGCACCATGCCTTCCCCGCCGCCGAAGGGACGGTCATCCACGGTGCGATGCTTGTCCGTGGTGAACTCGCGCAAGTCGTGCAGCAATATTTCAATGAGCCCGGCTTCGCGCGCTTTGCGCACAATGCCGTAATCCAACGGCCCGCGGAAGAAGTCCGGAAAAATCGTGACCATCTCGAACTTCATCGGCGGATCTCAATCTTGTTGTTGCTGCCGCTGTTTTTCCTCTTCGGTCAGCGGCGCGTCCAGGTCTAAAAGTCCGGACGGCAACTTCATAAAAATCTTTTTCTGCTCCAGTGCCACGCTCTCCACGAACTCGGCGGCAAAAGGGACCAGAAATTCCTTGTGTCCGCAGCCGGCATCGCTTCGGACCACCAGCAGCGGCGCTTCTCCGCTGCCGAACTGGACGTCCTCCACCTTGCCAATTTCGCTGCCGTGGTCCAACACCGAGCAGCCTGCCAGATCGCTTACGTACACCGAGCCGGCTTCCAGCGCGGCCCGTTCGCTCACCGGGACCTGAATCTCCCAGCCAATCAACTCTTCCGCCTGGGTGATGGAATCCACGCCGGCAAACTTCAGCACAACCTGTTCCTTGTGGAACCAGTGGTCTTCCAGGCCCAATTCGCGCCGCCGGCCCTGGGGCCCGAGCGCGAACAGCCGTTTGCGCGTGGTAAACCGTTCAGGGAAGTCGGTCAGCAGTGCGGCTGCTACTTCGCCGATCCGCCCCTGGGTCTTTGTCACTTTGGCAATGGTGACAAATTCACTTTGGCCGCCGTCGTCTTTCGTTTTGACGCCCGTTCTAACGCCCGTTTCGACGCTCGCTTCGATCTCCGCTTCGACGTGGGCGAGTGCGGCTTGCTGGGGCTTATGCATGTTCATCACTGCTATCGCGGATTGTCGTCTACGTCGTCTTCGATGATGTCCAGCGTGTAGCGTTTTTTCAGCTTCATGCTGGCCGCGCCAAGAATGGTGCGGATGGACTTGGCCGTCCGCCCTTGCTTGCCGATGACCTTTCCCAGGTCAGTCGTCGCCACGCGCAGTTCCAGCACCGTGGCATCACCATCCTCAATTGCGCTCACCTGAACTTCCGTGGGAGCATCCACCAGAGCTTGAGCGATTTGCTCCACAAGCATACGCATGTCGCCGCCCGGATCCGTCATAAGGCCGTCCTTGTGGTGATTCTTGTGGCCGGTACACTTCTACAGCTCTTGCCGGAAGACCCTAACTGCTGTTGCTCGATTAGGCCGCTGTACCTGCTGGGGCCGCAGCCGGAGACTTGGCGAGCAAGCGGCTCACGGTGTCAGAAAGCTGCGCGCCCTTGGAAACCCAATATTCGATGCGATCACGCTTCAGGTCAATGGTGGCCGGGGTGCTGCGGGGGTTATACAAACCCACCACTTCCACGGAACGGCCATTGCGGGCGCGTTCCTTATCAATCACAACCACGCGGTAGTAAGGCTGCTTGCGCGCACCAATGCGCGCCAGTCGTATCATTAGCACTGACTCAATTCCTTTCCTCTTGGGAGACCCTTAAGTTACCGGGCAAGTGGTTATTATCGCGTAATTTGCAGGTATTTGGCAAGGTCGGGAAGCGCGTGCTCCTTCCGGTTTCCAGACGGCCAAGGCACTGGGAATGCCTTCCGGCCACCGCAAACCCCTTATTCACAAGTCGCTTACAAAAGATGTGATGTAGATCACATTGCAGCTGTCTAGGTTAAGGTTATGCTTAACCGCAAAGGTGGAAAAATTGTGCCCAAGCCCCCGCTGTGTGAGCCCCCAGAGCTCTCACCCGACATTTATAACCCAGCGCCGCGCGGACTCCACTCCGTTGACCAAGAGGGTATTTTTGTCGAAATCAACGATACGGAGCTGCAGTGGCTCGGCTACCGCCGTGAGGAATTAGTTGGCAAGGTCAACATCCAGGACCTGCTCAGTCCTGTCAGCCGGGAGCTCTTCCAGCAGAACTTTTCCCGCCTGAAAACTCAAGGCGAGGTCTACAACGTGGAAATGGAGTTCGTCCGTAAAGACGGCACCTGCCTGCATGCTCTGGTCAGCGCCACCGCGATCACCGACAACCTTGGCAACTTCGTGAGGAGCCGGGCCACGGTGTTTGACGTGACCGAGCAACGCCATGAAGAACAACTCAAGAGGCGATTGGCGGCGATCGTGGAATCCTCCGACGATGCCATCATCGGCGAGACCATGGACCGCATCATCCTGGACTGGAACGCGGGCGCGGAAGCCATTTTCGGTTATACGGCGGAAGAGATGAAAGGCCGGTCCATGGCCATCCTGGTGCCGTCTGACCGTGCCGAGGAATTTCTGGAACATACGGAACAGGTCAAGCGGGGCGAGCCGGTGCGCCATTTTGAAACCGTCCGCCTGCGCAAAGACGGGCAAGAGATCCACGTTTCGCTCACCATTTCTCCAATCCGCGGCCCCTCTGGGAACCCGGTGGGCATTTCGACGATTGCCCGCGACATTACCGAGCACAAGAAATGGGACCAGGCCCTGATGTCGCGTGAAAGACAGGTGCGCCAGCTCCTGGAGGCCGCGCCGGACGCCATCCTGCAAATTGACCACGAAGGCCGAATCGTGCTGGCCAATGACGCCGCGGAAATGATCTTCGGGTACAGCCGTTCCGAACTGCTGGCCATGCGGGTGGAGCAACTGGTTCCCGAAGGAGCACGCGGTGCGCATATCCAGCACCGCGCGGGATACGTGCGCCATCCGGTCACCCGGCCCATGGGCGCGGGTCTGAGACTAAAGGCGCAAAGGAAAGATGGCACGCAGTTGCCGGTTGAAATCAGCCTGAGCCCCAACCGGAACGGCGAGTTGCAGGTAATTGCCATCGTCCGCGACGTGACCGAGCGCGTCAAAGCGGAAGAGATGCTGCGCCAGTCAGAAGAAAAATTGCGCCAGGCGGAAAAGCTGGAAGCCCTGGCGCGATTGGCCGGCGGCACCGCGCACGAGTTCAACAATCTGTTGACCATGGTGCTGGGCTACTCGGAACTCCTGCTGTCGGCGGTGTCAGGCAACGAAGACGCCGTCGGCCATGTGGACAAGATCCGCGCTGCGGCCAAACGCGCGGCCCACCTTACCCGCCAATTAATGGCCTTTGGAAGCCGCCAAGCGATGCGCCCGGAATTGCTGGACTTGAATGCCGTGCTGGTTGACGCCCGGCACGCGCTGGCCAACCTGCTGGGAGACAAGGTGGAAACGCGGTTGCTCCCCGCAGCGGAGCCCATGTGGGTCTGGGCTGATCCGGTGCAGGTCCACCAGATCATTGTCAATCTCGCCATGAACGCGCGCGACGCCATGAGCGAAGGAGGCAAACAGACGCTGGCCCTCTCCAGCGTTGACATCGCGGAGCAGGACCTCAAGCGGTACCCCGATCTGGACGTGGGCCCGTATGTGCTGCTCACGGTATGCGATACCGGGTCAGGCATGACTCCGGAGATCCAGTCCAGGATCTTTGAGCCTTTCTTCAGCACACGCCAGTTCGGCAAGTCCACCGGTCTGGGGCTGGCCATGGTGTATGGCATTGTGAGCCAGAGCGGAGGCGCCATCTCCGTGCAGAGCCAGCCAGGACAAGGAACTACCTTCAGCATTTACCTGCCTCGCGTGACCGCAGGGCAAATGGCGCAAAGGCGAAGCACCAGGCCGCCGCTGGGGGCCTTGCACGGCAGCGAGACCATCTTACTGGTGGAAGACCAGGCACACCTGCTGGCCCTGACCCAGGAATTTCTGCAAAGGCTGGGTTACAGGGTGCTGCCGGCAGCCAGTGCGGAAGAAGCCATGCAGGTGGCGGCCGCGTTTCCCGGCCCCATCCACATGCTGCTGACCGATGTAGTCATGCCTGGCTTGAACGGCCGCCAACTCGCGAAGGCTTTGGAAGCCAGCCGTCCGGAGATGAAGGTGTTCTACGTTTCCGGCTTCGCCGACGAAGCGTTTCACGGTTCCGGCCCCCACGGCCGCGGCACCGCGTTTCTGGAAAAGCCTTTTGAGCTGGAAGAACTGGCGCAAAAGGTAAGAGAGATCATGTAGCGGACCGCTGTTTTCGTCACTCACCACCCGCCGGCAACAATTTGCCCAACATGGCGTCTAACAGCGACAATGTTCGCCATGCGATTCCTGCACATCAGGCACCTGCGCGCGGCCATTTTGGCCGGCATCGTTCTCTTATTCGGCGTCGCTTCACAGTCGGACACGCGTCCCCTGCCGGAAGACCGCGGCGCTCTGCATCTTTATCAGCTACTCACCAAGCTGAAGACCACCGCGCGCTTCATGCAGGCCGTGGCCCATCCCGACGACGAAGACGGCGGCATGATGACCCTGGAAGCCCGCGGCAACGGCGTGAGCGTGCTGTTGTTCACCGTGACGCGCGGGGAAGGCGGCCAGAACAAATTTGGCGCCGAGAGTTCCGACGAGTTGGGCATCCTGCGCACGCTGGAGCTGCTGGAAGCCGACAAGTATTACGGCGTGGAACAGCGCTTCAGCCACGTGGCCGACTTTGGTTTCTCCAAGACCGCCGACGAAACATTCAGCAAATGGCACGGACATGACGTGGCCCTGGGCGACTTGGTGCGCGCGATTCGCATCTTCCGTCCGGACGTGCTCACCAGCCGCTTCAGCGGCACCACGCGCGACGGCCACGGGCACCACCAAGCGTCCGCCATTTTGACGCACGAAGCTTTTCGCGCCGCCGGCGATCCCAGCCGGTTTCCTGAACAGATCAAAGAAGGCCTGCTGCCCTGGCAGGCGAAGAAGCTGTACCTGGGCAACCCGCCGCGCATGTTTTCCGGCCAGACCGTTGCCGACGAAGACTACACGGTCAAGCTGGACGTGGGTGAATACTCGCCGCTGCTGGGCATGGCTTACGGACAATTCGGGCTGGAAGGTCTGGCCCACCAGACGTCGCAAGGGACGGGCGGCATCCGCGTGGCGCCGGGTCATCGCTACACCTATTACAAGCTGATTGATTCCACGCTACCGAAGTCCGCGTCCTCGCATGAGAACGATTTCTTTGACGGGATCGACACTTCGCTCGTCGGGCTGGCCGCGCGGCTGGGCGCTGGCGAATCGAAAGTCCCGTTCCTGCGTCCCGCGCTGCAGTCGCTACAAAAGCACGTGGACGAAGCGAGCAAAGTGTTTTCCATGCAGGACACCTCGGCGTGCGCTCCGCATCTGCTTGCCGGGCGGGAGGAAACGGAAAGGTTAATCCATCAGTTGCAAGATTCGCAGCTTTCTTCCGCGGAGAAGGCCGAATTGCTGCCGTCACTGCGCAGCAAGCTGGAGCAATTTCAGCAGGCGGCCAACGAAGCCCTGGGGATCTTTTTTGAAGTCACCGTGGACCCGCCCGGCCCGCCGCCTGCGCCATCGTACTTCCCGCGCATGGAACAAACCATGAGCCTGGCGGTTCCGGGGCAGACTTTTACCGTCACCACCCGCCTCTACAATCGCGGCAAGACCACGGTGCTTCCGCAGGGAGGCGGAGTCGAGGCGGCTGACGGATGGAATATCGAACACCTTGCGTCTCCCGCAGATCCTTACGCGCCCCTCAAGGCAGGCGATGTCTCCGCGGCCCAGTTCAAACTTACCGTCCTTGAAGACGCTAAATACACAAAACCTTACTTCACGCGTGGCAATCCCGAAATCGAGACGGCCTATTCCATCAGCGAGTCCAAATACTTGACTCTCCCCTGGTCGCCTTACCCTGTGCGCGCCTACGCAAGGTTCACGACGGACAAAGGTAGCAGCGAGGCGTCCGCCGTCGCGAAGATCAAGTTTGTTGATCCCGCGTTGGGGCAGTCGGAGCGTCCGTTGGCCGTGGGCCCGCCGGTTTCGGTCCTGCTGACCACGCCGGTTGCGGTTGCGCAAGTGGGCGGCACGAGCAAGCCGCAAATTGAAGTCAGCGTACGCAGCAACGTGCAATCGGCCGTCCACGCCAAACTTCGGCTGGACACGCCGCAGGGCTGGAAGGTGGAACCGGAATCCATCAACGTTGACCTGGACCACGATGGCGATGTGAACAACTACAGCTTCCAGATCACGCCGCAGAATTTGCACGAAGGCACGTATCAGGTCACGGCCAAGGCCGAGTACAACGGCAAGCAGTACGCCGAAGGATTCAAGGTCATCACCCGGCCTGACCTGGATTCGTACTACGCATACCGTCCGGCCACGGAAAACGTGCAGGCAGTGGATGTGAAGCTGCCGCCGAAACTGAGCGTCGGCTACATCATGGGCGCGGGCGACGAAATTCCCGCAGTGCTGCGCAGCGTTGGCGTGGACATACACACCATCACGCCGAATGAGCTGGTGTCAGGCGACCTGGGCCGTTATGACACGATTGTGATTGGCATACGCGCGTATGACGTCCGCACCGACGTGCGCGAACAAAACCGCCGTCTGCTGGAATACGTGAACCGCGGCGGCACGTTGATTCTGCAGTACAACCAGAGCACCAACCTTTTCAATGAAGGCCACTACACCCCGTTCCCGGCCACCATGAGCAACGCGCGCGTTTCGGTGGAAGAGCAGCCGGTGGAAATTCTTGCGCCCGAAGAAAAGATCTTTTCTTATCCCAACAAAATCACCGCCAAGGATTTTGACGGATGGGTGCAGGAACGCGGGTTGTACTTCATGTCGCAATGGGACGCGCAGTTCAAGCCGCTGCTGGCTTGCAACGATCCGGGTGAGCCATCGCAAAAAGGCGGCATGCTGATGGCCCACTACGGCAAGGGCGTTTACATCTACTCCGGCTACGCGTTCTTCCGCCAGCTTCCTGCCGGAGTGCCCGGCGCGGTGCGGCTGTTTGTGAACCTGCTGAGCGCGGGACACTGAGGGCAACGGTCCAGCGAGAATGAGCCAGCCTTCCCCAGCAACGCTCGAGTCCGCGCAACCCCACCTGGTCCGCGAAGTCGGGCTGCGTGAAGCCACGGCGCTGAACATGATTGACATGATCGGCGTGGGGCCGTTCATAACCATGCCCCTGATCGTCCACGCCATGGGCGGGCCGCAGGCTATGCTGGGATGGATACTCGGCGCGTTCTTCGCCATGTGTGACGGCCAAGTGTGGGCGGAGCTGGGCGCGTCCATGCCGGAAGCCGGCGGTTCGTACGCGTATCTGAAGCAGAGTTTTGGCGCGCAGAAACTCGGCCGGCTGATGTCTTTTCTTTTTGTGTGGCAACTCATCTTCAGCGCGCCGTTGTCCATCGCTTCGGGATGCCTGGGCGTCGCGCAATATGCCAGCTATCTGTGGCCGGCGTTGGCGGTCTCCCACTTTGACCATCCATTCGCCGCGATGCTTCCCTTGGTCGGAAAGTTTGAAGTGCGGGTGCTGATCACCAACGGGACTTTTGTTGCGATGGCCGCCTGCGGCCTGGCTGTGCTGTTGCTCTACCGCCGCATCCGCGTGATCGGGCGGCTGTCAAAATTTCTTTGGGTCGGTGTGATGGGGACCATGTTGTGGGTGATCGTCGCCGGGCTCACGCACTTCAACGCGGCGCAGGCGTTCAGCTTTCCCCCCGGCGCATTCCGGTTTTCCAACGGGTTCCTCACCGGGCTGGGCTCGGCCATGCTGGTTGCCTACTACGATTATTGGGGATACTACAACGTGTGTTTCCTGGGCGCGGAAATTCGCCAGCCGGAGCGCAACATTCCCCGCGCCGTGTTGTTGTCGGTAGCGATGGTCAGCGTCCTTTATCTGCTGATGAACACCGCCATGCTGGGCGTGGTCCCCTGGCAGGAGATGGACCGGGTGGCAACGTCCGGCGCGCAGAGCTTTGTGGCGTCCACCGTCCTGCAACGGACGTACGGCGCATGGGCCGGCAAGACCGCTGCAGTGCTGATCATGTGGGTGGCGTTTGCCTCAGTGTTTTCGCTCCTGCTGGGATATTCGCGCGTGCCGTATGCCGCCGCGCGCGACGGCAATTATTTCCGTGTGTACGCAAAAGTCCATTCCAAAGGCCAGTTCCCGTATGTTTCTTTGCTCACGCTGGGCGGGGTGGCCGCGCTGTTCTGCATTTTCCGGCTGATTGACGTGATCACCGGCCTGGTGGTGATCCGCATTACCGTACAGTTTCTGATGCAGATCGTGGGGCTGCTGCTCCTGCGCTGGCGACGGCCTGACTTTCCGCGCCCGTTCCGGATGTATCTTTATCCTTTGCCGGCGCTGCTGGCGCTGGCCGGCTTTGTTTACGTCCTGTTTTCCCGCAAAGGGTCTTTGCGCGACTTGAGCTATGCCCTGGTGATCGTTGCGATTGGCGTGGTCCTTTTTCTGGTGCGTTCGCGTGTACGCAGAGAATGGCCATTTTCCGGCCCGCCTGCTCACGAGAATACAGGAGCGGCAGTCCAATGATCTGCAGTCCAACGATCTGCGATCTAACGACCTGCAGTCCAAGGGTCTGCAATCCATCGATCTGCCATGTCTATCATCCCCCAACCCATTGCCGCGCCGCAGAGCCCCAACCCGCCGAGGCCAGCTAGTCCCATGGAGCCCCCCGCACAAATCCAGGTGACTCCTTCGCCGGTGCCGGATGGAGCGCCGCAGGCGCAGGTACATAGCGGCGCGCTGGCGCCGTTGTATGAACCGCTGTTCCGCAGCCTGTGGATTGCCGCCGTAATTTCCTACACCGGAAGCTGGATGCAGAACGTGGCCACCGGTTGGCAGATGACGTCGCTCACCCGCTCGCCGATGCTGGTCTCCATGGTGCAAGTGGCGTTGAGTTTGCCCGTGCTGCTCATCGCGCTGCCCGCGGGAGCCCTGGCCGACCTGGTGGACCGCCGCAAGTTCCTGCTTTTCACCCAGGCTTCCATGGTGGCCGCGTCAACGGTGCTGGGGATTTTGGTCATCACCGGCACGTGCACGCCGGCGTGGCTTCTCACTCTTACTTTTCTTCTGGGCGTGGGCGCGGTGATGAATGACCCGGCGTGGCAAGCGCTAACGCCGGACCTGGTGCCCTCGTCCAAGCTGGCGTCGGCGGTCGCGTTGAACTCCGCGGCCTTCAACATTGCGCGCTCCGTGGGACCCGCGCTGGGCGGGCTGGTGATCGCCAGGGCAGGATCGGGCGCGGCCTTCCTGCTCAATGCTGTTTCATTCTTCGGCGTGATTCTCTTCCTTTATTACTGGAAGCCAGCGGCGCGCGAACCCGGCCAGGCGAAGGTGAAGGTGACTTTTTCCGGTGCCATCCTGCTGGGCGTGCGCTACGTGCGGCAGGAAAAGAGAATCCGCGCGGTCATGGTGCGCACCCTGGCGTTCACCTTGCTGGCCAGCGCATTTTGGGCGTTGCTGCCGCTGATCGCCAGCCGCTTTGGCGCCACCGGATACGGCGCCATGCTGGCTTTCTTCGGGCTGGGCGCGCTCGCCGGGGCGCTGGTCCTGGCGGTGGCGCGACGCAGGTTTTCTTACGACGCAGTCACCGCGGTGGCGACTGTGCTGTTTGCCGTTGCCCTCTTTGGCCTGGTGCGCAGCGGCACGCTCTTCTTGTCTTCAGTATTTGCGGCCGCGGCCGGCATGGCGTGGATCAGCATTCTGGCCACGCTGAACCTGGTAGTGCAAACCGGCTGTCCGGGATGGGTACGCGCGCGCGTGATCTCCATGTACGTGCTGGTATTGCAGGGCGGACTGGCCTTGGGCAGTTTTGCCTGGGGTGCGCTGGCCACGCGCAGTTCGGTGAAATCTGCCCTGACTGCGGCCGCCGCGGCGCTCATCGCGAGTTTGCTGCTGGCAAACTGGTACCGCCTGCAGCAGTCCGCCACCTTCAGCGAGAAACCAGCATGATGCACTTGAGAATATTCTTCGTCGCTGCGCTCTGCAGCGTCGCCGTAAGCGTGTTTGCCCAGAGCAAACCGCCAGCTCCCGCAACTTTCGCCAGCGCGATTGACGCTGAAATCACGAACTTGGAGAAACAGTTTGTGGACGCCGCGGAAGCCATGCCCGCTGACAAATTCGATTCCAGCCCGGAAAATTTCAACCTGCCGGGCAGTGAGTTCCAAGGCGTCCGCACATTTGGGCAGCAGGTGAAGCACGTTGCCGCTGACAACTTTGCCATCTGGGCGCCGCTGACCGGCAAACCGGAGCCCGCGGGACTCAACGCCCCGAAAGGGCCTGTGGCGATGAAGTCCCGGGACGAAGTCCTCAAGTTCCTCAAAGACTCGCTCGCTTACAGCCACCAGGCGGTGCGCGGGCTGACAGCGGAAAATGCGCTGGGTCTGGTGGAATTTCGCGGCAGCAAAGTCACGCGAATTTCGCTGGTAGTGCTGGCGCTGACCCACATCAGCGACCATTACGGACAAATGGCCGAGTACCTGCGTATGAACGGCATTGTTCCGCCGGCCAGCAACATGAAGGGCATGCAGATGCAGATGACCAAGCCCAGTGGCAAGTGACGCTTCCGGATGGCAGCGCCTCCGTGAGAAACTTTTGCCGGTAAATTCTTGAGGAGATGAAAGCATGAAACTGAATAGAACCTTTTTCCTGTGCCTGCTGATGTCCTTGGCCACTGTGGCCCTGGCCCAATCCGCCGCGACAGCGGCCGCCAAGCCGCAGGCCGAGCAGGCGGCCCTTCCGGTATCAACCATCGTGGACAACCAATTGAAGACCGCCGAGCGGGAAATTGTGGGCGCAGCTGAAGCCATGCCGGAAGAAAAATACAACTTCACGCCGGACAACCTGAAGATCCAGGGCAGCGAATACAAGGGCGTGAAGACCTTCGCGGAGGAAGTAAAGCATATCGCCGTCACCAACTTTGCATTTTTCTCGGCCGTTCTGGGCGAGAAGCCGCCCGTGGACGTCAGCGAAGATAACGGCCCGGCCTCCATGACCGCGAAAGCCGACATCATCAAACTGCTGAAGGATTCTTTTGCCATGGGACATCGCGCTTGCCTGTCACTTACCAATGAGAACATGGGGCAGCCAGTGCCGCTCGGCAAAGGCAAATCAACGCGTTTGTTCTTGTCCATGTTTGCCGCGGCGCATGCCTTTGATCACTACGGCCAGATGGTGGAGTACCTGCGCATGAACGGCATCATTCCACCGGCCAGCCGGGCACAAAGCTAAGTTTCCCCATCCCGAGCCTTACGAGGGGTCCCTATCACCGCAGCGGAACACGGAGGCGAAGCGAACCTCCGTGTTTTTTGTGGCGCAGTCGCTCGCGACGAGGCCATGGAGCGCGACGTTCCCCTCCGCCTGCATCCATGATATGGTTTCACGCTGAGACCCGCAGTCATCCAAAGAGTGAAGGAGAACAAAGTCCATGAAGTATTTGAGAGTTTTTTGCTTGTTGACGGCCCTCAGTTTTGCCATTGCGGTCGCGGCCCAAGATAAAGACAAGCCGGCTGCCCCCGCCGCTCCTGCGCCCCAGGCCCAGGCCGCGCCACAACCCCCGGCGAGCATCGCATCTGTGGTGGACCGCCAAGTCAGCCAGTACGAAAAGTACGTGGTAGAGGCCGCCGAGGCCATGCCCGAAGACAAATTCAATTTCACTCCGGCCAGCCTCAACATCCCCGGCAGCTCCTACAAGGACGTGCGCACCTTCGCGCAACTGGTCAAGCACACGGCCACCGCCAACTTCCGTTTCTGGACCACATTGACCGGCGAGAAGATGCCGGAGAACATCAAGGGCCCGAATGGCCCGGATGAATTGACAAAGAAAGCCGAGATCATCCAGTTCCTGAAGGACTCGTTCGCCGTGGGACATCGCGCGGCCAAGGCCTTGACCACCGAAAACGCGCTGGAGCAGGTCCCGTTCTTCCGCGGCACGCAGCCTCGTTTGTTTGTGGCTTCCGGCGCGGTGATTCACGCAGCCGACGAATACGGCCAGATGGTGGAGTACCTGCGCATGAACGGAATCGTGCCGCCGGCCAGCCGGCAATAGCGCTTTCACCATGGAGGACACTGAGGAACGCGGACTTCAGCGGCGTTCACAAATCCTCGCGATAAAAGATGTTCAGCGTATCGTTGCAAAGGCAAAGCGAATGGCGGAGAACAAAACCAAACCGACCAGCATCAGCGTAACGGCGTATATCAGTGCGATTGCGGACCCAACCAAGCGCGCGGACGCGAAAGCACTGGTCAAACTCATGCAAAGCGCGACGGGCGAAAAGCCGAAGATGTGGGGACCCTCGATCATCGGCTTCGGCAGCTACCACTACACCTACGAGAGCGGACGGGAGGGCGACATGCCGCTCGTCGGTTTCTCACCGCGCAAGGCCGCAACCGTGCTCTACCTCAGGTTGGGGGCCGGGGGCGCCGAGGCGCTGCTCGCCAAACTCGGCAAGCACACCACGGGCAAGGGCTGCCTGTACATCAGAAAACTCGCCGATGTTGACCAAAAGGTATTGGAGGGTCTGATCGCAAAATGCGTCGCCACCATGCGCGCAAAATAGGTCAAGGAGTCGGGAGCCATGGCCACGCGTCAACGCGCCACTCGTCAAAACGCCACTCGTGAAAACAAGGTCCACACTCAACTCGGACGGGCCGCAGTCCAGATCTTTGCCGCCAATGATCGCATGAACCAGCTTCTTATCGAACATCTTGACCCCGCCGCCTGGAGGGCCAAGTCTCCCGGCAGCGTTCATACCATTGCGGCCATCTTCACGCACATGCACAACGCCCGCACCAAGTGGATCAGGCTAACAGCTCCACATCTGAAGGTCCCACGGCAGCTCGACCGCGCCCACTGCACGCCGCACCAGGCCCGCAAAGGATTGGCGGAGAGCGCCGCTCGCTGCGCGGAGATGCTGGCGGAAGCCCTCGGCGGCGGGGGACGCGTCAAGAAGTTTTTGCGGGACGGCTGGGCCCGGCCCTGGCCGGCTGGCCCGGAAATGCTGTGCTACATGCTTGCTCATGAAGCCCACCATCGCGGGCAGGTGTGCATGCTGGCGCATCAGCTCGGATTCCCGTTGCCGGTCAAGGTGACGTCCGGGATCTGGAATTGGGAAAAACTGTGGAAAGAGTGCGGATCGCCCGGCGGCCCCGGCGATGAGTCTTAGCCCCCGCGAGGGAACTAGAGATCTTTTACCACGAAGGACACGAAGGAACACAAAGGTCTGGGTGAGTTCGGGCTCGGCGCAAGCCCTTTGTGGTTCTTCCTGTCCTTTGTGGTTTAGGTTTTGCCCTTACGCCGCGGGCTTCGAATATCGCCGGCCCACCCAACTGGAGAGCTGGGAATAGACTTCGTTCGCCAGGATGTTGAAGCGGATGCCGGCCAGGCCGTCGGTGCCGTTCCAGGCGATTTCGCCCGCGCCCTGGATGCGTCCGCCGGCAGGCAGGTCAAACGCAAACTCCACTTTGGAGCCCTTGGCGTGGTAATTCAGAGACCAGATGGCCATGCCGCCTTCGCTCAGATTGCACATGGTGCTTTCCAGTTCCTTGCCGTTGGCTTTCATTTCCACCGGCACCATGAGCGGATGGCGGTAATAACGGCGCTTCTCCGCGGCCATCATGCCCGTGGCCAGGTTGAAGATGTTGGCAACTTTGTCCGAGTGCAGAGGACGGTGCAGGGCGAAGTTGGCGCCGGCGCGGATCACGCCTTGCGTCTCCGGGGCGTTGCCCATGCAGGCGAAAATCACTGACGCCCGGTTGGAGCCGCCGGAGCGGATGTTTTGCAGCAGTTGCAGCGCGCCGGGCAGGTCCATGTCAATCACAATCCCATCCACCTTGCGGCGGGAAAGATAATCGCTGGCAGAGCTGGTCGCGGGAGCGCAGTTGAGGCGTCCGTTGACCTTGCGCACCGCCGCCGACACTGCTTTGAACACGGAATTGTCGCTGCCGACCACCAAGAATTCCAGACCTGAGGCAGGGGGATCTGAACGCACGTCTTTTGCGGGGGATGATGACATGGGCGATACGCTTTCAGCTAGTGCTGGACAGTCTACTCGCTTGTGAACCCTTGTGCAGCAACTTTATTTCGCAAGAAAAAAAATTTCGTCTGCGCCGCGTCCGCATCAGAGTTCCGCTAAAGAAATAGTGTCGCCAGGGGGAGGGAGCGTTTCATCTCATCGTGGGCCGACATACTTAGTTCGCTCACTGAATGGTTTTCAGCACGGGAAGGGCCTGGCCGAGCCAGCGTCTTAGTCGCCGACGCCCGGGTCCCAGGCCTGGCCCCACCGGGCGTTGCGGGCCAGCTTGTAAGCCTGTTTCTGTGAGCGGCTTACGGTGGTGGACTTCAGGCCCTCCGGCGCGCACAGCGCGAGCTGCACGTGTCCGCCGTGCTTCTGCGGATGGCGGACGATGCGGGCCGCGGCGGCTGGTGCCTCCACTTTGCTGGCGACGACGTAGGAAAACTTCTCGTCCTCATGGCCCAGGGCCCCGCCCTTGAGGCGGCGATGGAGCGCTGTCCGCTCCAGGCGCTGGGCAAAATGGCACCAGTCTTTGGACGCGGTCTTGGGGGACGCGGTCTTGGGGGACGCGGCCATGGGACACGGTCCCTGGTGCGGACACGGCGCCAGCAGGCGGGCGCCCGTGGCGATCAAGAACGATCGCGCGGCGTTCACCACGCCAAACCCGCGCATGGTTCCCGGCTCCACCACCACCAGGAATTTGGAGGTGAGATTCCAGGCCCGCTTGAGCAATGATTCGGCTTCGCTTGGATGCAGTTCGCCTAGCGCATATGCAATCACCACCAGATCATGCGGAGCGGAGGCGAACTCCCGGCCGATATCGCCGCGAATCCAGCGAGCATTTTGCATTGCAGGAGTGGGGCATCGTTGGGCGATGCGCTGGCCCATCGCGAGCCAGGCGGCGTCGGATTCCAGCAGCGTTGCCTGGTTGAGACTAGTGAAAACTTCGGCGGCGGCGTGGACGGCGGTCCCGGGGCCAGCGCCTAAATCCAGGATGCTGGCAACTTCAGCGTGCGGTGCCAGGCGATGAACTTCAGAGAACACGTGCCAGGCCGCGGCGTACGTGGCCGGCAGACGGACAGCGAGGTAGGCTGCGCGCTGTGCGTCAGTTTTTATCGCGGCCGCGGAGCAATCGCCAGCCTGGTATTGGCGGCTGAGCTGCGCGGAAGCCTGCGCCAGTCGCGGGGCTTCTACCTGCGAGATCTCCGGCTCAACAGCGCTGAGCAATTCCGATGGTGGACGCATGGTCTATGACGCGCACGCTCTCCCCGAGCCCTTTCCACCGGAAATCTTCAGCCCGGCAATCTCCGCCCTGACAATCCGGACGCCTAGTCTTTGTACTTGACTGAGCAGCCGTAAGGGCGCGTGGCCGCATCACTGACCGGTTTGCCGCTCATCGCTTCACCCAGCGCCGCGTTGACGTAGTTCTTGGACTTGGGAATGTCTCCCGCGTCCGACGTTGGATGATCATCAATGGCCCCTTGGTAGATCAGCGTGCCGCCGGGATCAATAATGTACATGTGCGGCGTGGTCTTGGCGGCGTAGAGATGTCCCAGGCTGCCGCCGGGATCCATGAGGACGGCGGTGGGCACGGCGTTCATCTTTTGCAGGTACTCGTTCTCTTGCGTCGGGGTGACAAAGCCCTGCGTTCCCTGGGCGGAAGAGATCACGGTGAGCCATACCACGCCTTTGCTGGTCCATTCCTTTTGCAGGCGTTGCATGTTGCCGCTCTCATAGTGCTTCTTGGTGTAAGGACAGCCCTGGTTGTGCCACTCCAGCACCACGTATTTGCCTTTGTAGTCAGAAAGACTGCGCTGCTTGCCGTTGCTGTCCACGGCGGTGAAACCGGGCGCGGGCTCGCCCACTCGGGCCGCGTGGGCCAAGGTCAAAAGGGAAACGACTCCCAGAGTCACCAGCGAATAGCGGAGCTTGCTCATGGGTCCTCCTGGAACTTGCGCGAAATTCATTTTATCGCTTTTGCAGCCACGGGAGCTTCCAGCCGGTAAGCCGAACCATCGGCCAGCACCAGCACCCCGCGCAAAACGGTGATGGGCTTAGTCAGCAGGTCGGACTTGCGCAGCGCGATCGCCGCTCCCCGGGGTTGCACCCGCAGCAACTGCGGCGCCGGATTGTCAATTTGGTCCGGATCAAGCGGGAAGAACATGGCTTTGTTGACCGGCTTGCCGGCGTCAATGGTCAACACGAAATTGCTGGTTTGCGATTCTGCCCGGGCATTCCAGGCTTTCGGCCAGGGTGCGGGAAGCAGTTTCTCCGCGTCAGCGAAAAGCCTGGCGGTGGCTGGATCGTTCTTGGCGGCGCCGCTCACCGGCAGAGAGAGCGCCAGCTTAGCTTTATCGGGGATGCAGACTTCGCGGCAGATCAGCCATTTGGCTTCCACTTCGATGGCCAGAGCCTTGCCACCGGCGATCGCTTGCGGCGCACGGACCGGGACCGTGAGCAGGACGTCATCGTGGTAGCCGTAGTCGGCGATCATCGGGGAATTCTGCATGCGTTCCGGGCGGGGCCAGCGAACGTCGCCTGCGGTGAATCCGTTGGGCAGCTGCCACTTGAAAGCCGGAGGCTGGCCGGAGTCGCCGGGGTTGATCCAATAAATATGCCAGCCTTTTTCCAGCATGAAGTGCACGCCCAGCATGAGTTCCGCGCCGGGCGTCACGGATGCTTGGCGCGACAACAGCTCAACGCGCGCGTGTTTGCCTTGAACGGGCTGGGAGAACACGCTTTGCCCGGACAACAAACATGCCAACGACATCAGGAAGCAAGCGGTTCGCATCAGGGCTCTATTCTAAATTAGAGGCGTGTAGTGGTTACACGCGAGCCCGGCTTGCGCGGCGAGCGGCTGGTTTCAGGTGCAGAGGAATCTCTGCGGAGACGAAAATCGCAAGCGGTGTGGAGCGCAGCGACATTTCCCCCGGCTGCAACTTTAAGGCGCGGGCCCGGCTTGCGCGGCGAGGGGCTGGTTTCAAGTGCAGAGGAATCTCTGCGGAGACGAAAATCGCAAGCGGTGTGGAGCGCAGCGACAAAATAAAAGAGCGCCGGCAGGAACCGGCGCTCAGGAAAAGCGGACACAGAGTGCTACGGCAGAACGTAACGAAGCACCACGTGGTCCATGAACATGTGCGCGTTCTTGGGCGCCAGCAGAGCGCCGGTAGTGACGTTCTTGTTGACGAACCAAGGAGCGCGGGTGGAGTAGCTGGCGTCATTGATGAACAGCAGGGCGCCAAACTGCGGGTTCTTCCACAAGGTTTGGGTGATTACGAAGCTACCCTCCTGGATGGCCCGGTTGTTGGTGTTGGCCGAACCGGCGCCGCCAAAGCCGATAATCGGCTTCACGACCGCGGGTGAGGTAATGTCGGCGAAGGAGCTGCGCTGGTAGTACTCGCCGCCGTAATACGCCGCTAGTTGTGTTTTGGAGCCCAGTTGCGTTTCCACTCCACCGTAACCAGTGGCGGCATGGACCATGGATATGTTCACGTCGCAACCGCCCGCGCTGGTGCAAGTGGTGCCCGAGGGAACAACCACGTACTGCGGTCCAAAGCCGATGAAGTACCGGCCGATGCCCGCGCCGTAGGCGCCGTAGCTGAGCAGACGGAAGTTTTTGAACAGCTCAAAGTTGACTCCGCCCATCAATCCCGAGCCGATCTTGGAATGCTTATTGAAGGCCTCGCCGGGCACAACCGGAGTGGGCTGCACCGCGAGTTTGGTGGAGGTAATCAGGCCGCCGGCTTCGATGTGGAAAGCGCGCGCTCCAAACTTGGTGTCCCAGGCCATTTTGCTCACGATGTCCGGGAAGGCGTTGGGCACGCCGGGCGTGGCCACTCCATCAATCTGCGTGCCCAGCACCGTGGCAAATGCCGTCGGCGTGATGACTTCGCCGTTGGTGATCTGCTGCGGATTTTCCACTGAGGCGGCCCAGGAGAAGTGCTCGTTAGGATGGATCGCCACGCGGAACTGGCCATCACGAGCGTAGGGCACGCCCACGTGGATGTTGCCGTCGGTGGCCATCGTCGTGGACAGGTCCCCTGGGTTGGGGCCTACCCCGATCTTGTTCGGCGTGATCAGACCCCAGGCTTGTCCGGCAGTGAACTCCCAGTGGCCGTGCTTGGCGTTCAAATAGTAAAGACGCAAACGCAGGGTGTGCGGGTTGGTGGTGACGAACACGTTGGCGGCATCATTGCCGTTGAAGTCGCCTTCCACATAGCCCAGCAGATTAGTGTTTGCGTACTTGCCGGTGACTTTGAGGTTCCAGCGTGAGTACTGTCCGGTGGAGCGGTATTCGGTGAGCTGTCCGGCCGCCGTGTTATTGAAGGGAATGGCGTTGAAGCCGGTAGAGACCACGTTGCCGGTGTTCACCGTGCGGAAGATGTTCTGGAAATCCATGAATCCGCCCGGTGTCCATTCGGTACCGCCGATCCTGACTGAAAGCGGTGATTCTTTGGCTTCCGTCTTGCCCTCTTGCACGGCTGCGGCAGGCACTACCGCAGGCTGGGACGCGGGCACGCGCAGCGAAGCGTCGGCTACGTGCGGCGTGCCGGCGTTCTTATCTTCCAGCGCCTGCGTCAAGGTTTCTATCTGGCGTTGTTGTTGCGAAATCTGCTTCTGCTGCGCGGCAATGGCCTCACGCAAAGCTTTCAGCTCGTCGGCAACAGTGGGACTACTGGACGTGCTGGTCTGGGCCAGAGCCATTCCGGCGGCCAGCACAAGGAAACTAATTTGACGTAAAAATTTCATGAACTCTCCTCGCTCACTCACCAATTCAGATTGGAATCGTGACCCTGACCGGAAAATTTTCGGGGGTCCGGCTGCATTGCACACTTGTAGCTCAGAACTTGCTAGGAAAATGCGGCGGATATTTATAACACTGAGGTTTTAGGCGGTGTCAATAATTCTTCGTGAAGATTTGGATAACCGATGAAAGCTCAACATTGAATAAATCTTCCAAAATTTGGAAACTTGCCAGGACATTTTGCGATGCTGTCGGTAGGTCCAAAGGAAATCAGCCCCTTTCACTTGCTATTAACTTTAGTATTGCAATCCGAGGTTTGGAAGACGATTGCGCGGCGAGGGCTTGCCATCGGTGCAGAGGAATCGCTGCTAGAGACGGGGTCGCACGCGGTTTGGAGCGCAGCGACAAAAAAGAAGAGCGCCAGTTTCCTGGCGCTCTGTTGAAGTGTTAATTGCTGTTTGACAGCCTACGGGATGACGTACTTCAAGCTGACAAAGCCCATCATCAAGTGAGCGTTCTTGGGTGCGCCGGCCGCAACGAACCACGGCGCGCGGGTCACGTAGGAAGTCTGGGTGACCAGCAGCACGGCACCGTATTGCGGGTTCTTCCAGAAAGTCTGCGTCCAGTCGAACGACGCTTCCTGGATTGCACGGTTAGCGCTGTTGGGTGAGTTGATGCCGCCAAAGCCGATAATGGGCTTCACCACCAGCGGCGAGGTCACATCGGCGAACGAGTTGCGTCCGAAATAGAAGCCGCCGTAGTAGGCGCCCAACTGGGTGTTTTTGCCGATCTGGAGTTCCGATCCCACGATGGTGCCGCCCGAGTGGACCATGGAAACATCAGTGTCAAACGTGCCGGGACCGGTCGCGATGGGAACCACAACTGCCTGCGGTCCGAATCCGATCATGTAGCGTCCGGCGCCGGAGCCCCAAATGCCGTTGGCCATCACGCGGAAGCCCTTGACCAGTTCAAAGTTGAAGGCCGCGTGGCCGGTTGCGCCGATCGCCGAATGATGAGCAAACGTGGTCCCGCCGATGGGCACGTTGGTGATTTTGGCTGAAGTGATAATTCCGCCCGCTTCAAAGTGCTGGTGCTTCCCGTCGACATCTTTGTCCCAGGCAAACTTGGTATGGATGTCAGGGAAAGCATCGGCCACCGTGGTTTGGTTGGCTGCGTCAAACTGGGGTCCCAGTGCCGCGTTGAAGGCAAAGGGGAAGATGACTTCCCCGGCGCCTACGAACTGGTCCGGGTTCTGGAGAGCCACGCCCCACTGGAAATTGTCATTGACATGGTAGATGGCGCGGAACTCACCAGCGCGGGTATAGGGCAGGCCGACGTGGGTCTGGGCGTCTTCGCCGATGGGCACAAAGACGTCACCCGGGTTGGGCGAGAGCCCGACGCGGTTGGGGGTCTGCAGTCCCCAGGTTTGGCCGCCTACAAATTCCCACTTGCCGCGACGCATGTCCACCCAGAACAGGCGCACGCGGGCGGTGTGGGGATTGGAAGACACGAACACGTTGGCGGCATCGTTGCCGTTGAAGTCGCCTTCCACATAGCCGACAACACGGTTCTCGCCGTACTTGGCGCCAACCTTCAAGCTCAGGCGCGAATACTGGCCGGTGGAACGGAATTCAGTCAGGTGTCCCTGAATGGTGTTGCTAAACGGGATCGAGCCGAAGCTGGTGGCAGTGCCGGCTCCCGCATTGGTTGTGCGGAAAATGTTCTCAAAGTCAATGAATCCGCCAGGCGTAAACTCAGCGCCGCCAATGCGGAAGGAAAGCGGCGACTCTTTAACCGCCTCCTTGTCGCCCTGGACGGCAGTGGCCACGTTCACCGGCTCGGTGGTGGTGGGAGTCCGTAGAGCAGCATCGGCAACGTGCGGCGTGCCGGAGGTCTTTTCGTCCAGAGCTTGTTTCAAGCTCTCAATCTGCTGCTTCTGTTGCGCCATGTCTTGCTGCTGTTGCGCGATCTGTTTCTGCTGCGCGGCAATGGCTTCCCGCAAAGCTTTCAACTCGTCGGCAACCGTGGAATTGCTCGGCGGATTTGATTGTGCCAGCGCCATGCCCGACGCTAGCACCAAGAAACCCAGTCTGCGTAGAACCTTCATTCAACCCTCCTCAATCTCGCTAAATGGAATGGAATGGAATCGTGCCCCTGACCGGATTTATCGTCTCGGGGGTCCGGCTGCATTGCACACTTACTGCTAGGTTGCACCACCCAAAAAATGCGCGGATAATTTATATCACTAATATTCCCTGTAGTGTCAATGACTTCCTGCGTTGTGCCCGGTTCGTAAACCCGCTTTTCCCGCGGTAGGAGTCACTCAATCTTCCAAAAGATGGAGGGCCTTGTCGCACTCAACTTGTGCGAATTTCGCAAAGCCCTGTGTCCAGCCCCGCTTTCAGATGTTATTAGAATCAGTAGCCGATTCCAGGATTTGGAAGACCTCACCCCTTCGAGGAAAACACATAAGCAACACGCCTTATTACCAAAGTGAATGTGCCCTCGCGATCACTCACGGCAGGCGTTGCTGGCTTACTGGACGTGGGCAAGAAACGAGCCGGTCTCCACGCGTCCCGCACGTTTTACTTGAACAAAGATGTGGTAATCGCCGGGCCGGGGAAACCCGTAAGGAAATGAAACTTCTGCGCCGGGATGATCGTGCTGCATGGCGGGCATGTCGCGGACAGGCGGCGCTTCGCCCTCAGCGATGTTGACTGCCGCCATGGAAACCGAGCCGGCGGGATGCACGTGCGCAAAGATCCTGCCATCATTGCTGACGAAAGCCGCGTGGCCGGCCATGCCCATGTAACTTTCCATGTCCGCGGCGGGCTTGCCAACTTTGTCTTCCACGCGGAAGCGAAACCACACAGCTTGATTTGCCTTCAGCGGAGCATCGTCGCGGAGCCAGACCATGCGATAGCCGCCGGAAAGCGAAGCAACTTTGTCGGCAGGAACGGCTTCGGCGATGCCGGAATCGTCGCCATTCAAGGCGCCGGCGGCGATGGCCGGAAGATCAATGCCGCCAACCTGCGTTTCCGGGAACCCGGTGCTGTGTACCACGTCGGCAAAGATCTGGTAGCGGCCGGCGGGCATGGAAGGAAGGCCCACATCAAACTGGCCTTCACCAGTCTGTTCAGGATGAAGATGCCAAAAACTCTTCATGTCCGGCATGCGAACCAGGAAGAGATGCATGAGATGACCGTGGTCGAGGACCAGATCAGTCAGTACAAAGCGGTCCGGTGGAACCGTGCCGAAACGGCCCAGTTCAGTCTGATTGGGATTCTCCAACTGCAGCCGCAGCAGGTTTCCCGCCTGCAACGAGGCGTGCAATTGCGGAAGCTTGTAATTGAGTCTGGCGTTGGCCCGGGCCTCCGCGTCCCACCAGCGGTTGGCGCCGATCAGGGCCACAACAATCATCGCCGCAGTGACTGCCATTCCGATCCGGCTTAGGAGCTTTTTCTCCGCGGCCGGCTGGTCGCCCGGCGGCAAGTCGGCTTCGCGGCTGGCGGCGCCGATGATCCCCACCAACCCGGCGCACAACAGCAATCCCAGAAAAGCCAGCAGAACGCCCAGCGCGATCTGCATGCTGGCGGAGCCGCTGGAGACCGCCGGCATGGGGACCGCAAGCTCACCCGGGCCGCGTTTACCTTGCACGTTAATCTGAACTTTCCACGAACCGCGCGCCATGATCCATAGTTGCCCGCTAAAAAGCTGTGGATCAGCCACGGACCGTTGCGCCGTATCGGCCGTGGGCGCCAGCTTGGAAGCCTCGCCCACCATGCGCAGCGGCAGGATTTTGATTTCATCAACGCCAGCATCGGCGCTGCGAATCTCAATTTGCGCGATGCCCGGCACCACCTTGGGCGGACGCACCGTGACCAGCAGGTGGTAGGGACCGGCCTGGCCGTCAAAATAAACGTCGGGGCTGTTGACGTGGGCGGAGAGGGCCAGCGGCACAACGAGCATGGTTGCTACCGCCAGCAGCAAGCGGCGCAGGAATTCGGACCGAATAGATTTTGGTTTCACCAGAATTATCGCCGCACCTTCTTCAGCCAGTCCCCAAAAACAATTCCCACCCACATGCTCAGCACGGAAGCCAGAAACGCGAGCGACATGTTCCGCCAAAACCACTCTGAAGTCTTTTCCCATCCGACGAACACATGACGCACGGTAGGCGAGCTGGGCATGGCGAAGTAAGGAAAGTCGGGCGGTGCAAAAAACCAGTTGCGCGCCGCAGGCGACATAAGAAAGGTGGCGAAGGGCCATTGCACGGCGATCAGAATCGCCAGAAACGCCACGCCTCCAACCAGCGCCTGCTGCCAGCGCGGGACGCGGGTCATCGCCGGCCAGACCAGGTCGAGCACGAAAGCAGGCACGATCAGCAGAATGGGAAACGGCAAGGGCACGAAGTGGGTAATCTGCTGATAGACCGGCCCCAGTTTGGGTTGCGCGGAGAAGAGCGGCAGAATCCACAACATCAGCAGAACAAATAAGGAATAGACTCCAGCGACCATGGTGCGCGCCCAGCGATGTCCGGCCGCGCGGGCCAAAGACTCCAGCATCAGCAAAAGACCGATGCTGATCACCAGGTAAGAGACAGCGCTGTGGAGAAGCACGCGGTTGGTGTACTCCAGTTTGAGAATCATCCCTTGAAGGACGATAAAGCCACCCAACGCCAGCAGGATCCGCTGCTGGGTTTGGCGCTGCCGGCCTTCTGAGCGGTTCATCTCCGCGATGGTTCCCAGGGCCGCGCCCCAGTTGATGCCGGCAATGCCCAGCGCCAGCAGCACATGCGGCGGGCTGATGATCTTTACGTCCAGCCCGTAAGCTTCATGCCACCAGTTGTCAAAAGGCGCGGAGGTAATCATGGCCACGCCGCCCCAAGCTGAGATGAACGCTCCCAGCGGCCCGCGAAAACCGAGGACGCTGACGGTGGATGCGCGCAGGGCGGGATCGCGGCTGAACGTCGCCTGCAGGATCACCCATCCGGCGCAAAGTCCGGTGAGCACGGCTCCAAACTGGATCAACAGGTGGGCGGGCGTCCAGAAGGTGTCGCGGCCAATGGCTTCATGCCAGGAGATATCCCAGTAAAGCCCGACGGCGATGCAGACCGAAGAAATCAGCCCTGCCCAGCTGAGCCAGGGAAATGACCGTCGGCCGGCGACCCTATCCATGCGTACCCCTCAGTGATTTCTGAATGCGTGCTGCGCTAGACAGAATACACTGAATGGCGGTTCATTCTGAAAACGAATGCCGAGGATTATTCTCAGCAAATCATGCTTCGCAACTCTGAGCTTGGGAACTTGACAGGCCCCTGTTCAATTGTGGCGGACCGTAAGCCGTTGACCACCTGAAGCAGCTTTTGCTATTTGCTCAACCAAGCAACTCGCGTAGGAGGCGTTCGCACTGTTCCTGCGATATCCCTTTCTTGTGCATATCAACCCCGAATTGACTGAGCATTTCTCTGAGCCTGACTAAGTGTTTCCGATTCAATCTTAGAGCATCTATAGTGTATCGTCCCGCATCGGTCAGGCCTTGCAAGTGCCCGTCACTGCACAGTTGAAAATGGGCTTCAAACTCATCCTTACACAGATCAACAAGACGCAGGCCGCGACGTTCCATGTCCTTCGACGGCCATAAATCGCGCTTTAAGTGATTGCACGGATGGCATGCATAGTAAATGTTGTAGAAGTTCTGCGCGTCGTCGGGAAAGAGGCTCTTGGGGCGAAAGTGATCCAGCTCGAAATTCTCCTCCCCGGCAGCCAATAACTCCCAAAAAAGACAATAGGCGCATCGATGCTGAAAATCAGCGCGGACATAGGGGCGAAAGGAACTGTAACCGCCCTTCACGTCGGGTGGAGGAACTGTTCGCAAGAAATGAGACATCGTACTGATTCACCTTTTCTTGTTAAGACTGCTCAGGCGATCAATTGCGGCTTCGTAATAGGGCTTATCGAATTCGTCAAGGATATCCCCCAATTTGAGCAACTCATCTTCTTCGCTCGCTGAAAGGCCAGAGCTGTACTTGCGCTGAACCAACGTCTGGTAGCGTGCCCGCGCATCAGAATATTGGTTAGAGCGCGGGCGATCGATCCCAGTTCCCACCGACCGAATCGGCGCGGACAAGCCTTTCATCAAGCGCGCAAATTCATCCAGGTTGAGCGACTGCGCTCCATCGGACAATGCGCGTTCCGGGCAAGGATGCACTTCAATGATTAAGCCATCGGCGCCGATGGCCAGGGCCGCGCGGCTGGCGGGAGCGATCAGGTCGCGGCGTCCGGTGCCGTGCGAGGGGTCGGCGACCACGGGCAGGTGCGTAAGCTCGCGCGCCAGCGCGACGGCGGCCAGGTCCAGAGTGTTGCGCGTCATCTCCGTTTCAAACGACTTGATGCCGCGCTCGCACAGGACCACGTTTTCGTTGCCGCCGGCGAGCAGGTACTCGGCGGCCAGCAGCCACTCTTTCACCGTGGCCGAAGGGCCGCGCTTGAGCAGAATGGGCTTGCTGCACTTGGCGAGCTGGCGCAGCAGATCGTAGTTCTGCATGTTGCGCGCGCCCACCTGCAGCATGTCAGCGTGGTCGCTGATCAAGCCGATGTCGTTGGTGCTCATCACTTCAGTGACCACCGGCATGTCCAGCTCTTCGCGCACCTGGCTGAGCAGCTTGAGCGCTTCGGTGCCCAATCCTTGAAAGTCGTAAGGCGAGGTGCGAGGCTTGTACGCGCCGCCGCGCAGAATGGACGCGCCCGCCGCCTTCACTGCGCGCGCGGTGGAGAAGAGTTGCTCACGCGACTCCACCGAACACGGCCCGGCCATGACCACGGCTTCGTCGCCGCCGATGACCACGTTGCCCACGGTGACACGCGTTCGTTCACCGCGCGTCTGCCGGCTGACCAGCTTGAAGGGGTGCGCGATGGGGACGACCGAGTCCACGCCCGGCGCAGCCTGCAGGGCCTCCAGCGCGGCCCGCGAGCCGCCCGAGCCCACAGCGGCCACAATGGCCCGCTCGGTCCCGCGCGTAACGTGCGGCTGGAAACCGCACTCCTTCACGCGATCAATTACGTGCTGCAGTTGTTGTTCGGTGTATCCGTCCGCCATGTTGATGACCATTGGGGTTGCTCCAGAAATCAGTAGTTAGTACTTAGTAGTTAGTATTTAGCATTTAGCAATTGGCAATTAGCAATTGGCCAAAAGCCAAAAGCCAAAAGCCAAAAGCCAAAAGCCAAAAGACTTCGCGTTCCGGGCAAAACTCGGTTCGCAATAACTTGACGAACTTCGAAAACTGCTCAAACCTAAACTCTCTCCACCGTCCGGCCACTGTGCTCTTGCATGCGTTGCGTGCCCAGACGGCGGGTTTCATGAATGATGCCGCTGAAGATGGCTGCGACGCTCTGCTCATCAAGCGGACCGGAATTATGTGCGGCGATGCGGCTTAGCACCTGGGCTTCGCGCGCAGCGTCGTAAGCAGGCAGGCCGGACGCCACTTTGACGACGGCGATTTCGCAGGCGATGGCCGCGCGCTGGTTGAGAAGACGCAACAGCTCGGTATCCAGCGCGTCAATCTGGCGTCGCCAGCCGGCAAGCGTGTTGTCCCCCGCGCTAATTTGTTGGCCCATGTCTGAAGCTCCCTAAAAGCAAAAACCGCGATCCTTTTTGGGGAGTCGCGGCTTGCGGTGATTATGATGACTGGACTTGCTTTACGTCTTGCTTGCCAGCACACCAACCGCGTCGCCGCCACTCGTAAAGGAGTAGCGGTAAGTAAACGCGAAAGTAAATCGGCTGGCGTGCATGTCAGGGTGGATAGTAGTCTAGGTCTTTCCGCAGAGTCAAGGAAGTTAAAGAAATTAATCCGAAAGTAACGTTGGTTCCCCAATGACCATGAACAAAAACACTGATTCCACGCGGGTTCCCGCAAGCGCCCCGGCCGGAGGCGAGCCGGCCAACTACATTGACGATTTTCGCCGTGCTGGCCACGAAACGGTGGACTGGATCGCCGCCTATCTAAGCAGCCTGGGCGAGCGGCCGGTGCTGGCCGTGACCAAGCCGGGCGAATTGTTTGACGCGCTGCCGGCGTCGGCGCCGCAGCAGGGCGAATCGTTTGACGCCATCCTCGCCGACTTCGACAAACTCATCATGCCCGCGGTGACGCAGTGGAACCACCCGCGCTTCTTCGCCTACTTTGCCTGCACCGGGACCACGCCGGCCGTCCTGGGTGAAATGCTGGCGGCCGCGCTCAACACCAACGGCCTGCACTGGAAGACCTCTCCCGCGGTGGCCGAACTGGAGCAGAAGACGCTGGACTGGTTGCGGCAATGGCTTGGGCTTGGCGGCGACGCTTCCACAGACTCCGCCAGTGCGACCGCCGGTGGCGGTTCGCCGAACCCCTGGTTCGGCATAATTTACGACACGGCCTCCACCAGCAGCATGCACGCCATTGTCTGCGCGCGGGAAATGGTGGCGCCGGAAGCGCGCTTCCACGGCAGCAAAGGCGACCTGGTGCTGTACACGTCAGACCAGGCGCATTCGTCCATTGAGAAGGGCGCGATTGCCGTGGGCATCGGGCAGAAAAACGTGCGCAAGGTCCCCAGCGACAAAGAATTCCGCATGAAGGCCGATGCCCTGGCGGCGATGGTCGCCGAAGACAAAGCGGCGGGCAAGCGGCCGTTCTGCGTGGTCGCCACCGTGGGCACAACGTCCACCACCAGCATTGATCCCGTGCCGCAGATCGTGGAGATCGCGGAAAAGTACGGCATGTGGGTGCACGTGGACGCGGCTTACGCCGGCGCCGTCGCGGTGCTGCCGGAACACCGGCACATTTTGGCCGGGGCGGCTCGCGCGCACTCGCTGGTGTTCAACGCCCATAAGTGGCTGCTCACGCCCATTGACCTGAGCGCGTTTTACACCCGCCGGCCGGATATTTTGCGGCAGGCGTTTTCGCTCACGCCCGAATACCTCAAAACGCAGGACGACCCGCGCGCCCACAACCTGATGGACTACGGCGTCCCGCTGGGACACCGCTTCCGCGCGCTCAAGCTGTGGTTTGTCCTGCGCTACTTTGGCCGCGATCGCATTGAAGCCATGCTGCGCCAGCACATCGCCTGGGCCCAGCAACTCGCCCTGCTGGTGGACGCCGACCCGCGTTTTGAACGCGTCGCGCCGGTGCCGTTTTCGGTGGTGTGCTTCCGCTATCGCGGCAGCGACGAACAAAATAAGCTGATCATGGAGAAGGTCAACGCTTCCGGACGCGTCTTCATCGCGGGCACAGTGCTGAACGGACAACAGGTGATCCGGCTGGCGATCGGGAATCTGCATACCAAGTGGCAGGACGTGGCGGAAGCGTGGGAGCTGGTGAAGAAGGCGGCGGAGTAAGCCCAAAAATCTCACCACGGAGGCGCGGAGACACGGAAACACGGAAACGCGGAGACTGAGGCATAGAGGAAACAATGAAAGGTAGCCACCCGCCGTCAACTTCGGGAGGTAATGGAACTAGTATGACTGATCAGAATAAAGACGGTAGTACACTAAAGAGAACTTTTGACCTGCTTGCTAGCGCAGCAGTCGTATTTACGTTGCTTTTTATTGCGCTTCAATGGCGTGAAATGAAAGAGGGTGGAAAGGACACTCATGAGCTAGCCGTTCAGGCTAAGGCTCAAGCTGATGCCGCTAAAGCTCAGGCTGATAAGATGGCGGATTCCGTCAGAAAAACAGACGACCTTATTAAAGAGAGTACCGAACAAACCAGGGCTACGAACAGGCTCGCAACAGAAGCAAAACGGTCTGCGGACATTGCCAGGCGATCCGCCGACATCTCTAGTCAGAGCTTGGAAACAGCCCGACTTGCAATGCGAGTGGAACAGCGAGCCTGGGTTGGGCCTATGCTCACCGAGATTGCTCCAGAACCCCTTGAACCAAATAAGTTCATTGAGATTGGGGTCACCATCTCTAATACCGGAAAAACCCCAGCGTACAAGGTTACCGGTTATGCTATGTATGATTTCGTTGCCAACGGTGCAAAGCCCAATCTTTCTACGATTCGCCAAAGCTCTGAGGAGATCAGCAAGGGCACACTGTTTCCTGGAGCCACGGCCCATTTTCTTAAAACTACTCATCCGGTGCAACCAAGTGATGATGTGCTTAACGGGCGGAGCACAATCTATGTCTTCGGCATCATCACGTACGTTGACATCTTCAACCGCAACCACTGGACCCACTTTTGCTTTTGGTACGCGCCCTGGGAAAAACGATTCCTGACTTGCGACACCTACAACGATACCGACGATAGTAAGTAGCCGGGAGAAAGAAGCACCTCGTGCCCAGAGGATTAATCCGCGCCTACAGGCGGGGAGACTGGCACAGAAAAGAACGAAGGTCTCACCAATGAGTCGTCATGACCGCACGAGAAGGATGGGGCACCCCCGCGTATGGTGAGGGACAAAAATCAGGGGGAAAGATGGGCCTCCCGCCGCAGGCTAAATCCTTTTACCAGACTTTCTGGTGAAGAGACTTTCGTCTCCCGGGTCATAAATGAAATCAAACTCACACTTCCATTGTTGGGCGCTAGATTCGTAAGTCACTACCATCGGGACCTTTATGAAGGAATCGCTCAGCCCTCGATTGTGGGTTTTTTTGTATACCCATCCATTCGCTAGCATCTGCTTCTCATTGTCGCCATTTCCAAAAAAATACACATATTCGGTTTGTATGCTTGAGCGCCCATTCCAGCGACCTAGGGCAAGATGCTGCTTCCCCGGTGCGATTTCATTGATGAGGTCGAACGAGAGTTGTTGATGAAGGTCAACGGGCTCTACCTGAACATTGTAGAGATAGGTGCCGCTACGATTCTCAACGAGGATGTCTTTTTCAGTACGACCAGTCAGCGAACTAGCCGCCGTTTGATCTGTGGGCCAACCCCAAACAAGAGCCACATCAGGCTGCTGAATTTGCGCTGCCTCATCAAGTCTCGCTTGGCGCTCGTCATTCCAGACCAAAAAAGCAGACCAGAAAAATAAACCCAGTCCTGCAATAATGCTGGCGGAGATTACCCATGAGTTACTCTTTTGGTATACAAGCGAATAGAGTCCAAGAAATGTAAATACGGCGCAACTCATAAGAGTCCACCATTTCTTGAACATGGCCCTCGAAAACAGTCGTAGGCTGTCCATCGGCTCAAGGATTTCATAATTAACCACCTTGCGTAAAGGTGATAATCGTCCACAATAGTATGGACACCCGACGAAGGATTTTGATTTTGTAGCAGAGAATGAGTAGTAGCCTGATTGTTTCGCCTACCTTGCTGACAAGTTGACCATCCATTCGATAAACTCATCAATGGACTTCTGAGTTCCGAGCCAGAAAGGTGCGACATGGCGAAATTTCAAGTGTTTGGAGTTGGGGGAAGTACGATGGGAGACCCGATCGAGGGCGACGAGCTGGTACATCAGCTTGGCCAGGAGGATGTCCAGATTTGGAAGAAGAATCGCGCTGGTGACTCTGAGTTGATTGCGGTGCTGCGTCTTGAAAAGAGTTTCATAATAAAAAAGATCAGCGATTGAGGGCGGGTGGCCCAGGCTTTCTGCCGGGCCTCCAATGGTTTGGCGCGGTCTTGAGAATGCGTGGATCGTGAGAACGCCCTGACGCTGCATGGTACAGGGTAGATTCCCGGGGTCCTTCGACTGCGCGACGCCTAGCTGCGCAGCGTCGCTCCGCTCAGGATGACACAGCTTTAAGGGTCGCAATGACAAGTCACGTTGTGTCCAACTCACCTTGGCGGCTTAGCGACGCTGCCCGCCGCGTGCCACCAGGTCTGGTCGGCAAGTTCGTGGGTGGCGGCCAGGGAAGCGCTTGGCAAATGAGTCGCTCCGGGCGCCTGCAACGCAACCGGCTCTTCCGTCGGAGGGCGCTGCAGATAGGCGCTGATCCTGTCTTCCATGTCGGGCGGGAACGCGGGCGGCGGTCCGATGAGTTTTTCCCGGTACACGCCGAGCATGATTTGCCGGAAGACCGGCAAGGCAACGCGGGTGCCGGTTTCGTTGAGACCGAGGGAGTGATTGTCATCAAAGCCGATGCGGACGGCGACGGTGATTCCGTCAGGACCAAAAGTGGACCCGACGAACGACGCATCTCTGAAGTTGTTGGTGGTCCCTGTCTTGCCCATCACGGCGATGGGAAAGCGGTTGGAGTCAAGAGAGTGGGCCGTACCCGTGGGCATGCGCACCACGCCGCGCAGACCTTCTTGAATCAGGGAGAGCGCTCCATCGTCCACAGACACGGGCCGTACGTCGGGGGCGTCGGCAATTTCACCGCCCGATTCGCGGACAACCTGCCGGATGATATGAGGGCTTGCCCGATTGCCCGACGCGATGGTGCGATATGCATTGGCCAGTTCAACCAGAGTTACCTCAGAGGCGCCTAAGGAAGTGGTCAAGTAGGCGCGCAGAGGCGTCTTGATCCCCAGGGTGCGTGCCGTCTCCTGAACACTCTCGATGCCAATCTGCTCGGTAATCCAAATGGCAACCGAATTCCTGGATTCGGCGAGCGCCTCGCGGACGGGGATCATGCCTTTGAAGCGGCCGTCGTAGTTGGAGATGGATTTTGTGGCCAGCTTATTGCCGTCGGCGATGATGATGGGTTCGTCGGGAACCATGGTTTCAAGGGTGAACGGGCCGTGCTGAAAAGCAGCGAGATAGACAATCGGCTTCATGGCCGACCCCGGCTGCCGCAGCGATTGCGTGGCGCGATTGAAATCAGTGTAAGAAGCAACGTGCTGGTTGTAAAACTTGCGCCCACCGGCTTCGGCGAGAATGCTGGCGTCACTGTTTTTCAGAACCACGACCGACCCTTGAATGATGCCTTTGGCTTTTGGGTGACGCTTCTCATAGGCCGCAAGGCCATCCTCCAGCGCCTGGCTGACAATGCGCTGGATGCGCGCGTCCGCCGTGGTGTAAACCTGGATTCTGCCCTGGAAGAGGTCTTCGACGGTTACTTTCCAATGGCGAGACTGGATTTCATCAAGCGCGCTATCCAGCACCGCCGCCGCGTGCAGCGCATTGTCTTCCCGCATTCCGTCAGGACGGGCCGTCACCCATTCGATGGGATGTTGCTCTTTCATGCGAGCGGCGTCTGGAGACAGGGACCCGTGCTTCACCATGAGCTCCAGGATCTGATTTCTGCGATGCCGGACGCGCGCTGCGTTTTCGGCGCTGGGCGCGTAAGCGCGAGGGGATTTGGGAATCCCCGCCAGCAGAGCTGCGTCGCCGGCATCGTCCACGGTGAAGCTGCTGAGGGGCCGTCCAAAATAGTACTCGGCCGCAGTCGCAAACCCGTACTGGCCGTTTCCCATGTAAATGAAGCTGGCATAGCGGGCGAGAATTTCTTCCTTTGCCCGGCGTTTCGAGCCAAAGCGCCTGGCCATCTCTTCTTCCACCCATACCGAAAGTCGCATCTCCTCGATTTTCCGGTCCAGCTTCTTGGCGCTGCGCGCGCCGATCAGGTAAGACAGCGCGCCCGGCCGCAACTGATTGCTGTTTTCTTTGTCGGTAAGATCACGCAGAAAATAGCCGCGCACGATCTGCTGCGTAATGGTCGAACCACCCTGCGGAAACATGGTCAGGTTGTCAGCTTTGTCCCGCCCTGCCCGTAGCATGCGCTTTAGAGCAGTGCCGAACCTGACCTTTCCCACGACCCGGGGCATGGCGGAGTAGTCCACCCCACTATGCGAGAAAAAGTTTTTGTCCTCAGCCGCGAGAATTGCGTCTCGAACAACGGTTGGGATTTCCTGATACCGCGTAATGCGCCGGCGCTCTCTAGACATCTCCGCCAGGGGCTGGCCGTTGAGGTCATAGATGTGGCCAATGGTTGAAAACTCAAATCCGGCGAATTGCTCAATCTGGGGCAGATTGGTTCGATCGAAATAGATGTAATGGACTGTGACCGCGAAGACAACCGCGGCCGTAACGGCTGTGCAAACCACCAAGACGGTAACTGTAATCAGGAGCGTGCGGGCCGCAAGAGGAAGGCCACAAAGATATTGGTGCAGCGAACGTAAGCGGGTCAGCCAAATTCGGGGAGGCACTGCAAGGGCTTTCAAGACCCGCAACACCGGTTGCAGAAAGAACCGTTCTAGGAACGCGCGTCCGTGAAGATTCATGACTGCGCCCAGAAGGCTCCTCGGCAAACACTGCGCGCCAGCAAATTGGAGATCCGGGTGGAGCTTAGAATCGCGGGAGTGTCTCCCGAGGAAACCTTCCCTTCTATTAATAAGATGCTTCTAAAGCCGCGGGCATCGCTGCTGCTGACTACTTTCTGTGAAAGCAGGGCCGGCGAACCAGGCTGTTCCGGGTCGGTCGCCAATCGTTTCTTGGCAAGTCGTTTCTTGGCACAGCAGTGCAACGGCTACTCTTTTCCCCTTGAATAACGCGATCTCGCGTCGGAGTTGTGATTTGCGGGCCCCGTTGCATTGATCGCGAGACTGATCGGACTTTTGGACTGCCTTGGCGTCCACCTTCAGCTTATCCATTGGGAACGCGGCGGTCTGGTCAAAAGGGATCATGCCGGAGGGAAGTCCAGAATCTCACCGTAGAGGACGCAGAGGTCGCAAAGGAAGAACACAGCCGGGGCGGCAGGAAGAAAATGCCAATATCGCCGAAATTGCCAAAATTTGGTAATTGAAAAGCAAAACCGGAATCTCACCGCAGAGAACGCAGAGGACGCAGAGGAAGAACACAGCCGAGGGCGGCTGTGCCACACGGGCAATCAGCCCCTTCTTCCCGCCAAATACAAGAAGTAGCACAGTGAGAGGAACGACGCTTCCAGGCAGACGAACATGGTCAGAAAGCCGGCGCTGATGCGCAGCAGGATGCGGTTGTCGAATCCCCACTCGTTCACCGGAGCGCGCATTTGCAGGGCTTTGTGCATGTCGCGCGAGACCATGACGAAGTAACGCAGAACAAGGAACGCGAAGCCGGCCCAGAACACGGTCCAAAAGACCGGGCCCAGGGATTCAAACGTGTCGCCCAGGCCGTAGGCGGCGCCGCTCAGGGCCAGATGCAGGAAGGCGAGAAACACCAGGTTGGGCCACAGGCCTTGTGCGGTGGCGAAGTAGAGAAAGTAGTCGCCGGCGCGGCGCGACTGGCGGTTCTTAGGGTAGTCCTTTTGCACGCCGCTCAGGACCAGGCCTGCGGCCATCATGATGGCCAGGGAGAAAACCAGCGGCGTGCCGGAATACGCGATGGTGCTGGCGGACTGCACGGCGAGCAAGTCGTTCTCCTGGGCGGCGGCGCGCTGCCGGTACTGGGCGACGGATGCGCGTCCTTGGTCCAATGAGTTGTTGAGTTCCTGCAGGGCCTGCTCGCGGGTGATGGGCGTCTCCGCCATGTGCAGCTTGAAGACGTTCTTGCCGGAGTTGGAAATCCGCTTGATCTCGGCCTGCGTGGCTTCCATGATTTCCGTCTGCCGCTTGACTTCTTTTTGTGTCTGCGCGCGCAAGGCCACGATCTGGTCTTCCAGCTTGCCGCTCTGCCGGGTGGAATACCAGTTGAAGCAGGAGACCACGAAGGCCACCAGCACCAGGCCTTGCAGGGCGAACATGCGGGGATTGGCCCATCCGCTGATCGGAACCACGCCGGCATAGGGCATCAGCTCAGCGTTCTGGTCAATGACGTTCTTCTGTTTCCAGAAAGGGATAGGGCCGGGCTGCTGGTTCCACTGCTGGCGGAACTGCTCGGCGGGAGAGATCTCCACTTCGGCGAAAACTTCTTCTGTCTGGAATTCAGCCAGCATAGCAGCAAGGTTTAGCATGTTATCAATTAGGCAACAAGCACCAGGAGTGCATAGGCGCGCAGTGCCCTGGCGGACTGGGAGACCGCGTCTTTTCGTGCCCAGGTGTTTCCTTGAGTGCGGCGGCTTACTCGCTGACCGACGTCATCCAGGTAGGCGATACCGCCACGTTGAACGGCGAGCCCGGGACGGCGGACAGCTTGCCGCCCGCGCCAATCAGAAACGCTGCCACGTCATTGGTGGTTTGGTCGGCGACGTAGAGGAAGCTGCCGGTGCTGGTCATGAATCCGGGGCCGCGGCCGCCGGTGGCAAAGGGCGATCCGGTGATCTGGCCCAGCGCGCCGGAGGCGGAGTCAATCACGAAGACAGAAACGTCATTCGATCCGAAGTTGGCCGCAAACAGGAATGCGCCTTGCGGGTCAGCAAGAACTGCGCCAGGTTGCAGTCCGGCAGGAAAGGGCGAACCGGTAATCGCCGTGAGCGTGCCGTTGCTCTGAATGGCGAATCCCAGCACGGCGTTGTGCGCCGGATCGGCGGCATAGAGGAAGCGGCCGCTGGGTTCAACGGTCAGAAATATCGGCGTGGCTCCGGCGCCCACGCTCACCGGCGATCCCACGGCGGACAACGATCCCTGGCTGCCCTGCGCGTTGCTGATGGAAAAAATGGAAACCGTTCCCGCCGCGGGGTTGGATACGTAAAGGAAATTTCCCTTGGGAGAAATAGCAATGGATTGCGGCGATGCCGGCACGGAAAACGGCGATCCGGTAGCCAGACCCAGATTGCCCGAGCCGGGATCAATGGTAAACCCGGAAATGGTCCCCGAAGTCTGGTTCACCACGTACAGAAAAGGGTCGGTGGGAGAAACTGCAGCCGCGATCGGGCCGTTGCCGGCATTGAAGATGTTGGGCGGCGTCGGCGGAGGGACCACGGTGGTTGTCGCGGGCACGGTCAGCTCGCCGTTGCCGGTGTTCACGTCCAGCAGGGTCACGTTGTTGCCGGCGAAATTAGTGATGTAGGCAAAATCGCCCGGCGGGTGGATCACGATGGAACTCGGCTGCGAACCGGTAGCAAAATTCGGCGTACCCATGGGGCTGATGGAGCCGTCGCCATGCTGAATGAACCCGAACACCTGGTTGGTGCCCTGTCCGGTGACGTAGATAAATTGCTTGCTGCCTTTGATGCACCCGGTGAGACTGGCCAGGGTAATGAATAAAGCCGCTAAGATCCTCGCCTTCATGCTTGCTCCTGAACCTGCTGGTATGAAAAGAGACGTGCCTGAAAGGATACATGAAACCGGCCTGCGTGTGATACGCAGTGGGCAACGAAGGCCGCAAGGTATCGCAACCAAGGCCACGATACGTTCGGACGTTTTTCTGGCATATCCCACATTGCCAGAACGCTGGCCCGGCGCAATATTGCGTTGCTGCCTGCCGATCTGGGCTGCCATTGCTGCGGTGAAACGCAGCATGGGTTGGTGACGCGAACAAACAACAAGGCCCGCTCTACGCGCAGCGGGCCTTGGGTTCCTTTAAGTTTTGGGTCTTGACGCTACTGTCTGCCTCCGATGCGGGCCGGCTTGTGCTCGGCGACGGTCTTGGCTTCTTGTTGCCGGCGAAATTCCGGCACCACCAGCGCCTGCTCAATCACCGGAATGTTGAACGATGCCAGCCTGGCTGCCAGGCGTCCGGAGTTCTCTTTTTGGCCGGTTTTTTCATACGCCGTGACCAACCCCCGCATGGAGATGGGATTCACAGCATCTTCTTCCAGGTGAGAAACCGCCTCAGCGAAGTTTTCTTGCGCCAGGGAAGCCGCGCCGGCCGCGCCGTGGTAGGCCACCTGGATCAGGTCATCGCCGCCGTTGGCTGCCGCCAGATCATCCAGTTGCTGCAGGGTGGCTTTGGCGACTTCAGCGTGGCCGTCATGCAACGCCCGTTCCACGCGCGTGCGCATCACGGACGCCAGTTCCTGGTTGAGCAGCGACTGCGGCACCTGGTGTTCGCCGCGCAGCGTCTTCTCGGCCTGCGTGAGAAACTCCATGGCATCGTCGCCGTCTTTCTGGTAAAGGGCCATGCTGCGGTAAGCTTCAGCCTCCAGGTTGGCGAAATCCTTTTCGTGCGCCTGGCGGGCCACTTCGCGGAAGGCTTTGTCGGCGCCTGTGCGGTCGTTGTCACGAACGTAAGTCGCCGCCCACTGCAGTCCCCACGTCACTTTTTGCACCGGCGAGCCGGCGGTGATGGCCAGCATGTACGCGGCGCGCGCTTTGGGCTGGTCGCCCATGAGCGCGTAGGTGTCGCCCAGCCCCAGTTCCGACTCGTGGAACGTGGGATCAATGGCCAGCGACATGCGATAGTGCTTCAGGGCCTCATCAAACCGGCCGGCCATGCGCGAGATCTCCGCGAAAGAATCCTGCGGGTTGGGCTCGTTGGGCACCAGTTCGGCGTAGTGCTTGATATCGGCGAAGGCTTTTTCGTAGTTGCCGGACTTGGCGTAGCAGTAGGCCACTTCATTCCAGGCATCGGCGAACTTGGGATCAATCTGGATCACGCGCTCGAACATCTGGATGGCGCGCGGCGACTGGTTCTGGTTGATCGCCAGCCACCATCCCGCCAGCCACGCCAGGTGCTTGTCGCGCGGGTACATCTGCAGAGCTTCATTCATGGCCTGGATCGCCGGCACCCAGTGCGCCTGGGTGGCATTGGCCAGCCAGTCCACGATGTATTGCTCTTCCATGTTCGCGGAAGGCCGCGTGTCCAGCGCCTTCTGGAGCTCGGCCATCTGCTCGGCGGGGTCCTGCGAAAAGAAGGTGAGCATGATGTGCCCCAGCGCGAAGTTGGGATCGGCCTTCACCGCTTTGCGCAGGTTGTCCAGGCCGTCCTGGACGTGCAGCATCTCCATTTTTTCCAGGCCTTTCTCAAAATAGGCGTGGGCTTGGGGCGACTTGGTGGAGATCTTCATGCCTGACACTTCGTCATGGGCCAGTGCCGCCAGCCCGCTCAACATGAAGAATATGGCTGTGATTGCCGCGCGAAACTTGCTCAACTTCATGACTGCTTACCTTTTTCTTCCGCCGGAAGCTTCCGGCAAAAATTGTTTTGGTCGTTCTCTAAATCTTTGGGCCCCGGAATCCCGACTTCGCGTGCTTGAAACTCAATCTCCCGACTTCAATTTCCTTTGAGGGAGTAACCCTGTTCCAGCGGCAGCTTGCCATCCACTTTTAAGACGTTCACGTGGCCGTTGATGGAGTACACGTCCACCAGCCCCACGGCGCCGGGAATGGTTTCCACCGTCCGCAACAGCTCTTCTTCAGTTTTGGCAATGATGACGCCGCTGTGGTGTGCCGCCAGCAGCGCGCGAAATTCATCGGGCTGCATGCGATAGATCTTTTCAATGGCGGTGCGCATTTCCGGAGTGGAAGGGTCGCGCAGGACCAGGATCACGTTCTTTCCGTCCGGCCATTTGATCTTGTCGAATTTGAAGACCTTGGCCAGGTCGGCCGCGGTGATCCCGCCCACGGTGTTGGACTTGTCCACTATCACCGCGATTTGCTTGGCTTCACACCATCCGCCCAGGCACAGGCTCAGCAGCATTAAGGTACACAAACGCCGCATAACGTACTCCTTACCCGGTGAACGTTACTTTTGTTAGGCTGGCCGGGCAAGTTACGGCGGTAATAGGTGCTTTGTTTATAATGGCTTAAGCCTTGGATCGGCCTCTTCCGAACGCGGCAGTTCCACTGGGCCGTGGCAATGCTGGCAGTCTCAGGACTTTGCTGCATGGACAAACAGCTGCTTCGCCGCCTGCATGACGTGAAATACCGGGAAATCTCCGAACTTGTAGACCGGAAGATCACTATCTCAAGCACAGCCGCGATTGCTCAGGACGTCGCTGCCGCAGCGCAGCCGTACTTACCATCATGCGGAAAGCTGGAATTGCGTTCAGAGAACATGCTGGCCGTCTTGGCGAAGTACAAGATGCTGGACCTTAGTTTTGCCACCACGATCCCTTTGCTTTCCCAGGCGGACAGGGTCAGCCGCCAGACGCTGGTCAACTTGGGGTTTGTGCCAAGCAGAGAAGAGCCAGCGGCGACTGAAGATGCAGACGATGAAGATCCGACATGCATGACGGATCTGGTTCAGGATACTCAAGCAGGCCATGAATGGCTGAAAGTGTTTCTCGACCTATGGCCCGCTAGAAAAGCGGTGACCGAGTTTATGGAAGCAGTTAAGAAAGCACAACGGAATCCCGTCCCCGGTCAAGATGCCTTCTCGGTTGCGTTTGAACAACTCCTACGCGAAGTTGAAGGCTTGTTCCCAGCGCAATTTAGAATTCGAGATGCTTGCATTACCAACTCAGACTTCGTGTGGTTTCACAAGCACTTCTATATGTAGGTCGGGTTCCTGGCTGCAATCACGACCTTATTCTTACCTTCGCGTTGATTCGCGGCGTGCGTTTTGCCCCGCTGCTCTGCGCTTCCGTGGTGAAAATCGGCGTCCATCTGCCGCAAAATCTGCGGTCCGCCACTACCGCTATTTAGCCGCGGGCTTCTCCTCCGCCGGCGCCGCAGGCTTGGCAAACTTGGCGTCGTCAATGGGCACGTTCTGCTGCACTTCGCTCATCTGAATCGTGAACCTGCCCGAAGGACGCGCAATCGTCCATTGAAAGGGAATCTTCAACCCGCCTTCCGTGCGATAGTCGGCATAGTCCACCTGCGTGGGATTGCGTCCCAGCGGAGTCTCGGCATAGCGGACGGTGCGCAGCAGCAGTCCCGATTCCTTGTCAAAGAAGAAGCGCAGCGGTGGCTTTCCCTCTTTGAATCCGACGACCTGATAGACGTTATGGCCGCCAACCTTTTCCGGGGTTGAAAGCAAGCGGAACTGGGTAAACATCTTTTTGATTTCCAGCGGCAGGTAAAAGGTGGCGTCAAAGCTGACCGCGTCATTCTCTTGCGCGGTCATGTCGCGCGGAGGCCGCCCTCCAGGATTTCCCAGCCAGCCGGCATGGCCGTCAAAGGCCGTGATGTTGTGGCCGTTCGGCGTTTGTACCGTGGAAATTCGTTTGTTCGGGGCCTTGGACAGCACCTCCACCGGAAACTGCTGCCCGCCAAAGCTGACCGTCCCCTTCTGCACGCGGCTGGTAATTTTCTGCAGCGCCTCAGCGCCGCCCACGGCTTCGATGTACTGATCAAGGATCTTGTCGGCCGCGCCCTCCCGCGGAGTCGCGATCAGCGAGTCGAGCGGCGATCGCTTAGGCTCCTGCTCCGCGATGACCGGCACTCCCACGGGTTTCTCTGCTCCGCGATGGCACGAGTAACACGTCACCTCGTGCTGGCCCTTGAAGTTGTCGCGATTGATGGCCATCTGCATCTCGATCATCTTGCGCGCCGTCAGCTTGGATTTCTTGTCGTCTTTCTCGAAGGCGTCGCGTACGTGGCAGAATTCGCATTCCACGCCCAGCGAGCTGGCGATGAACTGCATCGTGGGCTGCCACTGGTCGGCCGGAACGCCTTTCAACACCTGAATGTTCTTGAAGACCTGCTCCGCGGTCTTGGGCGTTTCTCCCGTGGCGGGCGCAGCCGGGTTTTGTGCGCTTGCTTGTGGAACGTGGAGCGTCAGGCCACCCATGATGACAAGCGTGGCGTACAACATGTTGACGAAGGCCCTGTGCATGGAGTGTTCCTTAAGGAGATTTTGACGTGGAAGTGTAAATGATTTTGTGCGCAGACCCCAACGGCGGCCTGGTTGCTGCGCCCCAAGGTCCCTGCGTGGCTCCGCGCCTGCCGAGGTGAAAGCCGAGCTATCCGCGCTCATCCGCGTGAATCCGCGGGAAAGCCTTCAACTCGGCTTTGATCTCTTCCATGGTCTTCGCCAGCCAAAGCTTTTTGTAGTTGTCCACGGTCATCAGCGTGCGCGGGTACATGCGGTCCACAAAGACCGTCCCCTGGAGATGGTCAATTTCATGCTGCAAAATGCGCGCGTGCCAGCCGCTGGCTTCAATCACCTGGGGCTGGCCTTTTTCGTCCAGGCACTCCACGCGGACCTTCCGCGCGCGCGGGACCATGGCCATCAGGTTGGTCAGGCTCAGGCAGCCTTCAAAGAATTCAATGCGTTCGTCGCCCAGCAGCGTGAGCTTGGGATTGATGATCACGTGGAAGGGAATCGCTTCGCGCTCGCGGGCGGCGCGCTGTTCCGGCGTCCAGTCTTTGGTGTAGTCGGGGAGGTCTTCAATCACCGCCAGTTGCAGGTTGCGGCCGATCTGCGGCGCCGCCAGCCCCACGCCCGGCGCGGCATGCATGGTCTCTTTCATGTGCGCGATCAGCTCGCGGACCTCTTTGCTGCGGATTTCATTGGGACGAAGCGCCCGCGCCTTTTGCCGCAACACCGGCTCGCCCACCTGCACGATAGGAACTAGCACGAATCACCCTGAGAGTGGAATTGATCTTGAAGAAAGACATTGTACAGGGAAGAATCGGGAAATCGGGACATCGGGAAATCGGGACATCGGAAAACCGAAACCTAAGAACAAGACCTTTGAAACACGGAGGAACGGAGGAAGCGGAGGTTTAGGAGGCTGTGTCAGGGGTGGTTTACGAGGGGAGCGTTTGTGCGGTGCACGGCTCAGTGGATTGAATCGCGTAAAAACCCGAGCGCCGGAGGCGCGAAATGAGTTAGCCCAGGCCGGAAGGCCTGGGTGAGATGATTTCGATTGACGAGCCCCGTAGGCGGCGACACTCATTCCTCGCCGCGCACCTGGCGCGTCTGCCAGTGAAAGCGCAGCGCCAGCAGCCGCAACCCAAAACCGCTCATCGCGCCAACAATAGTGGAAGTCTCGCGGCTGAAATGCAAAGAATCAAACACCAGGAACATAGCTGCGCCGAATCCGGCGGCAATGGCGTAGAGTTCGCCGCGTTCGAAGATTTTCGGCGTGCGTCCGCTGAGCACGTCGCGGATGCAGCCTCCGCCCACCGCGGTGACGCCGCCCAGCAGCAACGCTGACAGCCATCCCAGCCCGGCGTTCAAAGCGCGCGTGCTGCCGGCCACGGCGAACAAGCCCAACCCCGCCGCGTCAATAATAAGGATCACGCGCTCGGTGTTCTTGCCAATACGCGAAGCAAATACCATGCCCACCACCGCTCCGGCGAGCGCGGTCATCAGGTAGCGGGGATCGGCAAATGCCAGCGGCGGACCTTGCTGCAGAATCAAGTCGCGGGTGATGCCGCCGCCCAGCGCCGACGCCAGGGACAATCCGGTGACGCCCACCAGATCGTACTTGTAGCGCATGTCGCGGATGGCCATGAGCGCGCCGCCCAGCGCTCCGGCAAAGACGCCCAGAAAATCAATGAGCGAAAAAAGCCGGTCTATCGGCAGCTTGTCGATGGGCAGAGGCAGAGACATGGGAAGCTCAACCTATAATCCAATTCTGCCCGCGGAGCAAGGCGTCAGGGAGCCGCTGCGCGCGCCGGAAATCCGGGCCATACCCTTCGGTAATCTTCAAGCGTGCCACTGCGCGGTGGCATCATCTCTGCATGCCGCAATTTCCCCAATCGCACACCAAGACACGTTCTCCTCGGGTACGCATTCCCAACCAAGGCTCCATCCGCTTCAACCTGGGCGAGCATTCCGTTCAGGCCGTGCTGCACCGGCTGTCCCTGACCGGAGGCCTGGCCGAGTTTAACGGCAAGCTGGGCGACGTGACCATCGCGGAAGCCCGGCTGAATACTCCGGCCGGCGTGTTCAGCGGGCTGGTGGAATTCCTGCGTCCGCAGAAGAACATGGGACCGGCGGCGCGGGCGTTCCGCTTCATTGCCCTGGGTGACGCGGACTACAAACGCCTCAACGCGACCCTGCAGCTCATGCGCAGCAAAGGCTACGCCGTAGAGGCGCGCTAGGGACGACTTTTGGTTGCCCGTGAAAGAAACCTCTTAAGCAGATGAGGGCGCTTCTTTGTAGTGGAATATTCAAGTCGCAGGCCATCGGCCCGGCATCCCTTGAGCGGTTTTTGTTGTCTCATCATCAGCTATTCAACGCGATTTTCATGGTCTGGGGAAAGCGGCTCGCCAGCCGGCCTGGATTTTATCGGTTGAAAACTTGAAGAGGAGACTCCACCATGAAACCGATCCGCAAAATACTATTGCTTACAGCGTGCTTGACCGCGTTTGCGGCCTTCGCCCAGCAAAGCCCACCTCCGCAGAGCTCGCCGCAGCCGAGCCCGTCCCCGTCACCGCAGAGTTCGCCGCAGCCGAGCCCGTCGCCGCAGAGCGGAGCCGATGCCGTCGCGCCGCGGCCCGCGCTTCCTGAGGCAGATGTCCAAGCCCAGACCTTGCAAGAAAAGTTGGCGCTGGACGATGGCCAGAAAGCCAAGATCAAGGCCAATCTGGAAGACCAACATGCGCAAAGGCTGGCGGTGATGAAAGACGAATCTCTTTCCCCGGAAGACCGCACCATCAAGATGCGCAGCATCCACGCCGATGCGCTGGCAAAAATTCGTGACGCCCTCAATGACGATCAAAAGAAGAAATTTGACGCCATGCAACAGGAGATGAAGGACCGCGCGCGCCCTGTTCCGCCCAAGCCTGCCGGCGAAAGCGCTCCCAAATAGCGCTCGGGGCATTTCCGGCGTGGCCGCGAATGCCGTCTTCTTCCCCGGCGCCGGGCTCATAGGTGTTCTTCCGCAGCTTCTCCGCCGTGCTCTATAATCCGCGCAGCTTTATTTGATGGAGCGCCAGGATGAAATCCGCCATCGCCCTTCTTCTTTTTTCCATGCTCGGCGTTTATCTAGGAGCGCAGTTGCCCGAGTGGTGCCGCGACCTGCCTCGTCCGGCGTACAAAAAGCTGGAGCGCGTTACGGTCGGCGACGCGTGGTTTGAGGTATATCGCGTACAGCCGGGCGTGTTCGCCATCTACGAGCCGCATCAGTCGGAAGAAGTTATCTCGTATCTCATCCTGGGCGAAAAAAAGGCCGTGCTGTTTGACACCGGCATGGGCATCAGCGACATCAAGCGAGTCACTGCGGAACTTACGCCGCTGCCGGTGAGCGTGGTGAACTCGCACACCCACAATGACCACGTGGGCGGCAACTGGCTCTTTAGCGATGTGTACGGCATGGACACGGCGTTCACTCGCAACAGCGCCAAGGGTTCGCGGGACGACGCGCAGGCGGAAATCGCGCCCGGCGAAATCTGCGGTAATCTTCCTGCAGGTTTTGATGCGGCGGCCTACGCGACCAAGCCGTTTCACATTACCCACTGGCTGCACGACGGCGACAAGATTGACCTCGGAGGACGCGTGCTGCAGATCGTCGCTACGCCGGGCCACACCCCGGACGCCATTTCGTTGTTGGACGAAAAGCACGGCCTGCTGTTCACCGGCGATACGTATTATCCCGGGCCAATTTTTCTTTATCGTCCGGAGACGGACCTGGATGCCTATGAGGCTAGCATCAAGAAGATGATTGCGCTGGGTTCCGGGGTGAAGACGCCCAAATTGAAATTGCTTCTGCCCGCGCACAACGTTCCGGTGGCCTCGCCCGCCGACCTGAGCCGGGTATTGACGGCGTTTCGCGAAGTGCGCGCAGGGAAGGTGAAGGCTTCACCGCATGGCGACAAGAAAGAATTCAAGTTTGAGGGGTTTTCGTTTTTGATGAAGTAAATACCCTTACCGGGAGTTTGCTTTTGTTTGTGTCGCCCCTCCGGGGCTCTGGTTCTACACGACGCTTACCCAGGCCTTCCGGCCTGGGCTAACTCATTTCGCGCCTCCGGCGCTAGACGATTCGCCATGCACGGATTCTCGCGCTTTCGGCGGCACGATTTGGAAATGCTGATGTCGCGAACCCGCACCGTCCAAGTCCGCTAGTGCATCCTTGGAGAAAACTTCTGCTACCGTATACTCTGGATTGCCACCGGAGACCCATGATGAGAATCACGCCCAACTTCGCCAAGCGCTTTGCTGCTTCGCTGTTTGCACTCGCCCTCTTCTTTTCTCTTCTACCGCAGCACGCTGCGGCCGCGGACACGCGCTTCAAGATCACTCTGCCTGCGGCGCACAAGCCGGTCACGGGAAGAGTGTTTGTGATCGTCTCCCGGATTGACAATCCTGAGCCGCGTTTGCAAGTGGGTTCCTGGCGGTCGCGCGCGGAGCTTCTGGGTCGCGATGCCGACCTGGGCCCGGGACAGTTCGCCACCATGGACGCGCTCACCCTGGGCTTTCCTCTCAAGTCCGTGCGCGAGCTTCCCGCCGGCGACTACTACGTGCAGGCGCTGTTCAACGTATACACGCGCTTCACCCGGTCGGACGGCCACAACATCTTCGCCCACATGGACCAGTGGGAGGGCCAGCATTTCAACCAGTCTCCGGGGAACCTTTACAGTGACGTGCGCCGTTTCCATCTTGATCCGCTCAGCGGCTATGAGATCCAGTTGTCGCTGGACCACGCGATTGCCGCCGAGCCCATGCCCGCGGACACGCAGTACGTGAAGCACCTCAAGATCCAGAGCAAGCTGCTCACGCAGTTCTGGGGACAGCCGATTTACCTGGGCGCCACCGTCCTGTTGCCGGAAGGATATGACGCGCACCCCAGCGCGCACTATCCCGTGCTGTACGAGCAGGGGCATTTCAATCTGCGTCCGCCGCTGGGTTTCAGCACGGAGCCTCCGCCAGCCAACGCTCCGGTGCGGGAGAACCGACTGTCCGGCATGGAGCTTTACGAACGATGGAAGGGCGCGAACTTCCCGCGCATGATCGCCGTGACCTTCCAGCATCCCACGGTTTATTTTGACGATTCGTACGCGGTGAACTCGGCCAACAACGGCCCCTACGGCGACGCCATCATGACTGAGCTGATTCCGTACGTGGAAGAGCATTTCCGCATCATTCGCCAGCCGTACGCGCGAGTGCTCACCGGCGGCTCCACCGGCGGATGGGAGTCCCTGGCGCTGCAGGTCTATCATCCGGAATTTTTCGGCGGCACATGGACCGGCTATCCCGACCCGGTGGATTTCTCGCGCTACGGAATTGTTGACGTCTATAACGACGTGAGCGCCTTCCTGGCTCCGGGCTACGACGCGCCGGTGCCCGAGCGTCCCATGTCGCGCACGCCGGAAGGCCAGACTGACGTTACCATCCGCCAGATGAGCCAGCTTGAAGACGTGATGGGCAGCCACGGCCGCAGCGGCGAGCAGTTTGAAGCCTGGGAAGCCGTGTACGGCCCGGTTGGCGCGGATGGCTACCCCAAGCCGCTGTGGGACAAGCAAACGGGCAAGATTGACACGCAAGTCGCGCTCTACATGCGCGACCATGGCTACGATCTGCGCTATTACCTGGAGCAGAATTGGGCCACGATCGGGCCCAAGCTGGTGGGCAAGATCCACGTCTTCTGCGGTGACATGGACCATTTCTACCTGAACCTGGCGGTCTATCGCCTGGAAAGTTTTCTCAAGAGCGCCAACCCGCCGTACGGGGGATCATTCGAGTACGGACGTCCCATGAAAGGCCATGGCTGGACTCCGCTCAACCAGGCGGAAATGCTGCGGGTGATGGCCAATCACATTTCGAGCAACGCCCCGGCGGGCGCGGACAATTCGTGGAAGTACTAGAAGAGCAACTAGCAACTAGCAATTGGCAATTAGCAAACCCGGAACAAACCTGAGCCTTTATCAATTTTCAGCAGGCTGTGTACCAAAGAGTCGCTTCCGTGGTCCCGATGCGCGGGCGTTGCTTGTGTCACCTCACCGTGCTATGGTCGGAGGCTGTTGGAGGTGCGGGATGATCAGGACCGCCGCGACTGCGCTCATCGCTTTCTCTCTATGCGCTCTACCGGCCTGCGCCCAGGAACACCAGCATGCTGCGCCGGAAAAGCTGGGTAAGGTGTCGTTTACCACCACATGTGACGCGCGGGTGCAGGCCAGCTTCAATCGCGCGGTCGCCCTGTTGCACTCGTTTGCTTATGCGCCGGCGGCTGAGGCCTTTCAGAAGGTTGCCGATGAAGACCCCGGCTGCGCCATGGCCCACTGGGGCGCAGCCATGAGTTATTACCACCAACTCTGGGAGCCGGCATTGCCGGGCGATGCCCTGCAGAAGGGCCGGGCGGAGCTGGAACTGGCGAAGAAGACCGCCAAGCCCAGCGCGCGAGAGCAGGAGTACCTGGCCGCTGCCGGCTTGGTATTCAACGACGCTGAGGGACCGTATCCAGTGCGCGCCGGGAAATATCGTGATGCCATGGCGACGCTGGCGAAAAAATATCCCCAAGACACTGAGGCCCAGATTTTCTACGCTCTGGCGCTGCTGTCCACCGCTTCTCCGCAGGACAAGACGCACTCCAACCAGAAAGCCGCAGGCGCGATTCTTGAGCCTCTGTACAAACAATACCCGCAGCATCCGGGGCTGGCCCACTACATCATTCACGCGTATGACAACGCGGAACTCGCCGCCCGGGGAGAAAAGGCCGCACGGGAGTATGCGCTGATTGCTCCGTCGGCGCCTCACGCCTTGCATATGCCGTCGCACATCTTTACCCGGCTGGGCATGTGGAACGATTCCATCCGCATGAACCAGGCGGCGCGCACCGCGGCGCACCAGCAGGGAGACATCGGCGAAGAACTGCACGCCATGGACTACCTGGTGTACGCATGGCTCCAGGAAAACCGGGAGGCCGATGCGGCAGCACTCCTGCAGGAACTCAAAGCCATGGGGCCGTTCAAGGCCAGCGAAGCCAAAGTGTTCTACGCAGCCACCGCGATGCCCATCCGCTACGCCGTGGAACGCAAGCAATGGAAAGACGCCGTGCAGTGCACTGCCCCCGAGGGCGCACCGCCGCACGTGATTGCGCTGGCTGCATGGGCCCGCGCGCTGGGACACGCTCGTGCGGGAGAGGCTGACGCCGCCAAAGCAGAAGCGGAAATTGTGCGGAAGATGGCCGAGAAGCTTCGCGACGCCGGCAATCTGTATTGGGCAGGCCAGGTCCAGATCCAAGCGCATGAAGCCAGCGCGTGGATAGCCTGGGCTGAACATAAACCGGAAGACGCTCTGAAGTTCATGAGAAGCGCCGCCGACGAAGAAGACGCCGTGGAAAAGCTCCCGGTGACGCCGGGCCCGGTGGCGCCGGCCCGAGAACAGCTTGGAGACATGCTCTTGTTGGCCGGGCAGCCTGCTGCGGCTCTCACCGAATACGAGAAGTCGCTGAAGGGTTCACCCGGAAGACGCGGCGCGCTACAGGGCGCGATGAAAAGCTCACACGACGCGGGCTTGTCGTCCAAGACTGCGTACTATCAGGCGTTATTGCAAAAGCAGAATTGATTGCCGCCAGGAAGTCCCGTATGCCGTGTAGCCATTGTTGGGCGCAGGATTGAACGCTTGCGGGCTCGCCAGATCAGGACTGGAAAACCGCATCCCCCCCGTGCGCTAATCGTCATAGCACGGCCCTGGTTTTTTATCCTTGAGGTTTGCCGGGCAAGCCTTCCAGACAATGAAGCCTGACTCCTCCGCCGGATCGACAATCAGATAACGCAGCCAAATGGCGTCTTTCACCTGAATTGATCTCAGGTGTTCATTAAACGGAGGGTAGTCGGTTCCAACCCACCACCAACCATGGAGAAAGGCCCTCTCCCCCACCTCAGAAAATCGCCATCGGTGCCCGTGACACTCGAATTCGAGGTCGAGCGCGTCGCGTCTAGGAAGATTCTCGGCTTGCTTGGGAATGTCGAATCCTGATTTGAAAGAACCACTAAAAAGAACGCGACCGTCTTCTCTGGCAACCATGCGGAATTGCTTACACTTGACAGCCGTCTTTCCGATTGCGAAACGCACCTCCACGCGATGAGGCCCCGGGTCAGGAAGGGGTGGGCCGATCACGGGCGGGGGTTGTTGCGCCCAGGCATTCGACAGCAACGTGACCAGGAGAATCAGCATTGTCATTGAACGATATATCTGCATGCAGAATCATCTCACTGAGAGCTCTATTTCTCCGGAAAGGCCGACAGTGGCACCTGCGCGTAGACTCAGGTCCTGATCGCAACAGTCTCACGGATTGAAATCAAATTTGAGCACCACGGTTGAGGCCTGGGGTTCGGGTTCGAACACCCACTTCTGCGCGGCCTCCACGGCAGCCTGCGCCAGTACAGGACCGCCGCCCAGCACCTTTACCTCTTTGACCTTTCCATCGGGCGCAACCAGCACTTGGACGCGCACCGTCCCGCGGATGTTGAGCCGCTTTGCCAACTCTGGGTACTCCGGCTGCACTCTCTTTTTCACTTTGCGGGTGGCTTCCTGAGCGGACACAGATGGGCAACAAGTGGCAGTCAAAACTGCCAACAGCAGAGCGAACCAAAACGCGGACCTGACCCTGCGCACATCGCCTGCGCGACAAAGGGAAGAGACTTTCACCGTCAATCTCCTTGAGCCTGTTGTTCGGGGCGTGCGGTCGAACCGGAAGCCGAACGCAGGCGGCACAATGGCCACAGCTTATTCGGGAAGAATTAGAGATTCAAAGTACGAAGGTAATCAGAAGAGCGGAATTGTATCGCGAAGGTAAACGCGGCGGAGGCATCGCGACTTCAGTCTAAGGCCGCTGACGCGCGTTCCGTTGCAGTCTGCGCCAAGTGGGACCTTCCGCGCATCATGAAGTAGCCCGCGGCGGTGACCAGCGCCATGGCGCCGGCGGACGCCAAAAACAATGGGCGGATCCCCAGCTTCTGCGCCAGAAATCCGGAGATCAGCAAGCCCATCACCTGGCCGATCCACATCAGAGACATGAAGCTGCCGCTCACGCGGGCCACCATGGTGGGAGGCGTTTCCTGCTGCGACATGGTCTGCGCCGGAATCAGAACGAAGGCGATGGCAAAGCCCACCAGAAACATGCTGGCGGCCGCCATGGGAATATTGCTGAAGCCGCCCAGCAACGCCGCTCCGGCCCCCAGAACGAAAAGCCCGCTCAACACTACGTTGACGCGGGAAACAGTGCGGCTGACGCGCGGCAGGACCATCCCGCCCATGATCAGCCCGATGCCCACCATGGAACTGCATACGCCAAAGGTGAACGGCCCGGCATGCAGCATGTCGCGGATAAAGATGGAGATGAGCGGGCTGAACGAGCTGAGTACGAACGTGGCCACGGCCATCGCCAGAAAGACAAATGACAGCCCGGCGTGGGTGAAGATGAACTTGTTGCCGTCGAGAAAGTCGCGGGTAAGCGACGCCAGAGTTTTTTCGCCGTCCGCCCGCGCCGGCCGCACGATGGCCAGCGTGGAAATCATGATGGCGGAAAAAGCAAAGCTCGCCGTGTCCAGATAAAAGCAGGCTTTTTCGCCCAGCGTGGAGATCACGCTGCCTGCCACCAGCGGCGAGGCCAGGCGCACGACGAAAAACGCGTTGGTCATGAGCCCGTTGGCGGCGAGCAGGCCTTCCGCCGGCACCAGGACGCGCAGAGTGACCGATTGCGCCGGCGAGAAAAAGCTGGAGACCGCGCTGATGGCAAAAAAGATGGCGCAGATCTGCCGCACGTCAGTGACGAACAGCAGCATCAGGATCAGCACGGCGCGCACCACGTCACTGATGATCATCACCCGCTTGACGTTCCAGTGGTCCACAAACACGCCGGCCACCGGACTGAGCACCGCCAGCGGCAACACATACGCAATGGTCACCGACGTGACTTGCACCGCTGTGCCGTGCAGCTTAAAGGTGATCAAGCTGATCACGCCGAACAGCGCCAGGAAGTCGCCGAAGATGCTGACAAATTGGGCCATCCACAGGATGCGGAACGGCTTGTGCTGCAGAATCGTCTTTTGCGTGAACGCGGGAGTGGTGGCTGAAGCGGACATGGGGGAATCAGTCTCCGGGAGATAGACTAAATCAAAACAAAAGCTTGTGGCCGGCAGCGTGAACGCAGTTGCGCGCGATGCATCGTGGGACGACGGGAAGTTTTGTCCTCGCGATGCGGAGTTTGCTCAGTCCGAGAGCGGCCATCGTCGCAACAACCTGTACGCTTTCCAGCGCGCGCAGGAATCTGGTGATGTTTTAAGTCGGTCGAGTGGACCTTCCGCGTCTGCGGCCATTGGTCAGTGCGCAGCGGGTTTCACTATTGGAGTTCCTAATCAGTAATTCCTAAGACTCGCTGTAAGCTATTGAAAAATAAACGTCAAACATATTCCACTTTTGTACTTGCCGGGAAAAAGGAGTAGAGTATTATCAGTTCCCGGATTCTGAATTAACAAAGAACCCTTAATGCACACGATTCCAGCAGCCTCCCTCCTGTTGGTCATGGCAACGGACGCCGCACTTCGGCTTCGCTGCGATTGGCTTGAACAGGCTGGATACAAAGTGAGCCCCGCATGCAGCCTGAAGGAAGTTGAGCAGGCCTGCCATAGCCACGCGTTTGATATCGTGCTGGTCGCGGACGTGGTGGAACCCAGAATGAAAAAGGCCATCGGCCTCACCGTGCGGCATTTCTGTCCGGATGCCTCCATTCTGCAGATGGGACGCATTCGCCCGGACATTGACGGCGCCTGCTTCGTCACCGGCGACTCCCACGCCGACGTGCTGCAGTCGGTACAGAAGATCCTGCGCCGTGACGACATTCCTCCTGCTGCGCTGTAAGAAATTTCTTTCAGCGCTCCGGCAAATTCGATTTCTAAAGATAAAGAGGAGCCACGCGGCTCCTCTTTTGGTTGGTGCTCATATTCTCGGCCAAGAGCCAAAGGCTAACGGCTAATGGCTAAGGGCTGACTTGGCTACCTCTGCTGATTCGCCGCCGTGGCTTTCGTCCCGATGGCTTCTCCTGACAGCACCAGTTCCACGCGACGATTCTGCTGCCGGCCTTCCGGCGTGTCATTGCTCGCTACCGGACTGGTCTTGCCGAAGCCGCGCGAGGTAATCGTGTTGTCGGCGATGCCTTGCTGGACCAGATAATTGCGCACCGCTTCCGCGCGATGTTCCGAGAGCGTCTGGTTGTATTCGTCGCCGCCCACGCTGTCAGTGTGGCCTTCCACTTCCAGGTGCAGCCCCGGATGCGCCAGCACAATGCCGGAAACTTTTGCCAGACGCTCGCGCGCTCCGGGCAGCAGTTCAAAGCTGCCGGTCTTGAACAGGACGTCACTCATGTTGGCGATGAGACCGCGCGCGGTGTCGCGCGTGGCCAGCACGGCGTTCAACTGCTGCAAGAGCTGCGCGCGAAGATCGGCCTTCTCGCGTTCGGCTTGCGCGCGCAGACGATCAGCTTCTTCGGCGGCTTTGCGCGCCTTGTCGGCTTCAACCGCCAACTGCTGTTGCTGGGCGACGGCCTGTGCCTTGGCGGTCTCGGCCTGGGCCTTGGCGGCTTCCGCTTCCTGGCGGGCCTGGTCGGCTTCCTGCTTCATGCGGACAGCTTCCGCAGTGGCGGCTTCCGCCTGCTTCCGCGCCTGCTCGGCCTGGGCCTTGGCGTTCTCGGCGTCCACGCGGCGCTGGGCTTCCGCTTGCGCGTTCAAGCGGGCCTGGGCTTCGCGTTCTTCGGCGGCGCGCTTCTCGGCAGCGGCTTTGGCGTTGGCTTCTTCTTCGGCTTTCTGTTTTACGGCCATCACGCGGGCTTCTTCCGCGGTGCTCACGGTTTCGCGCGCCAGGGTTTCAATCGTCCCCTTGTCCCGCTTCTGGACGTAAGCTTCTTCGGCGGCGCGCAACTGGCCGTCGGCTTTGGCCAGGATGGACGCCGCGTACTTCTCGGCGGCGGCGATGCGCGCAATGCGCACGGCGTTGCGGGCCTCAAACAGCGCGCGCGGGGTCTTGCGATCAATGCCGAAAATCGCGTCCTGAATGTGGGTGTTTACTGACGAGTAGGTTCCGCGTCCCAGCAGCTCATAACGGGCCTCAATATTTTCCTGGCGTCCGCCGGCGGGGACAATGTTTTCCATCACCACCATGTTGCCCGGCTGGTTCACGGCAAAGTACGGTTCGGCGGTCACGATCAGGCCGAAGGTCGACATGTCGGTGATGGCTTTCAGCTTGCTGTTGTTGTGGTCAATGACCAGCTCGCCCAGGTTCACGGCGCGCCCCTGGGGCGAGACCGCCCACATCACCAGCGTCAGATACTCCAGGCCGAACTTGGTGGGGTCGTCCAGGTTCTCAAACTTGGCGTCAATTTCAATGCTGCTTTTTTTGCCGGTGACCCTGGCTTCGCCCGTGGCGTTGGCCATCAGGTCCGTGCCGTGGAATTCCACTTTGACGGTGTCCGTGCGCAGGCGATAGTTGACGGCCTTGGTGGTGCGGGAGACCACTTGCGGCTGCTGCGCCTGCGTCGCGCCCAGCGACTGTATCTGCGCGGCGGCGCCCGCCGGCATCAGCATGGCGACAGCGGCTGCCACGGCAGCGCAGATGTACGCGATTCGGGCGTACCCAGTTTGGGCTTTCCCGCTTTGGGCTTTCCCAGTTAGGACCAGGGGATTTCTCATCTTCATTCTAGGTGCCTCTCATTTATGTTGCTTCGCAAACCGCTTCGCGATTTTGCGTCGCCAACCTTTTTCAGCTTTTTGTCAGCGATTCCTGATTTTTACAGGGATTGGTGTCCTCTAACTCTACGGGCACTCGCAGGTTATTGAAAAGACGCACTTAGTACAAGGGGTAAATGGTACTTTGGTGCAAGGGGGAAGAGTTCCTTGCGCCGCAGGCCCGTCGCGCAGCGCGAAGCGCGTAGCGACCAAAGAGAAGACCAGCGAAGCGGAGCGCGTCAGAAGAATCTGAGCGCCAAGTGCGAATCCGCGGCCCAGGCTTACCTCCCCACGCTGCGGACAGCCGGCCAGCGTTTGATCACCCGCTGCTCCCCGTTCTTCCAGGCAAAGTACTCGGTCCGCACCGTCAGGCCGGGCGCCAGGTCAAAGTGCAGGCAGGTGCGGTCCTGAAACCAGACGGTCACCGACTGACTGTCCATGTCGGCCCACAGCTCCACCGAGTCCACCTTCTTGCCCTTCACTTGCGGGAAGAGGAAACATTCCCTCGGCGCAGGTCTCTTTCTCGCGGTCTTTTTCTTCTTTGCCGATTGACTTCTCATGGCCGCAACTGCCTTCCTTCCCCGCCGGTCTCTGTCTGGTAATACTTTGCCGCCGACGCGAGCGCCAATTGCAGGTCTACGTTGTTGCGGTCGCACCAGTGGGCGATGTCCGCCAAAAGGTCAGTGATGATCAGAGAAGGGTCCTCGTCATCCCCTACTTTGTCTCCGACTGTTCCCGTTCGCTGACCGTAGGCCAGCAAGGCCACCTCTGCCCAGGACGCCCGTTCAGCGTTGGTTGTGCCTTCGTCGGCGGTTGCGTCGTTGGGAATTGGGTCTGTCATGACGTTATCGGTTCCGATGTTGCAACCGTGTTGCCCAACGCAAATAAGGGCTCAGGCTATTTGTTCAATATATTGAACACCGTTTCTGCTAAATCTGCAACCTAGACATGGATGCCGCGAAAACGGTTCAACGAAAACTTCGGGAGGCGCAGGGGGTGCTGACCCACCGCGCTTTCGCGAAGAGGCTCGGCATTTCGGTCGGCTCGCTTGCTCGCCTCAGAAACTCTCCGCAAAACGTGACGCTGTACACGATTGAAAAAATCAGTCGTGCTCTGGGCGTTACGCCATCCCAGTTCTTGGACGACGGCGACGCTCATCATCGGAGAAAGTAACTGCCAATTCTTAACAGTTAGTTTAGGATGAAAACCACGAGCTAATTGAGAGGTGCCTGATGTTTTCTAGACGCTCAGCTTACCTGGTCGCCGAGCTCTGGGCCGGCGTTTTGCAAAATCAATTTCTCTTCTATGATCCGCGCCTAGCCGCCGAATATATTAGTAGGATCGGGGGTAGCTATGGGGATGAATTCCCGAAGTTCGTCGGCATGTCTCCCCATCAATACTTTGATCTTATCGTCAGGTGGGTCGTGGAACGAAGCGGCCCAGGCTACGGCTGCGATAGTTACGACGGGTTTGAGTTTATTGTTACGCGAGTTTCATTGAACGAGATAGGTCCAGTCGGGGCCGCTGCGGAACTCGATTGGCCTTTGCCAAAGGGAAAGAGACTGCCTCCACCCCAGCAACGGGGTATTTAGCGTATGAGCCTAGGACAGATTGTCGAAATCATCCACTCCAGTGAACTGCAGGAGTGGAAAAAGCGAAACGAAGACGCTCTGAAAGCTCAGTTCGGCGGCCCCCAAGGACGGTATCCAGCGGCTGCGGCGAAGGCAGTCCAGCTGAGAGCGCCGGACATGAAAGGTGATTCTGGGGTTCCATTCTCCGCTTATATCCACCCGAGCAACCCGACATCGGGGCCTTACGGAGGATTCTCTTTTGTTATTTTCCCGTCCTCGAACGAGCCCGCCCTTCTTGGTCTGGTAGTCGGAACCCAGGGGCTTGCCCCTGATGAGGCTATTCTAGGACGCCCAGGGCATGCAAGGAAAGCGCAAGCAATTGGTGCGTGGCTAAACCGAGAGTTCGGAAAAGGTGAGCAGATCGCTTGGACGAAACAAGATCCCACTCGTACGGATATCACGGTGCCCGATCATATTCAAAGGAATTGGCCGGGTTCGAAAGATGCCTTCAACACTTATGGCAACGTGATGTACGCGCTTTTTCGGCCAACCAGTGACCGAAGCGTGACGCTCAAGGCAGTGGCCGCTTTTCTTGATTTGATGTTCGAAGAACGAGGAATTCGGCCTAACGCGCCGCAGCGTGAAGACAGTGAGAAGATTCGTTCAAGGTGGTTTAACCACCTGATGCCGCAAGTCGATTCTAAAGAAGTTAAGGCATTGCTTGAGCAAAAGCGTTTTGTAGTCATCCAAGGTCCACCGGGCACGGGGAAGACGACAATGGCGCTAGATATGCTCGCGGATGAGTATAAGGGCGCGGGCCGCACAATCCAGCTGCATCCAAATACGACATATGAGACCTTCATTGGCGGATTGTCTCCCGATCACTCAGATCAAGTGCGGGGGCTGCAATTTCGGCCCAAACGCGGCTTTCTTATGCAAGCCGCTGCCGACGCGCTAAAAATCCAGCCTAAGCCCTACCTGCTCAATATTGACGAGATTAACCGCGCAGATTTGAGCAAGATACTCGGTGAGGCTATCTATTTGCTAGAAGCCAACGACATTCGAAAACGGGAAATAAGTCTGCCGTATAATTTCGAAAAGCCTTTTGATGAGAAGTTCAGCATTCCTGACAACCTGTACATTCTCGGCACAATGAATAGCGCCGATCGTAGCATTGCGATCGTGGACGTAGCCATTCGCCGAAGGTTTGCGTTCGTCTCGCTCTGGCCGCAGATGAGCGTGGTTGCAAAGAACGGTTGCGGACTGATGCAGCATGCATTCCGAGAATTGATTGCCATTTTCGTTGAGTACGCTCAGGACGATGCGTTCAATCTGGTTCCGGGACACTCGTATTTCCTCGAGAAAGATGAGTCAAAGGCGCCTGTAAGCCTAAAAGTGAGCCTTGCACCCTTATTGGAAGAGTATCTTGCACAAGGGTACGTGGGCGGGTTTAGTGAGCAGATCCGGAGCTACTTGCAATGGGTCCACAGCCTATAAGAAGAAAATCTAGAGATCTACGGGTGAGCCAGTCACTGATCGGCCTGCCGCTTCGCGGCCATCCGTTCATTCGTTTGGAAGACAATTCTAGTTTTTCCACTTCGGCCGTTGACCTATTTCAGTTGAAGCATCGCGATCCCCGCAATTCCTTGAGTGAAGCCGCACGACTCGCGGAACAACTAATCAAACAGAATCACTCCGTTCTCTCACTGGCTGAAATTCAGGTTGATCGAGAGTTCAATGGCCGAGATGTGATGATTAGGTTGCATTCAGGAAACACGATAGGCGCAATTCCACTTATCTCCCCCACAAGCGGAAAAGCTGATTACGGCGTCATCGTGAACCCTCGGTTTCCCTGGGACGGAATCGGGCCCATGCTTGCCCAGATGGGCTGGAGAATCGCGCCAACACCGCTCAAGCTTGAACCCTTCAAAGGTTCGGAAAGAAGTATTCCGCGCTGGGTCCTCTCTTCCATGATCCTCGCAAGGATCAAAGCCCTGCTCAAGTGCGTGAATCGACGATTTGAAATCGTCAGTGAAATTCAAAACGCTCCTCGCGGGCAAGTTCGTTGGACCGAATACGCGGTTCGTTCCTTGCCGACAGGTGCGTTCCTCGCAGTACCTTGTACATTCCCCGATTTGCGGCAGGAGCGCCAGCTCCTCGGGGCAATTCGATATTGCATTGAGCGCATCATCGATGACCTTCAGTCCCAAACTGAACACGGTGCTTTTGTGAATCTGCTAATTGATGTCGCTCAACAACTACTCTTCTTAGTACGGGATGTGCCGGTGTTTATTCCATCCCCAACTCAGATGGCAATCTGGGTGCGCAAACCGCTGAAGACAGAGTTTTATGTTGAAGGGCTGCAAGCGCTCCAGTGGACAATCGAGAAGCGCGGCCTTGCAGGCAGCAGTAAGCTTGAAGGCATTCCATGGGTCATGGCGATGGAAAGATTTTTTGAGGCTTGGATCGAGACCGTGTTTCACGCCGTCGCACGAAATACCGGCGCAGCTGTAAAGGTTGGGCGTTTAAGGCAGACAACTCGAGCGATTTCCTGGGATCCGCCATATCTGGGATCGCAAAAATCTTTGATTCCTGATTTGTGGCTGCAATGGGGCGATATGACGTTAGTGCTTGACGCAAAATACAAGCGCCATTTCGAAGAGATGCAGTTTCGTTCCTGGACTGCAATGGAAGGGGAGTGGAAAGAGCAACATCGCAATGACTTGCTGCAAGTATTGGCTTACGCCAACTTAGCCGAATCGCGGACGATCGTGTCTTGCTTGATCTATCCTTGTTCTGTGGGAACATGGACTCGCTTGAAAGGCTCCGGAAAGCTTTTTCATAAAGCCGAGATCACTGTAGGCGCAAGAATTCTCCGTCTCTGGATGACCGCCGCACCTATGACAGCGGATGTGGCTGGGGTCGCGGAACCCATCATCAAAGAACTTATGCCCATTCTGCGAGGCACATGATTGGCGGTTCCTGTGATTTACTTCACGTAGCCTGGCTGCTCATGCGGCCTCACTGACTTGCATGTTGGGCATCTGCTACGGCAATTTCAAAACCGCGGATAATGGGTCTTTTTTACATATTGGCGGTCAAAGCTTTTGGCATTTATTGTCCGGCGACCCCGAACTATATGTTGATGTGATCGAGCCGCTTGGACATGAGGCCGAGAAACAGTCCAATTTGTTTAATGAACAGAAAGGCAAGATATACAATCGGCTGACCCTCGAATTCACTCAGAAGTACTGTGACAAGTCAGGTGCTATTGACTGGGCCAAGCTTGTTCGCTTTGTAAGCAAGAACCTTCCCTCCGAAAGCAGCGGATCTAAACCGAAGAAAGCCTAGTCGTCGCGCTCCGCCTGCGGCTCCGCTCCGGCCTGCGGCAGCGAGGAACGGATTTCTTTCGTTGCTTACCCAGCACTTACCGCCTCAGCGCATAACGCGCCTCGGCGCCGTGCTGGGCTAACTTCGCGACGCGCCTACGGCGCTGACCGTGGGTGTTCGGCGGCCATTTGTGGCCCGCGGGGTTCTGGCCTGCGGCAGCGCGGAAGGAACCTTTAGTCGTTGCTTTCCCGCCGTTGAAACGGCTCGTTTCGCCTTCGGCTCAGGCAGGCTTGAAAGCCTGCCCTACACATCTACCAGCCGTCCCCTGCGGGGACTGGCTTGAGAGAGTGCCCAACCGCCGCGGCCGAGGGCGGCCACGCTCCACAATCTTTAGAAGGAAACCCAGCGGTCCGCGAAGGACCAGCGGCCCACAATCGCTGAAGAGACCACAAGATGTGGGGATGGTCTAAGGTGTGGCAACCCTACATCTTGTTATTCGCCTGGATTTCCCTTCTATGCGGCACTTTTTCCTTGCCTTGAAAGCCATCCTGTGGTAGCATAAGTCATTTTGGTGCAATGAGTTAGGAGTATATGGTGAGAGGTTGACGAGTTAGTGAATGGAGCGGATATCGCCGGGGATGATTGGAGCTAAGTCCTTATTTTCCGGGGATGAAGGTGCCCCCGGAGGGGGCACATCGCCGGAATCGCACGTGATCGCCGACATCGCCGTGATCGGAAAGGCAGAAACACTTGAACCACAAAGGACACGAAGGAGCACAAAGGCGCGTCACCAGGAATTCTGTCGTTGCGAGCGGGAATGCCATGGTCGCGAAGGAGTCCGTCGTGGTTAAGAGAGCAAGGGGAGATCGAGAGTGCAAAAGTTAACAATGGTCACGCGGAAGTCCAGCACCGGCGCCGCAGGTCACCGTTGTCCCAATACGCTTCTAAGTTGCCCGTCGGTAACGCGCACATTCCTGGCCGCCGGGCTATCCTTAGTTCAGCGATTGTGCCCTCGAACGTCCGCAGAAGCCCTCGTCGGACAGAATTCACCCTCAATGATTTTTGATGATTCGCGCTTTGATGATTCGTGTTTTGAGTCTCGCGTTTTGATGTCTTGCACTTTGGCGATGCGATTTCTGATAAGTCGCCGTTTTGATGAATCGTGTATCAACGGTTCGCGCATTGATGTTTGGTGTTTGATGATTCAGGTTTTAACGACTCGAGTTTGATGAGTCGCCGATTTGATAGCTCGTATTACTTGCACGCCCTTATCGCGTAAGGAGTTTGTGATGAAGATTCTGCGGGTTGTGTTACCGATGGTCGCCATGCTGGCGCTGAGTTTGCCTCCGGCTGGATGGGCGCAGAACAGAGGCTCAGCGGCAGCGCGGCCGGACCTGATGTCCACGCTGCTGGAGCTGGACCGCACGGCCGCCGCGACCAACAGCGACATCAGCCACTTGCAAATTGAGAAATGGAAAGGCGGCTGGAGGACGGGTTTCACCACCAGCACCGCGCACAAGAACCTGGCCGCGCAGGACGCCGCGTCATTGCAGCGCAATTTGAAGGGCGCGCTGCCGGACCTGATTCGTGACGCGATGAATTCCCGCGGCGGGATGTACGCGACTTTCAAAGTCTACGAGGACGTGAGCCTGGTCTGCGAGACGCTGGACACGCTGGCCAACAAGGCGCACGAATATGGCAAGCAGGATGAGTACGCGCCGCTGGCCACCGACTACAACAACCTGATCCGCTTGCGCCGCACGCTCTCGTCGTACATCCAGCAGAAAGCCGCCGCGGCCGACGGCGGAGTCACGTATTCCAGCTTCACCTCCGCGGTGTCCACCGATGGCCTGGGGATGCCGAAGAAAATCATCATTGATGACGGCGTGCCGGACAAGCAGCAGAAGAAGTCGGTGGCCGCCGCCAAGAAGAAAAAGTCGTCGTCGGGAATGCAGTTCAGCAATAGCCAGTAATGATCACCGCTGTGGCGTGCGCGACAGCGCGCTGCGGCGGGCAACCGGGGTCCGCGCCATGCAAGTCTGATGTTGAGTTTTGAAGTCCAAGTCCAAATACCACCACCAGGAGCGTAATCCGTGAAAAAAATCTTGGCTGCAGTCGTCGTCCTCATGTTCGGTCTCAGCATGGCCGCACCGTCCTTCGCACAGTCATCCAAAGACGCGCAGTTGCACGTTGTGAAGTCGGATTCCAAAGCGCCGGATTCCAAAACAAAAGACGCGTCGGCGGCGACTGCGTCTGCATCGTCGTCCTCGACGACGTCCAAGCATGTAGACCTTACGTCCATGCTGACCGACGCGGAGTCCGCGGTATCGGCCACCAACACGGATCTGGCCAACCTGCGTACGGACAAGTGGGCGTCCGGCTGGAAGACCGGCTTCATCAAGAAGAGTTCGCACAAACAGCAAGCCAACCAGACCGCGGACATGCTCAAGCAGCAGGCCGGCGCGTTGCCGGCGATGATCAGCGAAGTGCGCGCGCAGCACGGCAGCGTGGGCTCCACCTTTAAGCTCTACAACAACGTCACGCTGGTCTGCGAAAACCTGGACATCCTGGCGGAAGCCACGCAAAATTACGGCAAGAAGGAAGAGTACAACCGCCTGTCCGCCGACTACGCCAACCTGCTCCGCATTCGCAGCAGCTTGTCGTCTTACGTAGAACAGCGCGCCGCGGTGGTTGATCCGCGCGGCAACGCGCCCGTCGTGGCGAGCGCGCCCGCAAGGAAAGACGACTCGGCGCCGCCCAAGAAAATAGTCGCCAAGAGCAAGAAGAAGAAGCCCGTGCACGCGGCTCAGTACACCAACCAGTAATCGAACGCCAGATTCAGAAGATCAGGCTCCTGCGCTCAACGGCTTCTTTGCCGAAGAGCGTTGGGGCCTGAATGTTTGCGGAGGCTCTTCGTCACGATAGATTTGTCCGTTCACCGTTCTGCGCGCGATAATGATCTGCGCAGAAAAATCGGGAAAGGACATTCACAACTCACATGAACATGCGGAACAGGATCTTTACAGGTGGAACGGCGGTCGCGGTCGCCGCGCTGGTGGTCGGTTTGACGACTGCCGGCGTCGCACAGCAGGACAAGAGCAAGCGGCCCAGTCCTCCGGCAACGGCCGATGTCACGCTCAAGAGCAAGAAGATCACGGTGGATTACAGCCGTCCATCGCTGCGGGGAAGAAAGCTGGGAACCGACCTGGCGCCTTACGGCTACGTCTGGCGGGTTGGCGCCAATGAAGCCACCACGCTGACAACCGCGACGAACCTGGACATCGGCGGCGTGAAGGTCCCGGCCGGCACGTACACGCTCTACGCATTGCCCGCGGAAAGCGGATGGAAGCTGATCATCAATAAGCAGACCGGACAATGGGGCACCGAGTACCACCAGGAACAAGATCTGGCCCGCGTGGACATGAAGACGTCGGCGCTGCCGCAACTGGTGGAGCAGTTCACCATTTCCTTCAACAAGAAGGGCGACGACACCGCCAGCCTGCAACTCGATTGGGAAAACACCCGCGTATCGGTGACGGTGAAAGCTGAGTAGACTCTCGCTTACGTCTCAATTGCTAGGCGAGCAGGCACATTGATTCGCCAGCCGAAGAAGAAGGAATCGAACTTTTGCGGAGGTCTTAGTCGCAGGTGCCGCTGGTGCCCACGGTGAAGGTCCCAGAGCCGCTTCCAGAACCGGAGACGGTCTTGGAGATCAGTCCTGTCTGGTTGGAGGAGAAAGTGCACCGGCCCGACGCGCTGCTGCTCTCCGGCGAGGCGGTCAAGGTGTAGGCGCGGGTGGGTGTGTTGCCATCGCCCGTCAGCACAAAGATGTAGCCGCTCTTGAGCCCGCTGGCCAGGGCATCGTCCATGATGATGCAGGAATTGGTCGGCCCCGCGTTGGAGCAGTCAGTCCCGTTCGGCCCCAGCACGGCCAGGCTCGGCGCGAACCCTTCCTCGGGAAACTCGGTGGAATACAAGGTCTCCGCGGTCTGTATGGTCTTCATGGAGGCCACCGCCGCGGCTTCATTGGCTTTCATGCGGGACTGAATCAGGCTGGGAATCGCTATGGCAGCAATCACCAGAATCACCATGACCACCACCAGCGCCTCAACCAGGGAAAATCCTCGCTGGGCGCTTGCGCCTGGGGACAGCGACTTTTTTGTGTTTACCATGGGCCTAGTTACCAAAGTAACCTGCAAGGCACTAGCATACTCTAAAAGTGTTCCTGTGTTCCTACATTAATTTCTCTCATCTTTGGGTTGATCACCGCCGTAAAACTGTCGTCTAAGTCATTTAAATTCAATATTTTTATGGTTTCGCCGTAGGCCGGGAAGGGGTCTTGGTCATCGCGACCGGCCCCAGCCCCCAGACTGGGCCAATTTGCGCCTCGGAGGTACTCTGTCCATGATCTTCGGCGGAGCCATAGCACGGCTTAATCCAACAGGCACATGGTGATCCCGCGCCTTCCTGTTGACAATCAACAGATAGCAACTTAGTCTTCTATTTGGTTGATCGTAAGTGCTGTTTGATCCGGCACTTCAGGAGCGCCGATGAGCGACCCCAAAGCTGACGTCATGCAAGGCACGCTGGACCTGATGGTGCTCAAGACCCTGGACGGCCTTGGCACCATGCACGGCTACGGCATCGCGCGGCGCATTGAGCAGGTGTCAGAAGATATGCTGCACCTCAACCAGGGAACGCTCTATCCCGCGCTGCTGCGCCTGCAGCAAAAAGGCTGGATCACTTCCAAGTGGGGCGTTTCTGAGAACAATCGCAAGGCCCGCTTCTATGCCATCACCGCTGCGGGAAAGAAGCAGCTCGCGGTGGAAGCCCGCAACTGGGAGCGCATCTCCCGCGTCATGGGACGCCTGCTCCACGGTCTGCAGGAAGCCTGACCGCCTCCGCGGGGAACGCCTGCGCGAATCCGTGTGGCCGATAGCTGATGAGTTGGGCGGCTGTTACGCCGCTGAGGACTTGTTGCCTGACGCCACTTCGTTCTGCACCACCGCATCGCTTCCCGTGCTTTCCTGCGTCGCGGGCGGCTGTGCGGCGGGAGCTTCTTTCGCGGCGAAGGGTAGGAAGATCGCAAACGTGGTCCCGTGATGGCCCTCACTAATGCTGCTGCGGACGCGAATCTTGCCTCCGTGCTTGTGCACGATCCCCTGGCTCACCCACAGTCCCAGTCCGGTGCCTTTGCTTTCTTTGGTGGTGAAGAACGGTTCAAAGATCCTGGGCAGGTTCTCCGGCGCGATACCTGGACCGTTGTCGCTCACCGTGATCCTTACGCCACGCTTTTCTTCGCGGTCATGCGCCTCGCGCACGCGAACAAAGATTTTTCCGGCCTCGGGCAGCGCTTCCAGCGCGTTGAGCACCAGGTTGGAGAACACCTGCCGCAGTTCGCCGGGGAAGGCCGCCAGTTGTCCCACATCCTCATAAAGCGTCAAGACGTTTGTCCCATGCTTCTGGATCTTGGTGCCGTACGCGGAGAGCACTTCTTCCATGACTTGCGGAACGTAGATGGGCACGGGCGACGACGGTTCGCGATAAAAGCCCAGCGTCTGCCGCGTGATGTGGACCACGCGCGCCAGTTCGGCTTCCGCCGTGCGGACGTATTCCAGCGCGTTCTGCGGCATGCCCGCGCTGATGCGCAGGATGTACAGCGCGTTGGTCACCGCCGCCAGCGGATTGTTGATTTCGTGCGCGATGCTGGCCGCCAGACGTCCGGTGGCCGCCAGCTTTTCTGAACGGCGCAGCGCCTCTTCCGCCAGCTTGCGCGAGGTGATATCCATGGCCACACCCAGCATCCGCACTGGCGTATTGCCGATCATCATGGTGCGGCCGCGGGTCTCCAGCCAGTGGACGCTCTTGTCCGCGTACACCACGCGATATTGCACTTCATAGTCGCCGTTCCGCGCCGTGGCTTCGGTAATCGCATGATGTACCTGCTGCCGGTCCTCAGGATGAATGCACTCCATCCAACTGGCGTACTTGCCGTCAAAATTTCCCGGCTCCACGCCGTGCAGGCGGGAGATTTTGTCCGACCAAGCCAGCGCTTCGGTGTGGAGGTCCCACTCCCATATGCCGATGCCCACGTACTGCTGCGCCAGTTCCATGTTTTCTTTGCTGCGCTCCAGCGCTTCCTGCGTCCGTTTGATTTCCGCGATCTGCTCCTGCGCTTCGCGATACAGCCGCACGTTGTCAGTGGCCACGGACGCCATGTGCGCCAGCTGCACCAGGATTGCCTCATCGTCTTCCGTGAACTCGCCGTTCATCTTCTCAAACAGCTGGATCAATCCCAGGTTACGGCCATCACGGGTGAGCAGGGGAGCGGCCAGCCAGCCATGCCGTGTGGCTTCTTCATTCTTCATCATGGCGCGCCACGGGCGGGTCCCGCCGCCGCTGGAGTCCAGCCGCACCGGCTTGTTGAGACTGCACGCCAGGATGAAATTCTCTGAGCTTTCCTGCGGAAACTTGAAGGCCGGTTCGCCTTCCGCCACGGACACGCACGTGAGACTCTGGTTCCACGCGCCTTTGGCCAGCAGCGTGGTAAAAGCCTGGCGCGCGCCGATGATGGTCCGCGCCTGGTCGGTGATGGCTTGCAGCACGGAATCCATGGTGAGCGCGGAATTGATCTGCACAGATGCTTCCGCCAGCGACCGCAGCACGGCGGTGCGATGCTGCTCGGCCGCCAGCGTGTCCAGCGAATCGCGATACAAGCGCGCGTTGTCCAGCGCGTTGGCCGCCTGGCGGGCGTAGAGTTCCACTAGTCGTGACTGCCGGTCGCTGGGCGCGTAGGGATGTCGGAAGAACGTGACCACCATGCCCAGCGGTTCGCCCCGCGCGTTCATGATGGGCATGCTGAACACCGCACGGAACCCGACTTCCTTGGCGGCTTCCATGAACGGAAAATGTGTCCCGGGTTTTTCAATGTCTTCAATCAGCACGCGGCGCTCCGGCGAAAAGAACGACGCCGGCAGCTCGCCGAAGAGCTTGATCTGCTCAGCCGCGAAACCCGTGTAGGTTTCCACCCGCAGCACTTTGCTCTTGCGCTCCGGCAGCACCAGCAGCAGAGCCAGATCGGTCTTTTGCAGCGACGCCACCGATACCAGCACGTCATTCAGCAGGCGCTGCAATTCCAGGCTGCTGGAGAGCCGCACGCTGAGATCGTGAAAGCGCCGCAGGTCAGTGCGTTGCGATTCCAGCTCGTCGCGTAGGCGGGCCAGGTCGGTGCTGAGGCGTCCGGCGAGCATTTCCGCGGCCGACCATTTCTCTCGCGCGTAGCCCACCACCAGCGCCACGGTCACCATCAGCACGGACCAGAATCCGATGTTCGTATGCTGGGTGCTGGGCAGATACAGGCGCGCGAACAGGTTCATGGCAGCCACGTTCAGCGTGGCGGCCACGAAAGCCATGCGCATTCCGCCGATCGCCGCAGCCAGCACCGCGGCGGCAGTAAAGAACGCTCCCAACCCAGGATGGAAATAGGCTTGCGTGTAGCTGGTGAAGGTCCACGCGGCAGCAGGCAGAAGGAGGGCGATGATCCAAGAGACCACACGAAGGCGAGGCGTCGGGGAGGGAGGCAGTCGCGTTTCTCCTGTGCAAACTTACGTATGAAAGCGCTTGTCGGTTAAGTCTCCCGGCGAGAATACCACGCTGGCCACCCATGCCGGTCCTGCCAGTAGGTCTAGTTCGCATGGACAGTGCTGTGTACTGTCCGGATTTCACAAACGGCCCTTTTTCTTCATCCCGACCGTAGGGAGGGATCCCTATGACTACGATCCACCTCACGGATGACCCAAGTAGAAGATCTCGCCGTACCACGTCACGCCCACGGTCCT